>QCJB01000051.1 GCA_003216295.1 Prochlorococcus sp. AG-402-P16 | reverse complement strand
CTCCCATCCTGCAGATAAAATTACAGGCATTATTGCAACTGAATACAATGGCCACTTAATTGCCGCTTGCCAAAGATGTTTCCTTTCGGTTGTAGAAGACTTCACTGATAAAATAACCTGCTCTGTTTGTTTCTGGGTTCCTTCCTTAAGACTAGGCAGCAGTTCATGTATTGGTTTATTTATTTCTAAAGGCTCTAATTGGTTATGAATTTAGAACCTGTCTTTAGTGAGCTTTTAGTTAATTCTCTCCGGAAATGGAGTGAACGAAAAGTTGATGAATGTATCTTGAGTATTTCTGTTCCTGTAAGTCAAGCAGACCCTTTAACGACATTACCTTTAATTACAGAAAAACATCAATTTAGATTTCTTTGGGATCTATCTCCTGGATTGTGCATTTCTGCCGGAGGACATTGTCAATCTTTGGATTTATCTGGACCAAAGAGGTTTGAAAATGCACAAAGCTTTAGTGATGAGATTTTCACTCGATTGATCGATACTTCTCCAAGTCCAGAATTTTCAGCATCAAGGATTTTATTTTCATTTTCTTTTTTTGATCAAATTAAAAGTCATGAAAAATCAACTAATGATAAATTTTCCCTGCAGGCTGTTTTGCCTAAGTGGCAATTATCTGCAAAAGATGGATTGTCATGGTTACGTTTAAATTCAGTTGCACAAAACCCTTCAGATGTTCGTGAAGCCATTGAAAGATTATGGTCAATTCGAGAAAAGATAAATAGATCACCAGTTCGAATTGTTCATGATCTAAAAGAAAACTTCTTAGTCGATCATTTCTCTAATGATTGGAAATCTCAATATCGAGATGCGTTGGCTAAAGGGATCGAATTAATAAATGCAGGTGATTTGGATAAACTTGTATTGGCTACGAGACAACGTCTTTCACTAAGAAAACCATTAGATCCACTGAACTTACTTGTTCGCTTAAGAGTGCAGCAAACTAATAGTTGTCGATTCCTATGGCAAAAAAATTATGACGAGTCATTTTTTGGTGCATCACCTGAGAGATTAATAAGTCTCAATCAAAATCAGTTGTTAATAGATGCTTTGGCTGGGACTGCAAAAAAAGGTGATGATGGAAAAGAATTACTTGCATCTTCTAAAGATTTAAGAGAACACCATTTTGTAGTTAATTCTATTGTCGAACAACTTTTAAAAAAAGGTATTAAAGCAAGTCATTCACCTCAACCAAAATTAATTACTCAAGGTCATTTAATTCATTTGCATACTCTTATTCAAGCTTGTGTTAAAGAAAAATCTCCTCTTGACTTAGTTGAAGCTCTTCATCCAACTCCTGCGGTAGCTGGATTACCTCTGAGTAAATCTTTGAGTTGGTTGAGAGCTTTAGAACCATTTGACCGTCAAACATATGCCTCTCCAATTGGATGGATTGATAAAAATCAAAATTCAGAATTTAGGGTGGCCATTCGTTACGGACATGTGAGAGGTTATGAACTTAAATTGTTTGCTGGTGCTGGCTTAGTAAAAGGCTCAACTGTTGAAGGGGAAATGCAAGAGGTAGCTTTGAAGTTTGAAGTTCTAAGAAATCAATTAAACTTAGATAGGGTTAATTGTTCAAATGATCTATAAGGTAATCAATCACCTGATCTGCTAATGGAACATTCATTAGGTTCTCTACTTCTCTAATACCAGTTGGACTAGTAACATTAATTTCACTTAGCATTCCCCCAATAACATCTATACCAACAAAAAAAAGACCTTCCTCTTGTAAAGCAAGCTTAATTTGATCGCATATCTCTATTTCTTTAGGAGTTAATTTAGTTATCTCAGCTTTTCCACCTAAAGCGAGGTTGCTTCTGAAGTCTCCTTTTTTTGGACGTCTGTTAATTGCACCTAATGGCTCTCCATTAACCAAAAGGATTCTTTTATCGCCATTTATTACTTCTGGTAGAAATTGTTGCATCATCACTGGCAAATGTTCTTGTGAGGTAACTAATTCAAGTAATGCTTCTAATCCTGGAGCATCCTTTGCAATTCGTATGACTCCTTGCCCACCTTTCCCTCCAAGTGGCTTCAAAACAACTTCTCCGTACTCATGTGCAAATGTAAT
>QCJB01000050.1 GCA_003216295.1 Prochlorococcus sp. AG-402-P16 | reverse complement strand
AGTAACATCTCAGCTTTATCTTCATCCAAGTCGGCAGGAGTAATTTCCTGTGGAAGAGTAGCTGTGATGGGCTTACCATCTTCACCAAGTTGTTTAGATTCCAAATATGTTCCAAATTTACCTAATCTGACAAGAGAGGAAAGACCTTCCAAAGAAACAGCCCGAAACTCTCCTCCATCTATATCGCCTTCTCTTTTTTGAACTTGGTTTTCTAGCCCAGCATCGCCTTTATAAAAATCCTTTAAATAGGGTAGCCAGTTCACTTTCCCAGTTGAGATCTCATCAAGTGTTGATTCCATTCGAGCTGTAAAACTAGTATCTACAAGATCAGGGAAATGCTCTTCAAGAAGTGATGTAACCGCAAAGGCAGTAAAGCTAGGGGTCAAAGAATTATTGTTAAGGACTGAATATCCACGATCTACGATTGTTCCAATAATACTTGCATAAGTTGATGGACGACCTATGCCTTCTTTTTCAAGTGTTTTAACTAATGAGGCTTCGCTATATCTAGCTGGAGGCTGTGTCTGGTGGCCCAACGCCTCAACATCCTTAGCTATAGGAGTATCTCCTATCACCAAATCAGGCAAAAGGACTTCTTGTCCTTCAAGTGCGCTATCAGGATCATCAGTTCCTTCAACATAAGCTCTAAAAAAACCAGGAAAATCTATTCTTTTACCACTTGCCCTAAAAGATACATCTGATGCTTGAAGTTCAACACTAAGCATTGTCAACCTTGCATCAGCCATTTGACTGGCGACGGTTCTCTTCCAGATCAGTTCATATAAAGAAAGGTCCCTTCCTTGCAAGTTTGACTCTTTGGGTGTTTTAAAGTTCTCACCAGAAGGACGAATTGCTTCATGGGCTTCTTGAGCATTTCTAGTCTTATTTGAAAATTGGCGGGGTTTATCACACAAATACTCAACTCCATATCTTGATTCAACACATTTTCTGGATGCATTAATTGCTTGATCGGATAGATGAACAGAATCAGTTCTCATGTACGTAATAAACCCTCTTTCATATAAACCCTGAGCGCATCTCATAGTTTCTCTAGCCGACAATCGAAGTTTTCTATTAGCCTCTTGTTGTAAAGTGCTTGTTGTAAAAGGCGGGACAGGTTTACGAATTGACGGCTTTTCATCGACATTAGTAACTTTCCATTGGTCCGCAGTTAATTTTTCAGCAAGATCCTTCGACTCTTTTTCATTTAGTAATTTGACATTTCGACTGGATTTTAAAAGACCTGTGGATTCATCAAAGTCACTCCCACTTGCAATTCTTTGGCCACCGATTGAGGTCATTTTCACTTCAAATTCACTCCCTTCTTTTTCAAGTTTTGCCTTCAAGTCCCAATAACTTCCACTTCTAAATGATCTCCTTGCCCTTTCACGGAGGACAAGCAATCTTACTGCAACTGATTGGACTCTTCCAGCCGATAAGCCCCAAGAAACCTTTTTCCAGAGTAGAGGGGATAAAGTATAACCAACTAAACGGTCTAAAATTCTCCTAGTTTCTTGAGCATGAACTAATTCCATATCAATCTCCCTGGTTTTTGAAAGGGCTTTGGAAATAGCCTCTTTAGTTATCTCATGGAAAACCATCCTCTTGACAGGAATTTTCGGATCAAGAACATTCATCAAATGCCAACTAATACTTTCCCCTTCCCTGTCCTCATCAGTGGCAAGCAATAATTCACTAGCACCTTTCAGTGATTGTTTTAATTCCTTGACAATTTTTTTCTTGTCCTTTGGAACAACATACAAGGGATCAAAGTCAGCCATTGTATTGACACCAATAGTTGCCCACTTCTCTCCTTTGTGCTTTGCAGGAATCTCAGAAGCATTGTTAGGCAAATCTCTGATGTGCCCCATTGAGGCCAAAACTTGAAAATCCTTAGGCAAAAAACCTTTTATGGTTTTTGCCTTTGTAGGGCTTTCAACAATTACCAAAGTATGATCAGTGGGCATCAGCTCAAATTCCCTTCTTCTTATCTAACGTACTGAATAGTAAAATGCATAGTCCAAAATGATAAAAAAGGCATATTTAATAACTTCGCTAGAGTCATAAAAGCAGACATCGCTTAAAAACAATACACAAATGGGAGAACTTTTTTCTTTTCAATTATT
>QCJB01000049.1 GCA_003216295.1 Prochlorococcus sp. AG-402-P16 | reverse complement strand
AGAGCTAATCAAAGCAAAAACAATTGAAAGAGACTTAATTTTAATTATGGGAGCAGGAGATATTAATATGATATGTGCAAATCTATTTTTAGAAGTCATAAATAATAAATCAATTAAAAATGATTTAGCTGCTTAAAAAATGAACTCAGTTAAATTACAAAAAAATATTTCTTTATCAAACTTCACCACTTGGAGAATAGGAGGACCAGCAGAATGGATTGCTGAGCCAAAAAATAGTGAAGAAATAAAATGTTTAATTGATTGGATAAATGATAAAAATCTTCCCTGCAATATTATCGGCGCAGGCTCAAATCTTCTAATAAACGACAAAGGAATTAAAGGATTAAGCCTAGGTATGCGTAATTTCAAAGGAATTAAAATCGATAAAAGTAGTGGAATCATTGAAGTCCTAAGCGGTGAAATGCTTCCTACTTTGGCCAGAAAAGCAGCTGCACATGGACTTCATGGACTCGAGTGGGCTGTAGGAATACCAGGGACAATAGGTGGAGCAGTAGTTATGAATGCAGGAGCACAAGAACATTGCATATCTAGCTATCTCGAAAGTATTACAACGCTATCTTTGACAGGTGAATACAAAATTCTCAAAGGAAAAGATCTCAATTTTGGTTACCGATACAGTCTTCTTCAAAATGAACAATTAATTGTCTTATCTGCTCGACTCAAGCTGGCATTCGGTAATGCAGAAAAAATTCGACAGATCACAAATGAAAACCTAAACCATCGCTTAAAAACTCAACCTTATACAGCCCAAACCTGCGGTAGTGTTTTTCGCAATCCAGAACCTTTGAAGGCTGCAAAATTAATTGAAGAACTTGGTTTAAAAGGATTTCGTTTTGGTGGAGCCGAAATATCCAAAATACATTCAAATTTTATAATTAACGCAAATAAAGCTTCATCTTGTGACGTCAGAGAATTAATTAAATATATTCAAAAAAGAGTTTTAGATGCTTATGGAATCTTGTTAGAAACAGAAGTCAAACAATGTGGCTTTTAATTTTAAACCCTAAGATTAATAACAATAGGAAATTCTCATGGCTGGATTCGGACTACCAAATTTTGGGCAACTCACAGAAGCTTTTAAAAAAGCACAACAAATTCAGCAGAATGCTCAAAAACTTCAGGAAGAGCTTGAGGTTATGGAAATCGAGGGGTCAAATAATGACAATCGGGCCAAAATATGGATGTCAGGTAATCAAAAGCCCTTACGAATAGAAATTGATCAATCTCTCCTCTCTGAAGAAAAAGCAGTAATTGAAGACGCCATACTAAATGCTATGAAATCTGCTCATGAAATTTCAACTTCGACGATGAAAGAACGAATGGAAGATTTAACTGGTGGATTTAAGCTGAACCTCCCTGGTATGGGAGAGGAGAATTAATCATTTCCTCAATGTTCTCACGATAAAAAAGATATCTTTCAAGATCTTTATCAATTACACAACCAGGCTCATCTCTATGCAAACAATTACGGAACTTGCATTGTGACTGTGTTAATTGCGTTCGAAACTCTGGGAACAAGGAAGCAAAACCAGATGGCTTACAAACTATTTCTGGGCGATTAAACCCTGGTGTATCAGCAAGAAGTGATCCTTCTCCAATTGAAAAAAGTTCAACATGTCTTGTCGTATGTTTGCCTCTCTTTAATTTTATTGAAACAGATGATGTAGGTAGTGAAGCAGTTGGGATTATATGATTAATTAAACTTGTCTTACCAACTCCAGAGGGACCTGCAAGCACAGTTAATTTTGTTTTTCTAAATCGTTCAATTAATAAATCGATACCCTGAGAATTCTTTGTAGATACTGGTATACACGTATAACCCCAACTTTTTAATTTATTTACATATAAGATCAAATTATCTTTTGTAAGTAAATCTATTTTAGTTAAAACTATTAAAGGTTTTATATTTGAACATTCAGCTGTTAATAAAAAACGACTTGCTTGTGCCATATCAAATAAAGGCTCATCAACTGAGATACAAATAGAAACTAATGTAACGTTTGCCACAGCTGGACGTTTTAAAAAACTTATTCGTGGCTCCACTTCTGAAATTACAGCTTTTTTGTTTTTATAATCTATAGACTCAACGCAAACTATATCACCTACATCTATAAATAAACCTTGATAATCTAATTTAGCTCTTCGTGTGCATAAAAGTCTAATTTTTTCATTAAATTGATCCAATAAATCAGCTTTAAAATCTTTATAATCAATCTCTACGAT
>QCJB01000048.1 GCA_003216295.1 Prochlorococcus sp. AG-402-P16 | reverse complement strand
TTTTATTCTGATTTAAAGCCCTTGTTTCATAACTAATTTAAAATGGTCAGGATACAAAGTTTGAAATAAGACAACTAAGATAGATAAATTATTCAAATTCTTTTATACTATGAAGACCTCAAAAGTGATTAGTGTCATATCCTAAAGAAAAAGAAAGACAGGATCTCATAAGAAATAATGAATTAACAACATTTACTGTTCCTAAATCTATTATAAATCTTAAAGAGAATATTTCTATTTGCACAAATAATTATACTGAATTATCAAAAAATAAAATAATTAATCAAGCATTCAAATTTCATTCACAAGGAAATATTGTTGAAGCTGAAAAATATTATAAATACTGTATTAATAAAGATATTAATGATCCAGAAGTATTTTCTAATTATGGAGTAATACTCAAAGATTATGGGAAATTAAAAGAAGCAGAATCATTTTTAAGAAAGTCAATTAAAATTAAACCTGATTTTGCAAATGCTCATTACAACCTAGGAATTATTTTAAAAGATCTTGGTAAATCAAAAGAAGCAGAATCATTTTTAAGAAAGTCAATTAAAATTAAACCTGATTTTGCAAATGCTCATTACAACCTAGGAATTATTTTAAAAGATCTTGGTAAATTAAAAGATGCAGTATTATCTTTTAGGAGAACTATTAAAATTAATCCTCATTTAGCAGATGCCTATTTAAATTTAAGTGGCATCTTTAGAGCTATGGGGGAATCTAAGGAAGCTGAAATATCTACTCGTAAGGTGATAGAACTTAATCCAAATTATGCTGAAGCACATTTAAATCTAGGAACGATACTCAATGACAATGGCAAATTAAAAGAAGCAGAATTATCCACTCTTAGAGCTATTGAGTTAAAACCTGATTATGCAAATGCTCATTACAACCTAGGAATTATATTATTAGATCTTGGCAAATTAAAAGAAGCAGAATCAGCTATTCTCAAAGCCATAGAAATTAGTCCTAATTTTGCTGAAGCTTATCTTACTCTTTTTAGTCTATTTGAAAAAGCAAATGATTTAAAAAGTCTAGAAAAAAGTCTAAAAGAATATAATAATATAAATATAATAGCTAATGAATGTTTACTTTTTAGAGCAAGACTATGCTTCAGAAATAAGGAATATAGTGAAGCCAAGAATTTGATTAATAATATTTCCTCCAAATGGATCGAGAAAAGCTCCGAGAAAGTAAAATTAAGCTATTGGAGTTTTAGAGGTTTTATTGAAGAAAAAGTCAAAAATTATGATTTAGCCTTCAAATGTTTTACCAAAAGTCAACAGGACTCAGCTTACAGTAGTCTAAGCAAAGATTCTTACTTAAATGAGATTTATTCCTACAAGTCAAGTATAAAAGATAGAAATATAACAAAACATAATTATACATATACAAATTCTAATATTTGTTTTTTGATAGGTTTTCCTAGATCTGGAACTACTCTATTAGACACAATACTTAGAAGCCATCCAGATATTGAGGTAATTGAAGAAAAGCCTCTGATTACATCTATTGAGAAATTAATTAAAGAGGAATTAAATACAAGAATAAATGATATTTATAATATTTCTGAAGATAATTTAAGAATGCTTAGAGAGCAATACCTATTATTATTAGAGAAGTATATAGAGAAATCTGCAAAAATAAAAATAGATAAATTACCATTACACACAACCTCTTTACCTTTAATTAACCTATTATTTCCTGAGGCAAGAATAATCTTCACACATAGGCATCCATATGACACAGTTTTATCATGTTTTCAACAATTATTTAAACCAAATGAAGCAATGGCAAATATGACAAGTTTGAAAAATTCCTCAATTATTTATAACGAAGTCATGAAAGCATGGGATATATATAAAAATAATCTTAATATTAATTTCATTACATCCAAATACGAAGATCTTGTTGAAGATTTTGATGGCCATACTTTACAAATATTAGATTATCTAGATCTTGAATGGCATGAAAATTTAAAGAACTATAGAAAAACTGCATTAGATAGAGGAAAAATTAATACGCCGTCATCTTCTCAAGTTATTCAACCCCTATATAAGTCTTCAATAGCAAAATGGAAAAAATATGAGAAGTACTTTGAAGATTGTCATCAATATCTAGAAAAATGGGTATCTTATTTTAAATATGAATAAAATAATTTAATATTTTTAAAACACATAATTCTTCAAAGTCAAAAAATCCTAGTATACAAATTATATTTATTATTTAAATGAAAGACAATCAATAATTTCTGGTGCTATAGTATATTTTATTTGAGTTCCTTAATTGAGCCTGGAAATCAAAA
>QCJB01000047.1 GCA_003216295.1 Prochlorococcus sp. AG-402-P16 | reverse complement strand
GGAATGGAGAAATTCAAGAATCTTTTTTGGGAGCATTCATAGCAGATAATCTTGCTATTGCATTTAGAGGGGTAATTGCACTATCAACTCTTATTTCACTTTTAATTAGTTGGAAATATGCCGAACAAAATGGAAGTCCCATTGGCGAATTTGCAGCGATATTATTAGCTGCCACACTTGGAGCCATGCTTTTATGTGGCTCAACTGATTTAGTAAGCGTTTTTGTCTCATTAGAAACACTCTCGGTTGCAAGCTACTTGCTTTCTGGATACCTCAAAAGAGATTCAAGAAGTTCTGAAGCCGCTTTGAAATATTTATTGGTTGGCTCTGCTGCTGCTGCTGTATTTCTTTATGGAGCATCACTTCTTTATGGAATTAGTGGCTCTACAAACCTTAAAGATATTGGAATAACTTTAATAAATGCACCTACTCCTTTATCTGCTTTAGCATTAGTTTTCGTTCTATCCACAGTTGCTTTCAAAATAGCAGCAGTACCTTTTCATCAATGGACCCCCGATGTCTACGAGGGATCTCCAACCCCAGTGGTTGCTTTCTTATCTGTAGGTTCCAAAGCCGCGGGGTTTGCACTAGCAGTAAGAATATTAGTGGGTTGTTTTAGTGCCTTTGATACACAATGGAAATTGCTATTTACTGTTTTAGCTGTTCTAAGTATGTCACTAGGAAATGTAGTGGCACTTGCTCAGAAATCAATGAAAAGAATGCTCGCTTACAGTTCAATTGGGCAGGCTGGATTTGTAATGATTGGATTGGTTTGCGGAACTGAAGATGGTTTCGCTGCGATGGTTTTATATATGGCTGCTTATTTGTTTATGAATTTAGGGGCTTTTGCATGCATAATTCTTTTTTCAATTAGAACTGGGAGTGATCAAATTTCAGATTATGCAGGGCTCTACCAGAAAGATCCATTAATCACTTTAGGATTAAGTCTATGCCTTCTATCTTTAGGGGGAATTCCTCCAATGCTTGGATTCTTTGGGAAGATTTATTTGTTCTTCGCTGGGTGGGCAGATGAACAATATTTACTTGTTACTGTTGGCTTAATAACTTCAGTTATTTCTATTTATTACTACATCTCAGTAATAAAAATGATGGTTGTAAAAGAACCAAAAGAGGCTTCAGATGTTGTAAAAGCATATCCATCAATAGAATGGTCAATGCCAGGGATGTCACCACTTAAAGTAGCTTTGATTTTTTGCGTACTAGTTACTGCTATTGGTGGTATCGTCTCAAATCCTCTCTTTAATTTTGCTGATAGTGCGGTAAACGGGACACCTTTTCTTCAAGAAGCTATTACTGTTGCAAGTAAAAGTTCAATTGGCTAACCAATTCACAACATTGAATAACTCAATAGCGCGCTTATCAAATGTAAGTAAGTTTTATGGAAAAGGCTCTGTAGAAGTTAAAGCTCTTGACAACCTAAACCTTGAAGTCAATCAAGGGGATTATCTGGCCGTAATGGGGGCAAGTGGATCGGGGAAAAGCACCGCAATGAATATTCTCGGATGTCTTGATCGTCCTACTAAAGGGAAATATGAATTAAATGGAACTGCTGTCGAAAGACTTGATGATGACTCACTTGCAGATATTAGAAATAAAGAACTTGGTTTTGTTTTTCAGCAATTTCATCTGCTACAAGAAGTTTCAGCTCTTGAGAATGTCATGCTTCCAATGATTTATGCATGTGTACCCTCTAAAGAAAGGGAAAAACGGGCTGAAGAGGCTTTAGATCGAGTAGGTCTTGGGAATAGAATGACTAACATGCCTAATCAATTATCTGGAGGGCAACAACAGCGTGTTGCCATTGCAAGAGCAATAATAAATCAACCATCTTTATTATTAGCTGACGAACCAACTGGAGCTCTTGATTCCAAAACTACTGAGGATGTCCTAAATCTTTTTGATCAACTCCATAATCAGGGCATAACAATCGTTCTTGTAACTCACGAAGACAATGTTGCTCAAAGGGCAAAAAAAATTGCCAAATTCAGAGATGGAAGAGTAATTGAAATATCTCACAACTAAATTAACCAAAGTTTATCTTCAATTAGTCAATATTCTCTTCTTACCTTTTCGAGAAAGAATCAATCCTCCATTTGAATCTATTCCGTTGATGTCCCATTTATAACCATGTTCTTTTTCAATGTATTTTGATGCCCATAATCTTCTTTCAATATTTCTACACAGAAGTTTTTTATTACCTAAGAAATCTAATGATCTATCTATTGCATATAAAACTTCTGATGACCAAAAATTTATATTTAACTTTTGATCTCCAATGATTTCTCCTAATGAAATACCTTCTTTAGGAACAGTATTGAAAACATTTAAACCTACGCCCACTCTTAATAATCTGAGTTCTCTTCCCCTGAAAAATAATCTAGGCAAAATTCCA
>QCJB01000046.1 GCA_003216295.1 Prochlorococcus sp. AG-402-P16 | reverse complement strand
TCCATAGTCAAGTTATCAACTCGTAGGCGTTTTGATTAATATGACTATAGTAGATTTGAAATTTGTAAGTTAGCTAAAAAAAAAGATATTCTTAATTACTACTACTAAACATTAGAAACAATGTTACCAATATCTATCAAAGACAATATGCCCGCTTTACAAAATAAATATTACTTTAATTATGGAGGCCAAGGACCACTTCCTACTGAATCACTCCGTGCGATAACTACAAGCTGGCAAACAATCCAAAAGCTAGGTCCATTTACAAATGACGTTTGGCCCTATATCACTAAAGAAGTCATAAGTACCAAAAATCTTCTCTCAGAAATTTGTGGTATTCATCCTAAGAGAATTGCTTTTACTGAGAATGTCACCTCCGGATGTATCTTGCCATTGCTAGGACTCCCATTTGATGAAGGTGATCATTTATTAATTAGTGATTGTGAGCATCCTGGAATAGTCGCAGCTTGTAAAGAATTAGCTCGAAAGAAGAATCTAAGTATTGGAATACTACCTGTATTAAAATTATGCAATGGAAATAACTATGAAGCTAAGACATATAAAACAATACTTAAATTAATAGATACAAACCTACAAAAGAATACAAAGTTGGTTGTTCTCTCACATCTTCTTTGGAATACAGGACAAATTATGCCAATTGAACTTATTTCAAAAAGACTAAAAGATCATCCGAGCAATCCTTATTTATTAGTCGATGCTGCCCAAAGTTTTTGTCATATTCCAATTAAAGATGCTTGTGATAAAGCGGATATCTATGCATTCACAGGACACAAATGGGCATATGGGCCCGAGGGCCTTGGAGCTGTTGCTCTTTCAACAAGAGTTCTAGAAGAATCAAGCCCAACATTAATTGGTTGGAAAAGCTTAAAAGCTGAAGAAGGTATTTATGTCAATAATAAAGCTCCTTTTCATTCTGATGGTAGACGTTTTGAGATAGCAACTTCTTGTATCCCTCTTTTGGCTGGTCTCAGGAGCTCTTTAAAAATGCTAGAGAATGAAGGTTCTGAAACTGAACGCTTTTTCAAAATCAAGAGACTAAGCTCAATCCTTTGGGGGGAATTAAACCAAATTAAAAATGTTGAACTTGTTTTGAATAGTTCTCCACCATCAGGAATTATTAGTTTTTCAATTAATGGAATCAATTCTCCTGAAGAGGTTGTCAACTATCTTGGTCAAAAAAATTTGTGGATAAGAGTCCTCGAAGATCCGAGATGGCTTCGTGCATGCGTTCATATCACAACAGAGCAAACAGAAATAGATAATCTTATTGCTGCCATAAACGGTTTTCTCAAGTCTCGGTAATAAATTTAAAAATTATTTTAAATGCAATTCTTTAATAGCCTGCTCACGATCATCAAAATGTATTGTCTTCTCTTTTAAGATCTGATAATCTTCATGACCTTTACCTGCAATTAGGACGACATCTCCTTTCATTGCTTTTGCTATAGCAAATTGAATTGCTATAGCTCTGTCTGGCACCACAAAGAATTCAGAATCTAAAGTTATACCTGCTTGAATATCTTTAATAATTTCCTTGGGGTCTTCTTGCCGAGGATTATCAGATGTAACCACTATATAGTCTGCGAACTTAGCAGCAATTTCTCCCATCTTGGATCTTTTACCTTTATCTCTATCTCCACCACAGCCAAAAACACATATTAATTTTGTTTTCGTCAATATTCTTGAGGCAATTAAAGCATTTTGCAAACCATCAGGTGTATGTGCATAATCTACTATCACTTGTGGATAGCCATCGTTAGCTTTAAAACCATCTATATTTATCAACTGCATTCTTCCAGGAACCCCGGGGAACTGCTCCAACGCAGCCAAAAGATCATTTAACGGGAACCCTCGCTGAACTAGAATTCCAACTGCTTGCAAAACATTCATTAAGTTAAAATCACCTATTAATGGTGAAAAAAAGTTTCCAGATCCAAAGGGAGTATGTAATTCCCCGATGTAACCGTCTTGAGTAACTTGAAGATTAGTAAAAAATAAATCTGGGTTATTTCTTTTTTTAGAATCCTCTTTTAATGAGCATGTCCAACATTTATGGTCTAGCTCTTTTGCTAATAATGCGCCCCAATTATCGTCTATATTTACGACTGATCTTGGATCACTATCTTTAATTAAAAATGATCTGAACAAACTTGCTTTAGCTTCAAAATAAGATTCCATTGAATCATGATAATCTAAATGATCTCTTGAAAGATTGGTAAATATTGCTCCACCAAAATGACAACCTGCGACTCTATTTTGAGATAGCGCATGCGAACTTACTTCCATAGCTGCGTATTTAGCTCCTGCCTTAACAGCTTTTCTAAGTTGTTCCTGCAAAGGTACCGCAAAAGTAGTTGTATATGTTGACGTTTCTTCATGGTTAGGCCATCGGTTAATTAATGTTCCAAACAAAGCTGATTGATTTCCAAGAGAAGAAATCAAAAACTCAATTAGATATGAAGTAGTCGTTTTCCCATTTGTACCAGTAACACCTATCAAACAAATCTCATTAGATGGTTTATCCCAAAAATCTGCAGCCAATTCCCCTATGAACAGTGAGACAGGATCCGGAAAAATGACTACGGGATCTTCATTGGTTGGTGGCT
>QCJB01000045.1 GCA_003216295.1 Prochlorococcus sp. AG-402-P16 | reverse complement strand
AAGTGAGTTGGAATATGCCGATGAGGTAACACTCTCGCGCGCCTTAGAAGGTCGTAGAGACTTAGATTAACCATCAAAGAGATGACAACATCAACAAGAAAAACAACAAAATATAGTAACTTCCTCCCTGCGGAGCGTTTACCTAATTGGATCAAGCCATCCATAGGTAATGCAACTCAACTAGAAAAAGTTCAAAAGCTCGTAAAGGAAAACAGATTACATACGATCTGTGAGGAAGGTAGATGCCCGAACAGAGGTGAATGTTATGCCGCCGGTACGGCTACTTTTTTATTAGGTGGCTCAATATGTACAAGGAGTTGTGCCTTTTGCCAGGTAGAGAAAGGAAAGTCGCCCGAGAAAGTAAATATTTTTGAAGCAGATAAAGTTGCAAATGCTGTTCATGTTTTGAATCTCAAATACGTGGTGTTAACAGCAGTCGCAAGAGATGATTTACCGGATCACGGTGCAAGTCTATTTACGACAACAATGGATGCAATTAGAGCATTGAATCCTGGTGTCGCAATAGAGGTATTAACACCTGATTTCTGGGGTGGCAACAACAAGGACAATGTCGAAAAGCAAAGAGAGCGACTTAAGGTAGTTCTTTCGGCTAATCCTATTTGCTTCAACCATAATCTTGAAACTGTCAAGAGACTTCAAAGAGAAGTCAGGAGAGGGGCTACTTACGAACACTCACTCAATCTTCTTAAATTTGCTAGAGAAATCGATCCAAAAATTCCGACAAAATCAGGAATAATGCTTGGGCTGGGAGAACAATTTCATGAAATAATTCAAACCCTTAAAGACCTTAGGAAAGTAGACTGTCAATATCTGACTATCGGTCAATATTTACGACCTTCACTTGCTCATATTCCAGTTTCTCATTATTGGTCGCCAACAAAATTCAATGATTTTGCAGAAATAGCAAAGAGATTAGGTTTCAAGAAAGTAAACAGCGGTCCTTTAGTAAGAAGCAGCTACCATGCAAATGAAACCTTAAATTAATCTCCTTAAAAAGATTTTGGCTACTCCGACCAACTCCGATAACTTCTTTCAAATACTTTCTCACATTTACCTACCATAAACGCACCTGCTCCTCCCCAAATAAGTCTCAAAGGCAAATCCAAGGGGGAAGATCCAACTTTACGCACAGTATTAAATCCTCGCCTACGAAAATAACGTTGCAATATTTCATGCTGATTATTTTCATCATATATAGCCAATAATCTCGCACTCCGGCATGGAGTCTCTTCTAAAGCCCAGGCCATAGTTGCAGCCCAGATCAAATCACCAACTTTTTTGTTGGAGTTCTTATCAACCTTCATCGTATCAAGCTGAAGTCCTTCAATGTTTTGATATGCCCATCCTTTCATTTCACCCAACAGCTGAATTTTAGTATTATTTATTTTTTCGCCAACAACTAGCTTAAATGACCAGATATTGAGAGGTCTCCTAACTTGTATTCGCAGCAACAAACCCTTATTAGATGCTTCTTTTTCTAATAGAGTTAAATTAGGTTTAGTCATGAGGATGGCCATATAGAATTTTCAGGTAGACGTTTCATTATTTCATCTATTTGACGTTGTCTTTCAGCAAATCTAGCTCTATCGCTATCTGTAAATTTGTTAACACAAGCCTCACATTGCAAGCCTTTAATATATGTTGTTTTTTTTAAGTCCTCCGGAGAGATGGGTAATCCACAAGCATGACACATCCGATGTGAACCGGGTAATAGCTCATTATCCAAAGAGACACGTTGATCAAAAACAAAACACTCACCATCCCATAAACTCTTCTCAGAGGGAACATCTTCTAGATATTTTAGTATTCCACCCTCAAGATGATGTACATCGGAAAAGCCTTCTTCTATCAAATAAGAGGTAGCTTTTTCGCATCTTATTCCTCCAGTGCAATACATCCCTATTTTCAAAGAGGGATTCTCCTCGATTAAGGGTTTTAAATGCTTTTGCACCCATGCGGGAAATTCACGAAATGAGCTTGTATGAGGATTTAAAGCACCTGCAAAATTTCCAATTTTTATTTCATACTCATTACGAGTATCAATAACGACAGTATTAGGATCTTCTAAAAACTCATTCCATTCACGAGCTTTTATATATTTACCAACAGATTTAATAGGATTAATTTGTCTTAGCCCAATCGTGACTATTTCTTTTTTCTTACGAGCTTTAAAGCGGCGAAAAGCCTGTTTCTCACACCAACTATATTTGACATTAATATCCGATACCTTTAAAAGTTTCTCTAATGTTTCAATGAATTGAACTATCGCATTTTCAGTTCCACAAACCGTACCGTTAACACCTTCAGAAGCTAATAAAATAGTTCCTTTTATTTCTTGATTAGTTGCTAAGTCTGTTAATTCTTCTTTGATTAAATGAATTTCTTGATCAATAATCGAAATAAAATTGTAAAAAGCAGCAACTTTATATTTGAATTTCTTGAGGCTATCCTCTGTTTTCATACCTACTTATTCTTGAGAGAAATTGGCCGTAATTCCAGCATCAGCTAAAAGCTTACGGTCTGCTTTGACCTCCGGATTGCTTGTAGTCAAAAGCGTATCTCCATAAAATATAGAGTCAGCGCCAGATTGTAGACATAGAATCTGAGCTTCCCTACCTAATTGTTGTC
>QCJB01000044.1 GCA_003216295.1 Prochlorococcus sp. AG-402-P16 | reverse complement strand
CGTGAAATTGATCGGAATTTAACTAAAAAAACGAGACAAAAATGAACTTACAAAACTGGGAAAAGTTTGAACAAAAACATCCCAATACTTTCAAAGCAATGTATCAGTTCTGGGTTTCTAAAATTTCTATCTGAATACGCAAAGCATTTAAGTTATGGAGTTTGTAGAGAAAAGCATCTTTCTACGATTTCTACATGGAGACGGTGAAAATGTGCCACGTAAAACCTACGTAAAACTGACACTTCAAAACCCTAGTTATATCGCCATCTCTCCTCTCACGTAAAACCTACGTAAAACCGTATAAATCAAATTATCACTGGAAAGTAGACGTTTCCACTACTCCCACTCAATAGTTCCTGGGGGTTTGCTAGTAATATCCAAAACAACTCTATTAACTCCTTTAACTTCGTTAACTATACGATTAGAAATTATCTCTAAAACTTCATATGGCAACCGAGACCAATCAGCCGTCATTCCATCTTCACTAGAAACACAACGAAGAACTATAGGCCAAGCATATGTTCTTTGATCACCCATCACGCCAACTGAATATACGGGAAGCAAGACTGCAAAAGCTTGCCATATCTCGTTGTAAAGGCCAGCAGAACTAATTTCTTCTCTAACAATTAAATCTGCATCTCGAAGACAATTGAGTTTTTCGTTGGTCACTTCTCCTAAAATCCTAATAGCCAAACCTGGGCCAGGGAATGGATGTCTCCGCACAATTTCATCAGGCAATCCAAGAGACTTACCAACTTTTCGAACCTCATCCTTGAATAAACGTCTCAAGGGTTCTACCAATTTGAATTGTAAATCCTTAGGTAAGCCACCTACATTATGATGACTTTTTATTTTTACAGCTATTCGTTCTCCTGTTTTAGGATCAATATTTGTTCCAGCACTTTCAATCACATCTGGATAAAGCGTTCCTTGAGCCAAGTAGTCAAAAGGTCCAAGACGAAGACTTTCTTCTTCAAAAACCCTAATAAATTCTGTTCCAATAATTTTTCGCTTTTCCTCAGGATCAGTGATACCCTTTAATTTTGAGATAAATCTTTGTCTAGCATTAATGTATTGAACATTGATATTAAACTTTTCATCAAAAAAAGACATAAGAAATTCTGGTTCACCTTTTCTCATAAAACCTTGATCAATAAACATACATGTCAATTGATTGCCTATTGCTTTGTTTAATAAAAATGCAAGTGTTGATGAATCAACACCACCAGATAGCGCTAATAAAACTTTTTTATCGCCTACTTGATGCTGTACTTGTGCAACCGCTTCATCTATAAATATATTTGTTGTCCAGTCAGGTTCACAAGAACAAATATGATATACAAAATTTCTTATTAAGACCATTCCCTGAATAGAGTGAATAACTTCAGGGTGAAATTGAACTCCATATAAGCGCTTATCATGGAAAGCAATAGCAGCCTCTGAAGTATTAGAAGTATGAGCTAATTTGACAAATCCTTTTGGTAATTCTTTAACTGAATCTCCATGACTCATCCAAACGGTAGAGCTATTCATAAAATTAGTTAATAAATCTGTTGGATCATCAACTTCTAATGGGGCTTTTCCATATTCAGCTTTACCAGTGGCAGATTTCACGACACCACCTAACTGATGAACCATTAATTGCATTCCATAACAAACTCCAAGAACAGGAATACCTAAATTAAAAATCTCTGGATCACAAAATGGAGCACCTTCCTCATAGACAGAACCAGGTCCCCCGCTAAGAATTATTCCTTTAGGATGAAGCATCCGTAATTGTTCAGCAGATGTTGTGTAACTCATAACTAATGAATAAACCTCTGTCTCTCTGATTCTTCGTGCAATTAATTCTGAATATTGAGAACCAAAGTCGAGAATCACGATTGCTGGATTACGTTTTTTGTCTGGAATTAATGAAGCCATCTCAACCTGATGAATCCTTGTGAAACATTCTTATAAATAGACTAATTAAGAGCACAGAAATGTGCCTATTACATAAGACACAACCCTAAAGAATTTATTTGTTTTAAACCATTCAACCCAGTCCAACGAATTTGTCTTTTACCATCAAATAAAACAGACCCTACTTCCATAGTTGAAGACAAATATCTATTGACATAACTCATACTTTTAATTTCGATTTCATTTGCCATCTTCCCCCAAATCAAAGCTACATCCTCTGGGTTATTTGGCTCAAGTGCCAACAAAGCATTTTCAACTGAAGTCGCTTTACTTATTAATCCAATCAAATCAAAATCAATTCCCTGCCTAACAGCAAGAGAAGTCAGTATCTCAATTCTTCCATCTGCAAGGTGATGATGAGTATGAAAAACGCCACCAGATAATTTTATCAACTTTCCATGATAGCCAAACAACAAGAGGTGCTTCACGCCATTCATGGCTGCAGCAACAATGAGAGGACCTAACCAATTTCCCGTTTTAATAATTTGATTTCGTGGAATTCCAAATTGTCGTGCTAAATCCATTCCATTTTCACCAATAACAAAAGTCAAACTCCTATTAAATGTTGATTGAGAGCATTTATCTTGCAAAATCTTTTTACAGTTTTCTAACTGATCAGGAGAGGCGCTAATTTGAACCTCGGCCTGAGTCCCAATAAGTGATAATCCATCTACAACGCCAAATGCTTTATTGCTTGTCTTTAACGCACGATCTCTTCCTTCAGGTAA
>QCJB01000043.1 GCA_003216295.1 Prochlorococcus sp. AG-402-P16 | reverse complement strand
ATTTTCAAATTGATGAGCAGGAATTGCTCCAAGTGATAATTTGACTTTACTTTTAGGTTGAGTCCATGTCTTATTTGTGTCAATTTTTTTTATATCTTGAATATCAACTTTTAGTTCTCTTTTCGTGAATGAATTTTCCATCATTTCCTTTGTATGGTCTTCTATCTTTAGATTTATTGATTCAGAGCCAAATAAAAATCCTGAAAGAGGGTTTCCTTCTTGACCAGCAGCATTTGCCCATAGGACTATTAATTGCTTTTTAGCTCTTGTAAAAGCAACGTAAGCTAACCTCTCTGCTTCATTTAAGGATTCTTTTCTAATAAAATCTTGGTATGAACTATATTTTTTATTCCATTTATACTTTTTAGAAATTAATAGATTTTGATTATCTTTCCATAAATGACTTTTTCTATCTGGAGGCTTTTGCCACAAGTATGGACAAATCACTATTTTAAATTGAAGTCCTTTACTCTTGTGAATTGTAATTATATTTACAGAGCTATTACTAATGGCACTGTTAGGTTGATATTCTTCAGGTATTTGCTCAATGGAATGGAACCTTTGACTACTAAGCCATTGTGATGCTCTTAATGCATTAAAATTCTGTCGATGGATCTGCTCATCTACTAACTGAGAGCTTTGGTAAAGATCACCTAATAAAGTTCCTCTATTAGAAAGATCAGCTATTGATTTCCCTTCTAGAAAGTTAGACAAACAGCCTAATAATCCAATCGTTGGAAATAATTTTGAAAGTTCAAGGAACTTCGAAGATAATGAATCAAAATCGCCATCAATTTTTGACTTGATAAGTTTTTCCTTTTTCCATTGCATTAGTTCAGAACAAGCTAGTAGAGCAAGTTTTTGTTGGTTATGTGGACTGACGATACAATTAATGAAAATCTGTAAGATTTGAGCACCCTCTCTAGTAAATATATTTTCATTACTCAAGAGTTGCGAAGGAATTTTTATTTTTGATAAATAGCTATGGATGTTTTTAGCTTGATCGTGTCTATTGACTAATATACAAATATCCGAGGGGTTTAAATCTTTGGGATTATTGCTTAATAGCTCTAACAAATAAGATCCAATAACTTTCGGAATTTTATCCTCTATTTTGCTTTTTGAATCTAATTTTATTCTTTGAACTTTTTCTTTTTGATTATTATCTATTAGATTTAATATCTTTAAAGGTTCTTTTATTCCATTTAGTTCTAGGAGATCTTCTTGTGAGCATGGATTAAGTTCTTGAGTTGATAGATTTGATCTTATTAAACCATCAAGAAATAATTTATTGAGTGTTAAAATTAGAGGTTTTGTACTTCTATAATTAGCATTCATTAAATGAATTTGATCACAAGCTTCTCTTGCTTTCATATATGTATTTAAGCTTCCACCTCTGAAACTATATATTGCTTGCTTTGGATCTCCAATCATTAGTAATAGATGTGATGATCGGTTACCAAAGGCTTTTTTTAGTAATCTTAATTGGACTGGGTCAGTATCTTGGAATTCATCGATTAAGGCCACTTTATATCTTTGCTCTAGATTTCTATAGATATTATTAGTATTATCTTCCTCTTTAATTTCATTACTATTTAGGTTTTTGGGATCTAATAATTTAAGTAGATCAGAATAATTTATCAAACCCTTTTTAGATTTTCTTTTTTCAAGCTCTCTTTTAGTCCATAACAAAGCATGCTCCCAAACGAATTCACCTGGACTATCATATAAATCTCCTATAATATCAAGAATTAGCTCCATTTCTTTTGAACAAGAATCAATTTTATGCTTCATATATAGTTGGTAAATATTTTTAGGATGAAAATAATTAATTATAAGGGTTTGATTTTGAATATCTTCATATGATGGTCGCTTTTTCTCTTTATATTCTTCAATCCAGTTACTTAAAAGCTCATAACGATTTTTTCTGGGCTTGGATGAGTATGGCTTGGTATCTTTAATGCCCTGAGATTTTAGATCCTTAGCAATCTCTATGAAGCTATCTTCAAGCTCTTGGCCCTTCTCTTCCCATATGACCGTAAATTTTATCCATAATGATTCAATATATTTATTTAATTGATTTGAAAGACTTTCTTCTATTTTTAAGTTATTAAAAGTTTGTTTAAAACTATTATTTGGGTCATTATCCAATGAACTAAGAACTTCAATCAAATTCTTACGATTAAAATTACTTTTAAATAAACCTTTTAATTCTGACATTTCTATTTCTAATATTTCTTTTTTCCAATATTCTTCAACAATTTCATTTATTAGTGAGTTTGAATCTTTTTCGATTGTTGGGTTTAAATTATTTCCATTTTCAATAGCTTCTCTACGAAGTGTTTTACTGCAGAATCCATGAATTGTTGTTATATCTGCATTATCAATTCTCTCTAATGCTTCTAAGAGTATTGATGCTATATATAAAGCTCTTTCTTTAGATGTTATATTTAATTCGACCCATTCATTTAGTACATTGTCTACCTGATAGGTTTTTACGTTTGTATTTATTGATTCAATTATTTTTAAAGCAAGAATTAATCTTTCAATAATTCTTGCTTTTATTTCTGATGCTGTCGCTTCTGTAAAGCTAACAACTAGTATTTCGTTTATTGAATATTCTTTTTCAGTTAATAACCTTAAGACAAGATGAGAAAGAGAAAATGTTTTTCCTGTTCCAGCACTTGCTTCTATTAGACGCATTCCATTTGATAAAGGATATTTATTCGCTTGAAATAATTCTATA
>QCJB01000042.1 GCA_003216295.1 Prochlorococcus sp. AG-402-P16 | reverse complement strand
TATATAGAGGTGTATTTGGAACTCAAAAAGAAGGCGGGGTATTAGCTAATGCTTTTGATGTAAGGCTAAAAAATATTGCCAATACTCACGTAATAAAACTTGGAGATGATCTACTAGCTTTATGGGAAGCATCAAGTCCATATTCACTTAATCCAAATACCCTTGAAACCAATGGATTATCGGATTTAAAAGGAGTTTTAAAAAAAGGTGAGGCATTTAGTGCTCATCCTCGATTTGACCCTGGCCATCACAAAGATCAGAGAATGGTCACTTTTGGGGTATCTACAGGTCCTAAAAGCACAATTAGATTGATGGAATTTTCCACAGAGGGAGAAAACATTGGTTCACTTTTAAGTGATAGAAAAGATTCTTTTAATGGATTTGCGTTCTTGCATGATTTTGCCATAACTCCAAACTGGGCAATATTTCTCCAAAATGCAATTAAATTTAATCCTCTCCCGTTCCTACTCGGACAAAAAGGAGCCGCACAATGTTTAGCTTCTAAACCAGATGGGACTCCAAAATTTTTATTAATTCCAAGGGACGCTGGCAAATTTGCTGGTCAACCTCCAAAATCAATTGATGCTCCCAAGGGTTTTGTTTTTCATCATCTAAATGCATGGGAAGATAATGAAAAAATCAATATTGAAAGTATTTTTTATGATGATTTTCCTAGTATTAGACCCGAGGATAATTTTAGAGAAATTGATTTTGATCTTTTACCAGAAGGAATTTTGAAAAGAAGTGAAATCAATCCAAAAGAAAATACATTTACCTGTTCAACAATAAGTAATCAATGTTGTGAATTTGCAATGGTCAATCCTCATTTCGAAGGATTAAAGGCCCGCTTCAGTTGGATGGCAACTGCAGAAGGGAAAGAAGGGAATGGACCACTTCAAGCTATAAAAAAAATCGATTTATCTAATAATAAAGAGATAATTTGGAGTGCTGCTCCAAGAGGTTTTGTCAGTGAACCTATATTTATTCCATCCAAAGAATCAAAATCTGAAGAAGACAATGGATGGGTTGTTGCATTGGTTTGGAATAGTATTAGATCTGGAACTGATTTAATAATCCTTGACTCTAAAGATCTTACTGAAAAAGCTATTCTTGAAGTTCCAATTTCAATCCCACATGGCTTACACGGAAGCTGGGTTGAAAATTAAAACCTAAAAGTTTTACAAGAAAACAAAAACTACTTTTTTATTGAAACCAATAGTTGGTTCAATTGTGGCATGAGCAATTTGAATGCATTCCCCCTGTGACCAATATGCTTCTTTTTTGCATGGTCCATTTGCGCATAAGTCTCACCTAATCCAGAAACTTCAAAAATCGGATCATAGCCAAACCCATTTTTCCCTTTCGGGGAAAAAGTTATTAGACCTTCGCAAAAGCCTGAAACTTCTATCAAAACTTTTGCCCCACTAGCTATACATAATGCACATTCAAATTTAGCTTTTCTATTTCGAAAGGGTTTTAGCTCTGCTAATAGTTTTTCAATTCTTTCCTTATCAGAATTTGCATACCTAGAAGAATAAATACCTGGTGCCCCTCCAAGAGCCTCAACACTTAACCCAGAGTCGTCAGCAAGAGATAAATTACCTGTTGCTTGACTGACAGCAATGGCCTTGATTCTTGCATTTTCCATAAATGTTTTTCCTGTTTCCTCAATCTCAAATCCAACAGGTTGAGTCAATAAATCAAATGGAAAATCATCCAAAAGTTTTTTAAATTCTCCGATTTTACCTTGATTGCCACTAGCAATTACTAGAGGGAGATTATCCAAAACTATTATCTATAAGTTGCTTTGCATAATACAAAGTTGAAGTAACTTCTGCACTGGATGGAGCTTCACAATAAATTCTTAAAAGAGGCTCTGTTCCAGAGAAGCGGAACATAAGCCAATGACTTTTATCAAGTACAAGTTTGATTCCATCAGTTGAAATCACTTCTAAAACTGATTCATGACCTATCGACGATGGAGTTTTCTGTTTTAAAAAATTTTCCAAGTTTCTTCTCATCTCCATATCTTTGAGAGTTAAATCAATACGTTCAAAATGACTCTCGCCAAAACGAGCATGAAGAGAATCTATTTTCTCACCTAAACATTTACTATCAGCAACTATTGACTCCAACAAAAGCAAAGCGGTAAACAAAGCATCACGTTCTGGCAAATGATGTCCAAATCCAACTCCCCCTGACTCTTCTCCTCCAATGAGAACTTCTCTTGAAAGCATTTCTTCAGCAATATATTTAAACCCAACTGGCTTCTCGAGCACTTCTCTCCCCAAGTCCTCCGCAACCAATCGCATCAAATCCGAACCACTTACAGTTTTAACAACACATCCAGGCATATTTTTGAATCTTGCTAGATGATCTATCAGAACAGGCATCAACAACTGTGTATTGCAATATCTACCTTTTTCATCTATTGCCGCAATTCTATCTCCATCTCCATCAAAAACTATGCCCATTGACAACTTACCTTCTTTGAACGAATCCTTAACTTCTTCTATTAATTGAGATAGGTAAGCCTTCATAGGTTCTGGTGGGTTCCCGCCAAAACAAGGATCTCTTTTTGTTCTTAATTCATAAATAAGGTCATCACCATCAGAGCCAAATAATTCAGGCATGCATCCAGCAGCAGATCCATGCATTGGATCAACAAATATTTTCACACCTAATTTTCTCAAGCCATTAGCAATCATAGGTATGTCAAATTTCTGACTAATCCCCAATAAATGTTGTTTTCTAAAATCAATCCTCTCGGATGAGCCATCAATTGGAATTGATATACCTCCAGCATCTAATCTTTTTTGAACTGAATCGGTGAAAGAGCTGTCAACTGACCCTCCAAAAGGACCTTTTATTTTTAAACCCAACCATTCACATGGGTTGTGACTTGCTGTTACGACTAGTGCGCCAAGTGCCTT
>QCJB01000041.1 GCA_003216295.1 Prochlorococcus sp. AG-402-P16 | reverse complement strand
TTGCCAACATACTAATTGGGAAAAGGAACCTTAAAGAGGCAGAGGCAACTTTACGTAAAAGCATCGAGCTTAAGCCTGATTTTGCTCAGGCCTATTTAAACCTTGGAACGGTATTGAACGATTTAGAACAATTAACAGAAGCAGAAGCCTGCATTCGTAAAGCGATACAGCTTAAACCCAATCTATTTAACTCTCATTTTCTTCTCGCCAACATCCTCATTGCACAAAACAATCTTCAAGAAGCAGAACAACCTCTAAGACAAACAATCGAGCTTAAGCCTGATTTTGCAGAAGCTTATTCAACCTTAGGAGGTGTTCTAGGAGAACTTAATAAATCAGAAGAAGCAGAAGTATTCGCTCGAAAAGCTATTCAACTTAAGCCTGATTTCGCAATAGCTCATAATAATCTTGGAAACTTATTGAAAGATCTAGGCAAATTAAAAGAAGCAGAAATAGCAACTCGCAAAGCCATTGAACTCAAACCTACTTTCGCAATTGCTCATTTAAATCTAGGAGGCATATTAAAAAATCTAGGAAAGTTTGAAGAAGCAAAACTATCCATGGAGAGATCTATCATGATTAAACCTGATTTCCCGGATGCTTATTTCAATCTATCATTAGTTCAATTAATGACTGGTGATTATAAATCAGGTTTAGAAAATTTTGAGTATAGACTAATAAAGAAAAAGACTATTTCAATACATGGAAATCCTATAATTCCTAGAAAAAAAGATACTAATTTTATCCGTGGAGAAAAGATTTTAGTTATTGGTGAACAATCCATAGGAGATATTATTTTTTATATGCGTTACATACTTATTTTAAAAAGGAAGGGAGTTGATGTTAAATTTTGTACTCGAAAAAAAGTACATTCACTAATTAAATCATCCAATATTGATTCAGATCCATTAATACCTGAAAAAAGCAATCTGGTTAAAGATGGTAAATGGCTTCCCTTAATGTCTCTCCTAAAATATCTTGATGTAAGTCCACAAAATCCAGTTATAAATGCTCCCTATATTTTTTCAGGAAAATCGTTAATAGAAAAATGGAAAAAGAAACTTTCCAAAGAAAAAAAACCAATTATTGGAATTAATTGGCAAGGGGGTAAGGGAACAGAGGAAAACTATCAAGGTAGATCAATGCCATTAGAAAATTTTTCTAAGATACTGGAGAAAAATGATATTAGTTTTCTTTCTCTACAAAAAGGCTTTGGATCTGAACAATTAGAGTCATGCACATTTCGTGATAAATTTGTCAATTGTCAAGAAGAAATTGATAATATTTGGGATTATTCAGAGACATCAGCCATTATTGAAAATTGTGATTTAATAATAACTATTGACTCTTCAATGGGACCTCTCGCAGGAGGAATGGGAAAAGACGTTTGGCTTCTACTTCGTGATCCGGGTTGGTGGATGTGGGGCCTAAGCGGGAGCACAACTTTTTGGTTTCCCTCAATGAAACTATTTAGACAAACTGAAAAAAATAATTGGGATGAGGTAATGAATAGGGTTTCAAATGAATTACAAAAGCATTTTTAAATCATCCCAAGGATATCTTGAGTCCTACGTAAGAAGATCAAATACAAAAAATTAATCAATTATTGAAAACCTTATTAGAAAAAATCATCAAAATCAAAGCTACTCTATTAAAAGATTCTAGCCTGATCTAAATTATTTAAATAAGAACAGATCAATATCAATAATAATTCGTAAATTCCAAGTTAGAATAAAGAAAATAAATATCTAATAAATTCTCAAGATGGATAATCCTTCACCAAAGAAACGTGAAAAGATTGAAATACTAAGACCAGAATGCAATTTAGATACAGTTAGAGATGGAAGAGGCGGAATATTTACTTGGGTTCCTGATGAACCACTTGTCGAGTTTAATATGCTTTATTTTCAGCCAGGTAAAACCAGAGGCTTTCACTACCATCCACATTTCGTAGAATACTCATTAGTAGTCCAAGGCTCAGGAGTATTAGTTACCAGAGAAGATCCCCAAGATGAAAAGACAGAAAGTTTAATCCATTTAAGTAAAGGGATTTGCCTTCGCACAGAGATAAATGTTTATCACACAGTTTATGCTATTACTGAGATGACAATAATTGCAATGCTAACCAAGCGTTGGGATCATTCTAATCCCCCTATTGTTAGAATAGACAATTAATTAAGGTATTTCAATTGAAATCTGTTGCATTAATTGGAGCAAAAGGTTTTGTAGGTCAATCTATTTGTAAATATCTTTTAAATAATAAAAACATATCACTTACTTTAGTAACTAGAGCAAATTATGAAACAGCTAGAACAAAGCAAAAATATGATATTGTCATTAACTCAGCCATGCCATCAAAAAGATTTTGGGCGAAACAAAATCCAAAGGATGACTTTCGAGAGACAGTAGAAAAAACTTTTAATATTGTAAATTATTGGAAGACCATAAAGATAATACAAATTAGTTCTATTTCTGCACGATCACAATTAGACACCATCTATGGAAGTCACAAGTCAGCTGCCGAGCAACTTGTTAATCACGAAAAAAATCTAATCATTCGATTAGGGCCTATGTATGGGGAGCAATTAGATAAAGGTGTAATAATTGATATGAAAAATAATCTTCCTGTTTACGTTTCAAAAGAGAGTGAATATTGTTTTGCACCAGTAGACTGGGTAGGAGAATGGATCTCTGAAAACATGCATTTATATGGAATAATTGATCTTGGTGGCAATAACGCAATTAAATTAGATGAGGTTGCTCAAAAAATTGGTTCAAAATCAAAATTCACTGGGCCTATAGATAATCAAATCGTATCAAAACCCATAAAAAATGGACCTGAGGCCAAAAATGTGGTTGATTTTATTTTAAAATATCAAAGCATTAAATAAAGTTAATATTGAATATTATAAAAATTTGTTCTTGCAGGTTATGCAATTGCAAAGAATTAGAACCAATTTTTGATTTTGGATTACAAGCACTTTCAACTCGATTTCCTGATCAAAATGAACCAGATGCAGAAATTATTCCTCTTAGTTTAGTTCAGTGCCAAAATACAAAATGTAATTTAGTGCAATTAACTCATGACTATGATTTCGATGATTTATATAGAAAGGGATATGGCTATCGTTCTGGAATAAATACAACAATGAGAAATCATCTAAATGGAATAGTTAAACAATTAATAGAAAAGGTTGAATTAAAAGATAATGATACAGTTCTTGATATAGCAAGCAACGACGGAACATTATTAAATAGCTATATCAATCCAAATATTAATTTAGTTGGGATAGACCCTACGATTAAACAATACCAGGAATTTTACCCACAAAAAAATGTATATCTTTCACCAGAATTTTTTTCTAAAGAAATTTTTCATTCAATAAGTCCTAGTAAGTATGCAAAATTAATTTCTTCAATTGCTGTATTTTATGACGTTCCAGATCCAACTCTTTTTGCAAAAGATATAGCATCTATTCTAGATAAAAATGGGGTTTGGGTATTAGAACAATCATACCTCCCTCTTTTAATTAAAGATTTATCATTTGATAGTATTTGCCATGAGCACTTAGGTTATTACGGACTAAAGCAGATAAAATTAGCTGCAGAGAAAGCAAATCTAAGAGTATTTGATGTGTACACAAATGATATGAATGGTGGTTCATTAAGAGCTTTTCTATGTCACTCAGATTCAAATCACTTATCGAATAATCAGAATCTTGATAAAATAGAAAAGCTAGAATCTAATGCAAAAATAGATAATCATTCAACATTCATAAATTTCAGAAATAAAATAATGTCAATTCGTGATGATTTAATTTCTTTTCTAAGACAAGAAAAGAAAAAAGGAAAAAAGATTCATATCTATGGGGCCTCGACTAAGGGTAATGTTCTTTTACAACTATTTGGAATTGGAAACGATCTTATAGATGTAGCCGCGGAGAGGAATGAATGGAAATATGGCCACAGAACACCTGGGACAAATATACCAATTATATCTGAAAAAAAATCTAGAGAATTAAATCCTGATTATTATCTTGTACTACCATGGCACTTCAAGGATGAATTTATAAAACGTGAAAAAGAATTTATAAGTAATGGAGGAAAATTAATTTTTCCACTACCTAAGGTAGAAATTTTTCCTAATTTATAAAGATAGTAAAGTTAACAAATTATAAAATACATGAATAATCAATAATATATAAAATTTTTCTCCT
>QCJB01000040.1 GCA_003216295.1 Prochlorococcus sp. AG-402-P16 | reverse complement strand
ACGATTGCCTGGGATAAGGGGTGGAAGTTTCTACAGGAATATTGCTGCTTATGGTCATTTTGGAAGAACTGATATTGTTCTCCCGTGGGAAGATGTAACTCAAAAAGCTGAGGAATTAAGAAGGCTGGTTTAAAAATTTAACTTAAAACTCTATGTTGGATAATGCTTATGTGCTTGGTATAGATCTTGGGACAACTGGCTCAAGAATTGCAGTTATAAACTCTAAAAAAATGATATTGCATTCGTCAGCATTGCGATATTCTACAGGTCTAGAAAAGTGGGAAGACTGGATTGAATGCACATCCAATTTAATAAAAGAAATTCCTATTCTTCTCAAAAGTAAATTAGTTTCTTGCGCAGTAGCAGGCACATCGGGAACACTTTTAGCATGTAAGCAGAATGGAAAACCTTTAGGGAAAGCTTTACCTTATTTTTTATCATATCCAGAATATGCAAAAGAGATTTCTGAACTATTCGTCAGCGAATGCTCAGGATCGAGTGTATGTGGAAGTGTTGGGAGAGCCTTAAAACTTATAGCTCAAAATGGTAAAGATATACTCTTAAGACATCAAGCTGATTGGATTAGCGGTTGGCTTCTAGATAATTGGAATTATGGAGAGGAAGGTAATAATTTAAGAATGGGTTGGGTAACTTCTGAACAATCATGGCCTAAAACTTTTCAAAATTTAAAATGGTTAAAATGTCTGCCAAAAATAATTTCTTCAGGACAAGTTATGGGGAATATATCTAATGAAAAAGCAAAAGAATTAGGGTTACCTATTAATCTAAAAATAATATCAGGAACAACTGATGCAAATGCAGGTTTCTTAGCAGCCTTTCCAAAAAAGAGTGATGGAGTTACAATACTTGGAAGTACAATAGTTATAAAAAAAATTGTTAATAAACCTATAATAGATAAAGGAATATCAAATCATAAGTTATTAGGAGATTGGGTATGCGGCGGAGCCTCAAATGCAGGGGCTTCAGTACTTCTAGACTTATTTGATTTGAAGTATATACAGGAATTAAGCACGCAGATAAATCCCCTAAATTCAACAGGAATTGATCTTCTTCCACTATCAAGAAAAGGAGAAAGATTCCCTATAGACAATCCAGATTTACTCCCTAAACTTGAACCAAGACCAGTAAGCGATGCTCTTTATTTACATGCACTATTGGAAGGTTTAGCAAAAATCGAGGCCAAGGGTTGGGAAAAACTTTATGAATTAGGAGCTGAGTTACCTAAAGAAATAATTACTGTTGGAGGAGGTGCAAAAAACATTACATGGAAAAAAATAAGAGAAAAAGAAATAGGTATCCCAATAAAGATTTGCAATAGCCCACCTGCAGCAGGGGTGGCGAGTATAGCTTTGCAAGCATTATCTTGAAAAAAATTCAAACAGCTAACAACCCTAGTTTTAAGTTACTAAGACTAAACTAAAATGTTAGCTATTCTCCTAATAGATACTTATGAAGTCTGAACCAATCACAAAAGAATCAAGTACACGAATATGTAATCATATGAATCAAGATCACCAGGATGCCGTCATTGCCTATGCAAAATATTATGGAAAAATCAAAACTTTTTCATCTGCCAAGATGATAAGTCTATCTCCAGAAGCAATTTCACTAAAAATTGATGATCAAACTTTAGAAGTAAAATTTGATCATACCCTTCAGGACTGCTCAGATGCACATCAAACATTGGTTCGAATGATTCAAGCTATTCCATCGACTTAAAATCCTTCTATCAAAACAAAAAGCTTAGATTTCTGCTTATTCTTGAATAAGCTCTTGATAGAGGAATCAAGAAAAATTAAGGGAATTTCAATTTATTTTTCAATAAAGTACAAACGAATTGTTAGATTATTAGATGTTCGAGCCGGGATAGCTCAGTTGGTAGAGCAGGCGACTGAAAATCGCCGTGTCCCCAGTTCAAATCTGGGTCCTGGCACCATTATTAAGCACCTTATAGGTGCTTTTTTAATGCCTATTTACTATCACATCTCTATGCTTTAACCGCCTAACACAACAGCGTTTTAGAGAAAAAAAATATACCTTACGTAAAAAGCAGGGGCATTAGAGGCCATCCCGCAAGAGGAGTGAAACTCGTATATGAGTACCTAATAAGGCCATAAACACTCGCTTACATACCAATCAGGAGCAGTCCACACACACATCCTAAGCAAGAGCACCTGTAACGATAGGCGCTCTCTACTCCAAGAAAATAGGATTCTCTGCTATATGTATTCTTTATATTTTATATCTTACAATTAGAATTTATTTCTTTATACTTTAAGAGTCATATTTAAAAGGTATTATATTCTCATTGTTGATTATAATCCACGATCATGTTCCGATCATTGTAGCACATGAAACCCAGCTATCATTTATGATTATGCCCTTCTTTTAGTGGAACAGAGAGGAGGTGTAATACCGTCTACATCTATTAAAATAGGCACATCAAAAATGAACACCTCAAATGATAAAATAAGAAAAGAGCAACTAGAAACTTTCAACGGAATCAAAGGTGTTTTGTTACTTATCCTCAAATTTTGCCCAGTTTTGTGATTCTTTGGTTATCTAATTAGATTGTGTAAAAGTTTGCATCTCTTATGGAAGATAATTGGGATTTTTTACTTTCTGAATTTCGTAGACTTGGTGGAATAGCAGATAATATATGTCAAAAGGAAGGGGAAAATGGAAGAGGTATTTTTTCTATTAATCCAAATCTGAGAGCGAGAATTTTTACTCCATCAAATTTAATGATCAATCAAGATGATATTTATTTAGAAAATAATAAATTAAGAATTAAGAAAGATAAGGAATATAATCAGGAAATTAGACATTTTTTTAATTTTTACCAAGATAACTTTTCATGGGGATTCGGCGGGAGAGAAACAACAGAACTGTTTGAGAAAGGATTAAGTTTATTTAATTCAAATTTAAAGGAATTAATTAAAAAATCTGCTTTAGTTGATATAGAAGAAAGGCATAAAGGGAAATGGGATAATGTTATTAAAAAGCAATTCTTGACTGCTAGAGCAGTTTATTTTGATAAACATTCATTTATCACTCCTGTCCATGAACTTATAAATCATAAAGTAAAATCTTTGCCTTTTATTCTCAATAAGGAAGGAATAAATACTACAACTTATCCTGCTTCCAATGGTGAGATAAACAATTCATATAACAATTCAAGTCCATTAAAACGTTTTTTTTCTTATGGTTTTTTTACTGAAGAAACCATAGTATTTTCAATTCCTTTTTCAATAAATATTGAAGATCTTGGTATTAATATTTCCTGTAAGGGAATGAGTCTTAGTAATGATTCTATGAAAATAGAAAGATCTGGTAATAAAATTATTTTAGAGGGTTTCCCTATCGCTGATGCTAATCATCCAAGATTGCCATATAATTATTTTGATGAGATGCTGAGGAAGATCGGTCATAGTAATATTCCAAAATATCTTTTATTTGAAATATTTAAACTAAACATTTCAATTAGAAAGAAAATTGTATATGAGTCCCATCTAATAGATAATGAAGTCTCCAAGGTCTTGACTAAGCTTATGCAGTATGAAATTAGTCTAATTTCATCTCATAATTAAAACTGTATGAACCAGCAATTGACCATGACCTTAAAGACATAACTTTTTCCGAACATAATCTTGCGTCTTTTAATTTACCAATTTGTCTCAAAATAATTCCCAGGTTTAAATGCACATCTGCATAATCAGGTTTAAGTTCAATTGCTTTGCGATATGACAACTCTGCTTCTTTTAACTTGCCAAGATCTTTTAATATATTTCCCAAATTGAAATGAGCATTGGCATAGTCAGATTTGATATTAATTGCTTTGCGAGTGAATATTTCTGCTTCTTGTAATTTGCCAAGATCTCTCAATATATTTCCTAGATTAGAATACGCCTCTGCGAGGTTAGGATTAAGTTCAATTGCTTGGAGGTATGACAATTCTGCGTCTTTTAATTTACAAAGACCTTTCAGAATATTTCCTAGATTGGAATGTGCTTCTGCGAAATGAGGATTGAGTTCAATTGCCTTGCGAGTAGATAACTCTGCTTCCTTTAAGTTGCCAAAATTTTGTAAAATGGTTCCATAATTAGAGAAAACTCTGTGATCCTTAAAACCCTGATTAATGAAATACTGATAATACTTTGCTGCTTCTGAAATGTTTCCTTCTGAATGAAACTTAAATGCCTGATTGATGATTTGTTCTTCAGAAGATTTAGAAGGAGTATTTGTATTAATAGTAAGGTTTCCTTGATTTTCTCTTAAGGGAAATGGAACTGAGAATGTTTTCATATCAGTAATTTTCTTCTTTTCTTCTCCTTCTTGACTAGAACTATCCATCTT
>QCJB01000039.1 GCA_003216295.1 Prochlorococcus sp. AG-402-P16 | reverse complement strand
ATGGGGCAAATGTAGTTTTTGCAGAAGAAAAGAATTGAGAATAGATTAGATAAACTTAATCTATGCTTCAAGTAATAAAATACCCATCTGTCCCATAGCAATTTTTTTATATTCTGCTTTCTTAAAACCAGCCATAAGAGCCAAATGAATTTGTTTAGAACCAGAAGGAAATTGTTCTAAACTTTTTTTTATATATGAATATTCTTTACCTAAACCAAAAAAAGATGCTATTGGAACTACGTAAAAACTCAAATAAATTTTTTGAAATAACCCTTGTATTGAATAGCCATCAAAAGATCTAAAATCCAAGATTCCAGCTCTTCCTCCTGTTTTCAAAATTCTACAAGCCTCTTTTAGACCAAAGTCATAACTAGCAAGATTCCTTAATCCATATGCCATCAACAAACCATCAAATTGATTTGAAGGGAGATTGGTTTTCAGAGCGTCAACATTTATCCATTCAATTGAAGAATATTTTTTTTTTGACCTTTTCTTTGCGACAGATAATGCTTTAGAAGCCGAATCTATTCCTATGATATTTTCAGAACATTTCATATACTGAGCCAAAAGTATTGACATATCTCCAGTTCCGCAACAAAGATCAACCCATTTTTCTCCATAGGTCGGATTAAGAATATTCAACAACTTTCTTTTCCAAAGCCTATGGAGTCCAAAACTAAACATATCATTCAACAAATCATATTTTGAAGAAATTGTATTAAACATTTCCTCTATAGACCCAGACTTAACAGGCTTCATAACAACTCAAGCAAAAACTTTTCACATGAATATATTATCAATTTAATAATATTTTAGATACTTAAAAAAAATATTTATTTTTCAACTGGTCTTATCGCTAAATTCTCTTTAATTAAATATTCTTTTATTTCTCGAATAGTTAAGTCTCCATCATGTAATAAAGAAGCCAATAAAGCAGCTGAAGATTTACCAACAGTAAAAGCCTCTTTTATATGCTCTAAACAGCCTGCCCCTCCAGAAGCTATTACAGGAATAGGGACTTTCTGAGAAATAGATTTAGTTAATTCCAAATCGTAGCCATTTTGAGTACCATCTCCATCCATTGAAGTTAACAAAATTTCACCCGCACCAAGTTCAAAGACTTTTTCTGCCCATTTAACTACATCTAAACCTGTATTTTTGCGACCTCCATTAACATATACATCCCACCTTTTTAAATTATCCTTATTCTTTTTTGCATCGATAGCTACAACAATACATTGAGATCCAAAAAGATTAGCACCTTGGGAAATCAATAAAGGGTCTTTAACTGCAGAAGAATTCAAACTAACTTTGTCAGCCCCTGCTCTTAGCAATTCATTTATTCCTTTTAAGGAACTTATCCCACCTCCAACTGTGAATGGGATAGTCACAGCTGCAGATGTTCGCCTAACTAATTCAACAAGCGTCGACCTTTTTTCGTGGGTGGCCGTTATGTCAAGAAAAACCAATTCATCTGCTCCTGCCTTGCTGTATCGGCAGCCCAACTCAACTGGATCACCAGCATCTCGCAACCCTACGAAGTTTATTCCCTTAACTACTCTTCCATTTGAAACATCAAGACAAGGAATCAATCTTAAAGCAACCATGATTTTTCAACAGAGGAACTGTTAAGGTTGCCCAGACTTAAGCATTAAAATGCCATGGCCAAGCCAGCCTCTCTTACAAGGATAGGGTCAAAAATCAAGATTAATATTGAACGAGTGCGTGATCGCATACCTTCCGATTTGATTCAGCAAATCTCAGAAGACCCAAGAGCTACAGTTATCGATTACAAAATGACTGATGGAATGGGAATTGGATTGGTGCTTAAACTTAAAGATGGAAGCCAAAATTGGTTCTTTGAAGATGAAGTTTCTTAACCCCGAGATCAAAAAGTGAGCGATGCTAGGCAACTCCTTGGAATAAAAGGAGGTTCAGAAACAACAAACATTTGGAAGCTTCGTTTGCAACTAATGAAGCCCATCACATGGATCCCATTGCTTTGGGGAGTCATATGTGGAGCAGCCGCCAGTGGCAATTACCACTGGGAGCTAAGCAATGTGCTTGCTTCAGTAAGTTGCATGATCATGAGTGGACCACTTCTTACTGGGTATACCCAAACAATAAATGATTATTTTGACCGAGAAATCGATGCCATAAACGAACCCAATAGACCAATACCGTCAGGAGCAATATCCCTTTTTCAAGTCAAATGTCAGATCTGGATTCTTCTCATAGCGGGGCTTGGAGTTGCATATTTATTAGATATCTGGGCAAAACACACAATCCCTTCTGTACTTTTACTGGCATTGGGTGGATCTTTTGTAAGTTTTATATACTCGGCTCCTCCTTTGAAACTGAAACAAAATGGTTGGCTTGGTAATTATGCGCTTGGTGCAAGCTACATAGCTCTTCCTTGGTGGGCTGGGCAGGCTCTTTTTGGCCATTTAACCTGGACTACTGCTTTACTGACTCTGGCTTACAGCTTGTCAGGCTTAGGAATTGCTGTAATAAATGACTTTAAAAGCGTAGAAGGAGATAAAAGTCTTGGTCTAGAGTCATTACCTGTTGTTTTCGGTATAAAAAATGCAAGTCGTATTAGTGCAGGAATGATAGATATCTTTCAATTAGCAATGGTTATAGTTTTAATATCAATTGGACAACATTTTGCATCTGTCATTCTTATTTTACTAATAGTTCCTCAAATAACATTCCAAGACATATGGTTATTACGCGACCCATTAAGTTTTGACGTAAAGTATCAAGCCAGTGCTCAACCTTTTCTGATATTAGGGATGCTTGTAACCGCTATTGCGATTGGTCATAGTTCTTTAATTAGTTTATAAATCTGATTATTAAATCAAAACAGATAATTACTCTTATTTATTTGATTTTGAAAGAAGTGCAACTAAAAAAATATAAAAATTATTAACAAATTCTATTAATTCTTTATTGATTACATAAAGATTTCTTTCAAGCCTTATTTAAAACTGCAATATAAAATCCATCTCCATTATTTTCTTCTCCAGGCCAAATCTGTTTCTCGTATTTTAGAGAAAACTCAGGTTGTATTTTTCTAAATTTTTCAATCTGATTAGAATTTTCGTCAGGATGGATAGTACAAGTAGAGTAAACTAACGTTCCTCCCTTCTTCAATAAAGGAGTTGTTGATGCGAGCAACTGACTTTGAATAACAGTGAGTTCTTTTATATTGTTTTTATTCATTCTCCATCTTGCATCAGGATGACGTGAAAGAGTACCCAATCCTGAACAAGGTGCATCGACCAAGATACGATGGAAATAACATTCTAATTTAGGATCATTCGCCAGTAATTCATTAGAATCGGCAACTAATGGTTGCAAACAATTAGTTCCAAGCCTCTCAGAGTTAGCTAATATTTTTTGAACTCTTAAATATGATCTGTCAACAGACCAAATTTCACCCTGATTATTGATCAATTCGGCAATATGTGTTGATTTACCACCTGGTGCTGCGCATGCATCAAGTATTTTTTCTCCTGGCAATGATCCCAAGCATGGTGCAATTAGTTGTGAAGATCTATCTTGAACACTCCATTCTCCTTCCTCATATCCCGGCCAGTGCATAGGGTTGCCAACGCCAGCTGAGACTTCTAATCCGAAAGGACAATTTGGAATTAATTTATTTTCAATGCCACAAGAGTCAAATTTGTTTTTCACGTCCACCAAGCTTGCTCGTAATGTATTCACTCTCAAATCAATAGGGCTAATTTCATTGAAGGTTTTTGCTATCTTTTGAGCATTTACAATTCCCTTCCACATAATTAATTCATCGGCAAGCCAAACTGGCAATGACTCGTTTTTTGCCAATTCTAAACTTGGGTTCTCTGACTTAGGAAGTAAACAACCCTTCTGCTTGCATCTAAGCGCGGATCGGAGGATTCCATTCACAACAGGAGATAGCCTTTGTAGTTTATTAGTTTTAGAAAGCTCGACAGTGGTATTAATTGCTGCAGCTGGGGGTATTCGTTCCATTTTAAAAATTTGATAAAGCCCCAGATGTAATAACCATCTCAACATTGGAGGCTGTTTTTGGGCTGATACTTTTCCTAAAGAATCAATCCAACAATCTAAAAAATATCTTTGACGTATTGCTCCATAAGAAAGCTCAGTTATCAAAGCTTTATCTAATGACTTGAAGGAATAATTCTTAAAGATCCTTTCCAAAGCCATATCCGCAAAAGCGCCTCCACCTACTGCTTGAATAACCTCCCAAGCTGCTTTTCTAGCCCTCAACCCTTGCATGGATGAAAAATTATCACTCAAGATCCAGTTATTTATATTTGCTAAAGCAAAATATATGATTCAACAAATTCTACCTCAAAAAGGCTTAAAAGTCTTTTATTTCAGGGATTCTCAAAGAAGTCCTAGGGCGTAGGCCAACCCAAAAGGTGTAACATAAGATACTTTTGAACCACCTTTTTAAAAGTTAAATTTAGATTATCTTCTTTAACGTGTGAGGACACAATGAAGCTTTTTCAGCGTTTGCTGGTAGCTCCTGCTGCATTGGGCCTAATGGCTCCAGTTGCAGCCAATGCAGATACTGCATTTACATCAACCACAACTCTTTCTGGTAGTGCATTTTTCACAGTTGGTTCTGTAGCTGACGGTGGAACAACTGATAAGGAAGAAGAGCTTTATATGCAATATGCATATGGCCTTGATGTTAATTCAAGCTTTACCGGTGAAGACCTATTCTACGCAGGTATCGAAACTGGTAATGCTAGCGGTCCATTAGCAAGTATGGATAGTGCTGTAGAAGGAACTGGCGCTCTTAATGTTACCTCTTTATTCTACGCTTTCCCTGTTGGCGATCTTGCAGTAACTGTTGGACCTTTGGTCGATCAGGATGATGTTGTTGCAGCAACAACTTCTGCTTATTCAGACGCTTTCAGACTAGGCAGCATGCCTTATTCTCTAGCTGGTAACGAAACTGGTCCTGGAGTTGCTGTTGCATACTCTAATGACAACGGTGTAGTTGCATCAGTTAGCTTCGTATCACTTGGTGGTTCTGATTCTACAAAAGGTATTGGCGCTGATGATGCTGATGATGTTTCAACTTTCACTCTTGGCTATAACG
>QCJB01000038.1 GCA_003216295.1 Prochlorococcus sp. AG-402-P16 | reverse complement strand
TAAGTTGGGTAGGACTCGCACTCTTTTTGGCTTTCAAATGGGACAACAATTCCGCAAGTTTTGAGACCACAGTTCATTTTACTGTTTGTCTCAATGTTTTTAATCCATGCGGGGTGTCTTTGAAGACTCATTTGACCAAGACTTAAGAGTTCGCCTTCAAGTCCTTCAGCATGGGGAGCTAGCATTCCAGCTGCGACAAAGCCCGCGGCTTCGTGCCTGCTTCTACTTAAAACTTCTACGCGTTTTCCCCTTCGAGCAAGTTCATGGGCTATTGCAAGACCCATTAACCCTCCTCCAAGGATTAACAATGGTTTTTCATTTAAGACACCCATTACCTGTCTTTCGAAAATGTTATTTTCAATGTTTTAGATTACGTTAGCTTCCATGTCTGAGCTTTTCTTTCATAAGATTCACATATCTAGGTCAAATCAATGTCAGATTCAAATGTTTCTTGGGAAGCGGTCATTGGATTAGAGACGCATGTACAGTTGGGGACTAAGAGCAAAATATTTACTTCAGCATCAACAAATTTTGGGGACGATCCAAATACACATATTGATCCAGTTGTTTGTGGCTTACCTGGTACTTTGCCAGTTTTGAATAAGAAGGTTTTGGAATATTCAGTTAAAGCTGCGATGGCTTTGAATTTAAACATTGCTTCGCATAGCAAATTTGATAGAAAGCAATATTTTTATCCAGACTTACCAAAAAATTATCAAATATCTCAGTTCGATGAACCTATTGCAGAGGATGGTTGGATAGAGGTTGAAGTAGCGGAAAAAGGTAAAGAAACTTATATCAAAAAAATAGGAATTGAAAGATTACATATGGAGGAGGATGCAGGCAAGCTTGTTCACGCTGGTAGTGATCAATTGTCTGGCTCCACTCATTCTTTGGTGGATTACAACCGAGCAGGTGTCGCGCTTGCTGAAATAGTAAGTAAACCTGATTTAAGGACAGGTAGAGAAGCAGCTGAGTATGCATCTGAAATTAGAAGAATAATGCGTTATTTGGGAGTATCTGATGGAAATATGCAAGAAGGCTCATTGCGCTGTGATGTGAATATTTCAGTCAGACCAACTTCTAATGACCCATTTGGAACAAAAGTAGAAATAAAAAACATGAATTCATTTTCTGCTATCCAAAAAGCTTGTGAATTTGAAATTAAACGACAAATTAAAGCGTATGAATCTGGAGAAGAGGTAAAACAAGAAACTAGATTGTGGGATGAGGGCAAGCAACTAACAAAAAGTATGAGATCAAAAGAAGGGAGTAGCGATTATCGTTATTTCCCTGACCCTGATCTTGGTCCGATAGAAGTTAGTAAAGATTTACAAGAAAAATGGCGTTCAGAATTACCAGAATTACCAGCGGCAAAAAGAAACAGGTATTCAAAGGAGTTTGGCCTTTCTATTTATGATGCAAGAGTTCTGACTGATGAATCTTCAATGGCTAAATATTTTGAAAAAGTTGTTGATGAAGGTGGAGTACCAAAATCTTCTGCAAATTGGATAACTGGTGATATAGCAGCATATATTAACTCTAATAGAATATCTTTTGATGACGTATCTTTTAAGCCAAAAGAATTAGCCGAAATGCTAAAGATGATAGATGCAGGAGAAATAAGTGGAAAAATTGCTAAAGACTTATTACCTGAATTATTAAGTAAAGGTGGTTCTCCAAAGAAATTAGTCAAAGAACGTGGCTTGGGTATGATTGCTGATCCAAAAGTTATTGAAGAAATTATTGATAACTTAATCCTTCTTCATCCTAGTGAGGTTGAATCTTTTAGGGCTGGGAAGAAGAAACTTTTAGGATTTTTTGTTGGTCAATTAATGAAGGAAACAAAAGGTAAAGCTGATCCAAAACTTGCCAATCAAATGTTAAATCAAAAATTACAAGGCTAGCAATCATATAATTTTTTTAATTGCTCTTTCCATGAATCATCATCGTTGGAATTATCAATTATAAAATCTACAAATTGCTTTTTAAAAGAGTTGTCCCATTGAGCATCAATTCTCTGATTAGCCTGATCAATACTTAACTTATCTCTTTTTTGTAGACGCTCTATCTGCTTGGGTCTCGAACAATCTATAAACAATATTTCACTACATATACTTGTATAATTTTTTTCAAATAGTAGAGGAATGATTAACAATATTACTGAACTTGATTTGAATTTCTCTAATTCTTCTGCAATTCTTTTATTGATAAATGGATGTATGATTGCCTCCAGCCAATTTTTTTCATTATTGTTTTGAAAAACTATTTGAGCTAATGCCTTGCGGTTGATAATTTGATGATTCTTTTTCGATTTTTCAATTATCTGATTTCCATATCTCAATAAAACTTTTTTTGAAATTTTGCTTGTAGGATTTAATGCTTCATGCGCATATACGTCAGCATCTAAAATCGGCCATTGTTTGGCTTGATATAGAAAATCTCCAACACGTGTTTTTCCACTAGCAATACCTCCTGTGATAGCTATTCTTCTTTGTTTGCCTTTCCATCTAAGGCAAAAGTTGTTTGTTTGTTGTTGGTGAATCATTAATATTGATAGTAAGTGAAAAATGCTCTTCTGAATTTGAGTCTTTTGGCATCTTCTATATGGTCTCCAATTCCTGGTGGTATTACTAGCCCTGATGGTTTTTTAGCAGCTGGTATTTCCGCTGGATTGAAGCCTTCTGGAAAGAAAGATCTTGCTTTGTTATATGCTCCTGATGGTTCTTGTTGCAGTGGGACATTTACTCAATCAATCTCACGTGCTCATTGTGTGGATCTATGTATTGAGCGACTTAAGGCCTCACAAGGGAAAATACGTGCTGTAGTAATTAATTCTGGACAGGCAAATGCTTGTACAGGTAGTAGAGGAAAAATTGACAGTGAAATGATCACACATGAGCTTGCTAAACGCTTAGGATTATCAAATGAAGAAGTTCTAATATGCTCCACTGGTGTCATTGGCGAGCTAATACCTGTAGAAAGAGTGAATAATCATTTGGATCAACTTATCAAAAGTTTAGATAAGAATGGATCTCTTGATGCAGCGAATGCAATTATTACAACAGATCTTCGAGTAAAGCAAATTGCATATCAAGCAGTTCTAGGTGGGAGACGAATTTGTATTGGAGGAATGGCTAAAGGTTCAGGTATGATTCATCCATCAATGGCGACAATGTTGAGTTATATAACATGTGATGCAGGTATAGAGACTGAATTATGGTCAGATATGGTCAGACGAGTAGCAGAATCATCATTTAATGCAATAACAGTTGATGGAGATACGAGTACAAATGATACTTTCTTGGCTTTTTCTTCTGGATCAGAATTAGATCCAAGATATTTTTCCACTCTTGAAGAGGGACTGCATTTAACTGCACAATACTTGGCTAAAGCAATTGCTAGGGATGGAGAAGGTGCTAATTGTTTGCTCGAGATAAAAGTTGAAGGTGCTCAAAGTGATGTAGAGGCTCAAGTAATAGCTCGTACCATCGCCTCTTCCTCTTTGGTTAAAACTGCAGTTCATGGTTCAGACCCTAATTGGGGTAGAATTATTGCTGCGCTTGGTCGATCAGGTAATTCCTTTAATTTGAATGATGTCAAATTATGGATTGGACCTTATGAAATTTTTTCTGATGGAATACCTCTTGATTTTGATAGACAAATAGTCAGTAATTTTATGAAAGAAAGATTAAAAGGAAAATATTTAATTGATGATCTTATAAGTATAAGATTATTGATAGGCATGGGAAGAGGTTCGGCTACTGCGTGGGGTTGTGATTTGTCTGATGAATATATTCGTATCAATGCCGATTACACTACATAAAAAGTGTGATCGAATAAAACTCAGTTGTGCTAATGGATTTTGACGGTGTTATATACGCACCTTTGAGGAGTGTGATGTAAGTGTGATCTTATTACGAACCTTGCATGGCTATTTCTAGAGGTGAACCGTGGTTCATGTCTAGATTTTGAAAATATATTTATTTACTACTACTATTAAGTTATTTGTGAATTAAATAATCAGTATAAACCAGTAACCTCACTAAAGAGTAGTTGATTTTCACTTGATTCTGCAAAACCTAAAAGTAATTCACTTCTATCTTCAATTCCACTATTGAGTTGTCCAACCCAATAGTTGTATCCGTCTGCATCAGCGTCTCGTCCAAGAATATTGTTATAGAGGTTGTTCACATATTGTTCATTTGAGACATCTTCTCCATATTTTTCTTTGAATTCAGAGGATGCTAAGAAAGATTCTGCTACCTGTCTGTCAGTGTTTTCACCTGAACTATTCTTCTCAATCCAGTACTCAAGTCCATCAGAATCAGGGAACCGATTAAAGGCAGCGTTATAAACGCGAAACATCTTTCCTGTGACATCGTCTTTTGCTTTGACTTGATCAAAGGTTGCTTCTATTTCAGCAATGGCACTTACAGCTTTATCTGCAAATTGAAGTTTGGGAATTCCAGTAATTTCATCAAAACCTTCTTCTGTTTTAATTTCGATGGATCCATCACTTCTTCTGAAGAATTCGTATTCCTCTAATTTTTTTTCAAAAGTTTTAGAAGTATTGATTTTACTTGGATCAACCCAACGATCATCAATATGGACTACTGGATCGAGCCAATCTGGATAGTCTTTTGGATCTCTAGTTTTAGCAATGTGTTTGATGTAATCAAAATCTTCCTTTGCAGACTCGCCTTGAGTTTCTTTAAGCAAAAGGGCATATTCTTTAGTACCTCTTAAAGGCATATCCTCTGGTGGATTTGCTATAAAAACATCATTTATCTCTTTTCCTCGGGCATCCTTACCAGTAATCTCAATAGATTTATCTTGAGGTCCATCAGATGAATAAAAAGCTTCTGTGTAATTGACTTGCTTTGCGACTTTTTCTATGTATTGCTCTTCACTTTCCCAGACAAATTCACCATCAAAAAAACCTTGAGATTTTATTTCCTCAGAAATTGATTGTGGACCTGGGCCTGCAATTGGTCGTATTTCATCTTCAGGTGCCATCAGATAATCATCTTTACTACTCCACCAAAGTTGACCATCAAAATAGCCTTCTGGGTTATTCCAAGGAAGCAATCCAATTTGACTCTCTAACTGAGGATCAGACGCTAAAACAATTTCTGATGTTTCTGATGTTTCTGATGTTTCTTGACTATCGGTAGTACTTTCTTGATTGGATGATGCTTCTGTTGTTTCCT
>QCJB01000037.1 GCA_003216295.1 Prochlorococcus sp. AG-402-P16 | reverse complement strand
ATGGAAATTGCTATGAGTAAGAACACCAAAGTATTTCTACATTTGGGTTCTCTGTATAGATATTTTCTAATAAGGGGAGTAGACATAAATCAAGAGTCATCGCACTCTCGAAGATATTAAAAAAGGGGAAATGTGCATTGACTCTAAGGAGGCATCTCACACCTCCTGATGTGAACAGAGTCACCTTTCGTGCGGTCTCTGCAATAGTCGGAACAACCCAAACCCCTGATTAGTTTCAAGGGTTTTTCTTTATGAGGGCAATGAGAGTTAATACTTTAGGGTTTTTATCCTATAGATATTTTCAATTAAGAGGAGTAGATATAAATCAAGGCACTATTAGGAGGTCAAACCATGTCATGCGGCAATCCTTTTAAACATGCAATCGAAGACGTAAAGGAAACATTTTCGAAATCTTGCGGAGTTCCTATGCAAGGGAACGATTGGTGCGATCTGGTTTCTAATTATGAAACTGATTTTGATGAGGTCGATTACGAGAATGAATGTTTGCAGTTTGGCAACTGCTCAATGGACTACTAAAAACATTGAACTAACAGGAGGTCTAATTATGCAAGCAACACGTAGTTTCAGATCAAATGGGTCGAATACTCTTTCATCGATCTTTCTTTGGTTTTCTGTCCTTTTAATCTCACTTGGAACACTTCCACACCTTGTTCCTTATTACTTTCAGTTGAAATATTGAGGTAAAAAGGATCATTCTCGATCTTCTCAAACTCATTCTCAGAAAACACAAAGATTATTGAGTGGTTGGTTAAACAGGAATTTTTTCTCATGTTCACCTGATCTGGATTTGTTATTAATGAATTAGGAGTCACAGCACCTTCTGTGGGTCAAAGTTAAATAAAGGATGGAAATTTAATTCAGTCAGTTGAGTGCTTGACGCAAAGGGAGCGACCAAAATCTCGCTCCCTTCTTTAATGGAAAAAATAAGTAACTTGACCTAATAGACAAATATAGTACATTTGTATTAGTGTTATCCCCATCACTAAACCGACAAAGAAAGCACGAAGTGAGCATCGTGCTTTTTTTGCCTCTTCCCACAAGGAGAACCAAGATGGGTCGAATTAAAACACCAAAAGTTGTTGCTCCAGTTGAAGCACTTGAGCATCGAGAAGAGTGGAGTTTTTTCACTAATCTGGAACTGGTGAAGTCCAGAGGAAGTTCTGTTTGTCTTACGTGTGAACACTTCACTTATACGTGCGATAAATCATGCATCACTCTTTTGACTTGTCCTCTTCACCAACGTCTTATCCCTCAAGGTGAACATCTCACAAAGCGTTGCCTGAACTGGCAAAAGAAGAGGGTATTACAAATTGGATTGTGTCCAGAAGTTACCCAACAAACCAAAAATTATTTCCTGAAAACCAATGAATTTAACCACCACTGCTGATTCTGTGATGATGTTTTGCATCATCGCTTCAATAGCAATTTTTGATGCCTTCTCAACTCTTCTTTCGATCCTAAAGAAAGGAATATTTATTGATCAAAAATCGGTACTGATGCAAAAGACCAATAATGAAAGTTGGAGAACCATAGAACAGGAAATTGATCAAGGCAATACAAATTGGGGTAAATCAAACAAAAGTATTGAAGGGTTTAATTTAAATAATTTTCTGATAATGAGAAACTGGGTCGCATATGCCACAAAGACAGGAGACTCCAGCATCAGTAAAGTTACTAATGAGCAAATCAAAGGACCTAGAGAGTTCAATGATTTGAATAGAGAATTTGATCCAAAGCACATCACAAATAAAGCAATTTAATCCAGATAAAACGATTGAGAACACCTCCACGATTTCATTTCCACTCTTCTGTAAAGACGCTAAATCAGGTATTCAAAAGTGTAGAGAAAATAATCCTTCTACGACTTTTCTATAGAGAAGGTGAAAAGATGACAAATGCAATTCATATGAGACGATTAGAAACTCAAAACTTCTCAAGGATCAAATTAACTTAGAGATAAGGTAGGCAATAATTCAAAGAGACTACTACTTGATGGCACTAAAATTAACCAACAATGATTGCTGCATTAGTAGTACAATGCTTGATATGAAAAAATAAAAAAGTATAGATGGAACAGTCTGAAAACAAAGATCAAGGGGAAAAGAAAATTTATGAAATAATAACATTCTCAGTTCCATTTGCTTCAAGAGAAATAAAAGAGAATATTTCTATTTCAACCACCACTCACTCTAAACCCTCGAAAGAAGAAATAATAAATCAAGCATTTAAGTTTCATTCAGAAGGAAACATTTCGGAAGCAGCAAAACTTTATCAAAATCTCATAAGTCAAGGATTCAAAGATCACAGGGTTTTTTCTAATTATGGAATCATATTAAAAAATATTGGCAAATTACAAGAAGCAGAATTATCTTACCGGAAAGCAATTGAAATTAAACCTGACTTCGCAGAGGGGCATTACAATTTGGGAATAATATTGAAAAATATTGGCAAGTTACCAGAAGCAGAATTGTCATATCGAAAAGCAATTAAACTGAACCCTAATAACGATGATGCACATTCCAACCTTGGAATCCTATTGAGAGATCTTGGTAAATTAAAAGAAGCAGAATTATCCGCTCGCAAAGCAATTGAACTAAATCCTAATTTAACAAGAGCATATTATTCACTTTCGTTACTTAAATATTCTGATGAAGATAAGATATGGCAGAAGCAACTCTTTTCTAAAAGTATCTTAAATAACAAATCACAACAAGATTTGGTTGATATTTACTTCGCAAGAGCAAATATTCTTCATAATGAAAGAAATTATAAGGAAAGTGCTAAATATCTTAAATTGGCAAATAAATTAAAACTTTTTCTAAAACCATCTAAAGCAGATACTTTAATCAATAAATCTAAAATTTTACTAATAAAATCTGATCTAAAAGAAATATATGATAAAGAAAATAAAAAATCTCAAGAAAATATTTTTATTGTGGGAATGCCTAGAAGTGGATCCACATTACTTGAATCGATTCTCACTATGAATAGTAATGTGGATGATTTAGGAGAAAGTAATATTTTCGAGGAATCATTCCAAGAGCAGAAAAAAGATAATCAAGTATTAACTCTTGCTCAAGAGTATTGGAAAAAAATCAAAAATATTAAGAAACAATCCAACATAACAACAAATAAAAACTTATTTAATTATCAATATGCAGGTATCATTGCCAAGCGAATACCTAACGCAAAAATTATTCACTGCTATAGAAATCCTCTAGATAATATTCTTTCAATTTACCGTGCAAATTTTGCAAAAGGAAATGAATATTCCTCATCTTTAGTTGATTGCGCAAAAGTTTATTTAGATCAAGAAGAAATAATGAAAGAGTACAAGAAAAGATTTCGATCAAAAATATATGACTTAAATTATGACTCATTAGTTAGCAATCCTAATAAAGAAATTCAATCTTTAATCAATTGGTTGGGTTGGGAATGGGATGATTCATATCTAAACCCACATCTTAATACTCGATCAATTAAAACAAGAAGCAATGTTGAAGTTCGTTCCCCAATCAATTCAAAATCAATTGGTGGATGGAAGAATTACAAAGATATGCTGAAACCTGCTATTGAAATCCTTACTCAAACGGATAAATATCAAGACATAACTTCCTAAAACGAACTTACAAAACTGGGCAAAGTTTGAAGAGCAACATCCCACAACCTTCGCAAGTATGTATCAGTTCTGGGTTTGTAAAACGGAGATTTAACTACTTCCAGAGCATAAAAATATTTGATTTTGGAGAGAAATCAAAAAAATAAATTCTTGCTTTTAATTTTATATAGGTGTAGAGAAAAACATCTTTCTACGATTTCTCCATGGAGACGGTAAAAGTGTGCCACACAAAACCGACACAAAACCAACACCTCAAAACCCTAGTTATATCGTCATCACTCTTCCCACACAAAACTAAAACAAAACCATATAAATCAAATTATCACTAGAAAGTAGACGTTTCCGTTACTCCCACTCAATAGTCCCTACCAAAAAGAATAAAGATATAACTGGATTCTCAAGGATTATTTGATCGTGACAAACCCGTGACAAACTGACAAAGTTCAGAAATGAACAGCATTAGTTCTAGTCTATGAGTTAATTTTATTAATAATCGTAGAAAGTTCTTTGAAAATATTTATTAATCTTCCTCTATAAGTGGTAAATGATTTTAGAAAGAATTAGTAAGGATTGCAATTAGTAGTAAAATAGCAATAACCAAAAGAAAGAAAAGATAAGAGAAGATGGATAGTTCTAGTCAAGATGGACAAGGAAAGAAAAAAGTAATGGAAGTAAAAACATTCCCAGTGTCATTTGCTTTAGGAGAAATCAAAGAAAATATCACTATTAATACAAATACTCCCTCTAAACCGTCTAAAGAACAAATCATCAATCAGGCATTTAAGTTTCATTCAGAAGGAAACATTTCAGAAGCAGCAAAGTATTATCAGTATTTCATTAATCAGGGTTTTAATGATCACAGAGTTTTCTCTAATTATGGAGTCTTATTGAAAAAAATTGGCAAATTACAAGAAGCAGAATTGTCATATCGCAAAGCAATTGAAATCAATCCTGATTTCGCAGAAGCACATTCCAATCTGGGAAACATCTTGAGAGATCTTGGTAAATCAGAAGAGGCAGAATTATCTAGTCGCAAAGCAGTTGAACTTAGTCCTGGTTCAGCAGAAGCACATTCCAATCTGGGAAAACTATTGCAAGATCTTGGCAAATTAGAAGACGCAGAATTGTCATACCTTAAGGCAATTGAAATCAAACCAGATCACGCAAATGCTGCTTGGAATTTATGTCACTTGACAAATACTATTGAGGAAGCAGAAGAAAGGATTAATCAATGCTTAAAAATAGATGAGAATTATTTAAAAGCAAAACTCATTCTAAGTGGTCTGAAATTACATCAAGGTGATCAGTTTTTATTTAATAATCTAATGGAATCAAGTCATAAAGATCACCCATTTATGCGCTCCTTTAAATGGGTTATAACTTTGCCTAAGTTACCTAAATTATTTTTCCATAGATGGGCATTTTTTGATTATATAACTAAAAAAAGTAAAAAAGATCGCCCTTTCTATGAATTTGGTGTTTGGCGAGGTGAATCCTTTAAGTATCTAATTAATACTTTCAAAAAAGGTTATGGATTTGATACTTTTGAAGGTTTGCCAGAAGATTGGCATCAAGAGAAAAAAGGAACTTATTCGGCAGACGGGATCATTCCCAACATTGATGGCGGAACATTTATAGCAGGCAAGTTTGAAGAT
>QCJB01000036.1 GCA_003216295.1 Prochlorococcus sp. AG-402-P16 | reverse complement strand
GCTTGCTCGAGAAGAATTCTTGAGTTCCCTGCTGGAACATTGGAAGAAGGCGAAAGCCCACTTGAATCAATCAAAAGAGAAGTTCAAGAGGAAAGTGGTTACTCTGCAAAAAGATGGGACAATCTTGGAGAAATGCTTCCTTGTCCAGGATATTCTGACGAGATAATTCATCTTTTCCTTGCAAGAGATTTAACTAAACTTGAAAAGAAGCCTGAGGGCGATGCAGACGAAGATATTGAAGTATTAAAAATTGCCCCACAAAAGCTAAATGAAATTATTGCAAGTTGCAAAGATTCACTTGATGGGAAAACCATTACTGCATGGTTCAGAGCATGCCAAATATTGAATATCATATGACAAAGTTTCGATCGATATTTTGGCATAGAAGAGATTTAAGAATTGAAGACAATATTGGTCTATTCGAAGCATCAGAAAATTCAAAAAGTCTTATTGGAGTATATGTTTTAGATCCGAATCTTCTCAATCTAAATAGAACTACATCCGAAGCAAAAAATTGGTTTTTAGGAGAAAGTCTTTTAGAACTTCAAAAGAATTGGAAGAATAGGGGAAGTTGTTTATTAATATTGAAAGGGGATCCTATTAAATTAATTCCTAAATTAGCGGAATTAATTAAGGCTGAATGTATTTACTGGAACAAAAATATTGAACCTTATGAAATAAATAGAGATAAAGAAATCACAGGCCAACTTTCAAAAGAAAAAAGAAAAGTATATACATTTTTAGATCAATTAATTGTCAATCCAAGTAATATCAAAACAAACAATGAAGAACCGTACAAAGTGTATGGACCTTTTTATCGTAAATGGATTGATATTATCAATAAAAAAAACTTGTCATATAATAACTTAATACAAATATCAGTAACAGCAAAAAAGTTTACAGGTCCAGATGAAAGCGAGCTAACATCAATAAAAAACTCTGATTTAAACTATTGCATTACAAGCAAAAGTAAACATATTTACGATTTACTTACTTCAAATAGATTCAAGAATACTAATCTATGTCCTTGCAAACCAGGAGAATCAGAGTCACAAAAGCAATTAAACTTTTTCATACATTCAGGAGCTATCAATATATACAATAATGCAAGAGATATTCCATCTTTAGAAAAGACTTCTAATCTAAGTGCTGCTTTAAGTTTAGGTACAATTAGTTGTAGAGCGGTATGGAATGGGGCTCAAGTATCAAAAAATATGACGGCTGATAATTACAAAATAAATTCTATTGATACATGGATAAAGGAACTTGCTTGGAGAGAATTTTATCAAAATGCTCTCTTTAATTTTCCAGAGCTTGAGAAAGGTCCTTACAGGGAAAAATGGTTAAATTTTCCCTGGCAAAATAGATCTGATTGGATTGATAGTTGGGAAAATGGATTAACCGGTATCCCAATAGTTGATGCTGCAATGAGACAACTTAAGGTTTCGGGATGGATGCATAATAGATGCAGAATGATTGTTGCTTCTTTTCTAGTTAAAGACCTTTTAATTGATTGGAGATTGGGAGAACTTTTCTTCATGAAAAGCTTAGTCGATGGTGACTTAGCATCAAACAATGGAGGTTGGCAATGGAGTGCTAGCAGTGGAATGGATCCAAAACCTATGAGAATATTTAATCCTTCTAGACAAGCTTCTAAATTCGACGAAGATGGTAATTATATCCGAAAATGGATTCCTGAGTTATCACATATTTCAACGCCTAATTTACTTTCAGGTGAAATAATTTCTGCGGAGAGAAATGGCTATCCAAAACCTATCATAAACCACAAAAATCAAACATCAATCTTCAAAGAATTATATTCGAATCTTAAATAGCTTATTTTTTAAATATTTCCTTTATTTTTTCAATGACATATGATTGCTCAGTAGATTTTAATTCGGGGAAAATAGGTAAACTAATAACCTGACTACATACTTTTTCAGTAATAGGAAGGGATCCTTCTTTATAATCTAACTTTTTATATGCAGGTTGAAGATGTATGGGTATTGGGTAATAAATTATTGTACTTACTCCAAGCCTTTGAAGTTCAGTTTTAAATAGATCTCTACTTAGACTCTCAAGAACATCCGCGGAAGTAAATTTAATATTTTTAACAAAAGAATTGTCCATTATTCTTATTGCAAATTGATTCCAAGAATGACCAGAATTATTCATTAATGTATTAGATGGCAACTTAATTGACTCTATAGTTGACAACTTGTTTATATAATTGATTGCTATTGTTTTTCTTTGCTCGATCCATTTATTTAATCGTACTAACTTAACATTTAAGATTGCAGCTTGTAATGAATCAAGTCTACTATTGTACCCAATATTTGTATGAAAATATCTCTTTGGCATCCCATGAATAGCTAATTCCCTGATTGTTTTTGCCAGATCAAAATCATTAGTAGTTATGGCTCCTCCATCTCCTGCTGCACCTAAGTTTTTAGTAGGAAAAAAACTAAAGCAACCTACATCCCCATAACTTCCTACGGGTTTACCTAGCCAATGCGAACCAGCTGCTTGCGCGCAATCTTCTATAACCTTTAGATTATTTTCTTGTGCAATTGCCATTATTTTATCCATATCTAGTGGATGACCAAACAAATGCACAGGCAAAATAGCTTTTGTTCTAGAAGTTATTGCCTTTTCTATTAAATCCACATCCATAAGATAATTTTCAGGATCAATATCTACAAAAACCGGCCTAGCTCCAACACTTGTAATTGCTTCTGCGGTAGCAAAAAAACTAAATGATGAGGTGATCACCTCATCACCTTGTCCAATATTTAGTGATCTTAAAGCAAGAATTAATGCATCAGTTCCACTATTACAACTAACTGAGTAAGAAGTTTCTGTGGCTAAGGCAAAAGCTTTTTCGAAGGAAGTTACCTCTTCTCCTCCAATATATTTTCCGCTTCTAAAAACCTTTATCAAAGCTTCTTCAATCTCTTCTCCAATTTCAGAAATTTGAGCTTCAAGGCTAAAAGGAGGTATTTGCATAACTATTTAAATCAAGTTGCAACGATGAACAATCAAAAAGAAACTCATTAATTTATCCAAACCACTCGGGCTCCATACCAGGATGCCATTTGATGTTGCAACCAATAGAGGGTTTTTGATTAGCTGAAATATCTTCTCCCTTTAATAACGATCTGAGTGCTAGACGAATATCATCCCCAGAAACAGGTATTTCATTGCCAGGACGACTTCCGTCCATTTGTCCCCTGTATCTCAATGTTGAGCCTCCATCTGGAGAAGGCCAAAAAATATAAAAATCGGGGGTACATGCGGCTTTGAGCGCCTTTGCTAATTTTTGATCAGAATCAAATAAATATGGGAACTTCCATCCCAGTTGATTAGCTTGAGAGGCTAAGAATTCTGGCGCGTCTTGCGGGTGTGTTTTCACGCTATTGCTGGAAATAGCCAAAAATTGAACGTCATCACCAAAAGAATTGAATAAATTTGTGATTCCACTTTCTACATGTTTAACAAATGGACAATGAGCGCATATGACCATCAAAAACAATGGTCTTTTTGTTAATTTAAAATTACTGATATGTCTAAGACCTTTTAAAGAATTATCCGGAGCGAGGTTCAAGCCTGAGACCACACCTAACTCAAAAGCAGGTAATTGAGTTCCTAATGGAAGCATTGTTGAGGCTGTTCGAACCATGATTCTTATACTTTTTGGGGTTAATGGATTAAAGAACTTTTAACTATATATTCATTTAACTATGAGTCTTAGCCCTAAATAAGGGACAATTAGTAATACTAACCAAATGAATCCGAAAGATGCTTCTCGATCTTACTGGTAAAAAAATCCTTGTTACAGGAATAGCAAACAACAGATCAATTGCATGGGGGATTGCACAACAGTTAAAAAAAGGTGGAGCTGAACTAGGAATTACATACTTGCCCGATGAAAAAGGTAGATTTGAAGCAAAAGTAAAAGAACTTACTTCTCCGTTAAATCCAAGCCTGTTCTTACCACTTAATGTTCAAAACTCTTCTCAAATTGAAGAAGTTTTTGAAGCCATTAAAAATCAATGGGGCCAGCTTGATGGATTAGTTCACTGTCTAGCCTTTGCAGGGAAAGAAGAATTAGTAGGTAATTACAGTGCAACTTCTTCAGAGGGATTTTCAAGAGCCCTAGAAATTAGTGCTTACTCACTCGCACCACTGTGTAAATATGCAAAACCTCTATTCAGCAAAGGTGCAGGCGTAGTCACCTTGACTTATTTAGGAGCAGAAAGAGCGATTCCCAATTACAACGTAATGGGAGTTGCTAAAGCAGCTTTGGAGGCATCCGTTAGATATCTTTCAGAAGAACTTGGTCCTGAAAATCAGGTTCGAGTGAATGCTATTAGTGCTGGACCAATAAGAACTCTCGCGAGTTCAGCTATTGGAGGAATTCTGGACATGATTCATAACGTCGAAGAAAAAGCTCCTCTTAGGAGAACCGTTACTCAAATTGAGGTGGGGAATACAGCTGCTTTCTTGCTTAGCGATCTTTCGAGTGGTATATCAGGACAAACTGTTTATGTTGATGCAGGTTATTGCATAAATGGAATGTAATTTCAAGCCAACTCAAATTGCCAATCAAATATGAAAAAAACTAGAGGAGGAGAGATTAACCGGAAAACTAAGGAAACTGAAGTTTTTGTGAAAATTGATCTTGATGGTTCTGGGAAATGCAGTGCAAATACCGGGATTGGTTTTCTCGACCATATGATCCAACAATTATCTAGTCATGGATTATTTGATATTGAAGTAAGGGCTAATGGAGATACTCACATAGACGATCATCACAGCAATGAAGATGTTGGGATTGCTATCGGACAAGCTTTGTCAAAAGCATTAGGTGATCGAGTTGGAATCAAACGCTTTGGTCATTTTTTAGCTCCGCTTGATGAAGCTCTTATTCAGGCTGTGGTTGATTGTTCCGGTCGGCCACATTTAAGTTTTAATTTGGATATTCCTTCTCAAAAAGTGGGCACTTATGATACAGAGTTGGTTAAAGAATTTTTTGCTGCTGTTGTGAATAATGGTGGGTTAACTCTCCACATCAGACAACTGGCGGGAAATAATACTCACCACATTATTGAGGCTACTTTCAAATCTTTTGCAAGAGCTCTTCGGATGGCTACTGAAATTGATCCCAGAAGATCAAGTCAAATTCCAAGCAGTAAAGGAGTTCTTGAACAGGCTGGTCAATAAAAACTCCATATTTACATAAATCATTTTGATCTTGAGCTCGCAAAAGTAAGAATTTTAAGCGAAAATCAAGTTTCAATCTAAT
>QCJB01000035.1 GCA_003216295.1 Prochlorococcus sp. AG-402-P16 | reverse complement strand
TCGCTAACATCCTCATTGGGAAAAGGAAGCTTAAAGAGGCAGAGGGAACTTTACGTAAAAGCATTGAACTTAAGCCTGATTTCTATCAGGCTCATTTAAACCTTGGTGTTGTTCTTAAAGACCTAGGCCAAATCAAAGAAGCAGAGATTGTAACTCGCAAAGCTATTGAACTTGAACCTGATTTTGTTGAGGCTTATTCAAACCTAGGAAACATTTTAAGAGATCAAGGGAAATTAAAAGAAGCTGAATTTTCACTAAACAAATCAATTCAAATAAAGCCTGATTTTGCAGAAGCTTATACAAATATAGGAAACATATATAAAGACATGGGTAAACTCAATGAAGCCGAGATAGTGACTCGTAAGGCTATTCAATTGAAGCCTAATTTCGCCGAGGCTTATTCAAATCTAGGAAGTATATTGAATGACAATTATAAATTAGAAGAGGCTGAAGAGTTATGCAGAAAAGCTATTGAGCTCAAACCAGATAACCCTGAAGCATATTCAAATCTTGGGAATATATTAAGAGAGAAAGGAAAATCAAAAGATGCTGAAATATTTGTGAGAAAGGCTATTAAGCTAAAACCAGATTATGCAGAGGCGCACTCAAACCTTGGGAATATATTAAGAGAGAAAGGAAACTCGAAGGAATCTGAAATATCATTTAGAAAAGCAATTATGTTGCAACCTAAATCATTCACTGCATATAATAATTTAGGTGTATTAATGAATGACATAGGAAGATTACAAGAAGCTAAAAGATATTTCCAAAAAGTTATAGAACTTAAACCAGACTTTAGCAATGCTTATGTGAATTTAGGGATAGTCTTAAAATCTCTTGGAGAAATCAATGAAGCTAGAAAAAACTTCAAAAAGGCTTTAGATTTAAATCCAAATGAATTATCTATATATTTAAATTATAAATTATTTTTATCCGCCATACCATTTAGTAACAAACAAATAAGGCAAGAAATAGATGAATATAAGAAAGAAATATCTTCAATACAGAAATTGAATCAAATAAAGCTAGAAAAAAATTTTAGTTTTTCAACCTATTGCTTTTACCTAGCATTTAAAAATCAGCAAGATGAGAAAGAAATACTTAGTAGTCTTGGATATAATCTATCAAAAGTATATGGGGTAACAAACAATTCATTTGAAATTAAAAGACAATTAGAGAACCATAATAAAAGAAAAAGTATTAGGTTAGGTGTATGTTCAAATTATCTATATAGTCACTCAGTAAATAATTTCTTCGGAAATATAGTAAAAGATCTAGGATCTTCAGGTATAGAAATAATATTATTCAGGGGGCCAGAAAGCAAATATGATAATGAAAGTACATTATATGATTCTTATGTTTCTAAAATAATAAATCTTCCTAAATCTCATCAAGATGGATGCAAGGTAATAATTAATGAATGCATTGATGTTCTACTCTATCCAGAAATAGGAATGTCAAATTATATCTATTTACTTTCATTATCTAGACTTGCATTAGTTCAAATAAATGCTCTTGGCCATACTATTACATCTGGCTCTCCAAATATAGATTACGCAATTTTATGTGATGATTATGTAGTAGAAGGATCTGAAAGATGTTTCACCGAAAAAATTATTCGACTAAGCAGACTTCCAGTGAATTTTACAACTCCCATTCTTGGAGAAAGTAAATTTAAAAGATCCGATTTAAATTTGCCCGATGAAACATTCTTAATTGGTCTGCCACATACATCATTTAAATATCATCCAGATTTTGATTTAATTTTAGATAAAATATTAGAAGAGATACCAAATGCATACTTCTATTGTGCAGAAAGTCAAGATGATTTAAGAAATAAACAATTAAAAGAAAGATGGGGTTTTCATACTAAATTAATACTAAAACGTACAATATTTCATGAAAGAGTTGGCATGAATGACTTCTTGAAAATCTTAAAAAGTGTAGATATTATTCTTTCTCCTTTTTACTTTGGAATGGGGAATACATATTATCAGTCTATGTCTGTTGGCACTCCTGTTGTAAGTTATACTCAAGATAAATTTCAAACTCGTTTCCCTTTTGTTGGTTATAAGCAAATGGGAATAACTAATCCTCCTATAGCATATTCTCCAGAAGAATATATTTCAATTTGCAAGAAATTAGCTTATGATAAGTCGTATAGAAAAGATTTAGAAAATCAAATAATTTCAAATTCGAAAGATTATTTATTTAATGATAAGACTATCTACAAAGAATATCTTGAATTTTTTAAATCAGCAATTGAGGCAAGAAAGAACAATTCAACATTGCCAAATCACTGGAGTCCAAGCAACCAATAATCATCAAAGTTTTTGCATTATCAAAATAAAGTTATTATAATTACTAATAATAAGTAAAAGATTTAATGTTGAATTTTTTTTAAGTATCGCATTTCCTGGAAAATTGAGCAGGAACACCTTTAAATATAGCGTTGGGAAGAATATCCTTAGTATCTAATTTAGATCCGCAATTACAAAACTATTCCCTATCCTAATTCCTTGATCTATTGTTACTTTTGCCACAATACTTGCACTATCTTCTATAGTTATTTGTAAATAAATTTAGATGTTTAAAAATAAATAAGCATGAATCTATACTTATATAATACATGATAGATTCATAAATTTTTTGAAGCTTTATCTATACTAGAAATAACATAACTTATTTGCTCCTCATTCATCGTTTGATAAAGTGGAATACTTATACATTCTTTGTGTATAGTTTCAGAGATAGGAAGAGAACCTTCATTAAGGTTTAAGTATGAAAATGCACTTTGCAAGTGTGGAGGTATTGGATAATGTATTAATGTCTCTACTCCTAACTTAGACAAATTTTTTCTAAACTTTTTCCTTTGAGAATGTCTGATTACAAATAAATGAAACACATGAAAAGAATTCTGATTAAGTTTAGGAATTTTAATCGATTTTATTTTAGATAATTCATCAATGTATCGTAGAGCTATATTTCTTCGTCTTAAGTTTATTTCATCCAATTTCTTAAGTTTTGTACTTAGGAATGCCGCTTGTAGCTCGTCGAGTCTTGAATTCATTCCCAGAATATTATTTAAGTAATTTTCACTTTTCCCATAATTTCTAATTAATCTAACTTTTTTAAATAATTTCTCATCATCTGTAGTGATTGCACCACCATCACCCAATGCTCCAAGATTTTTACCAGGATAGAAGCTAAATGCGGCGGCATCCCCTAGGGAACCTACTTTCCTTGCCTGATATTTACCTCCATGCGATTGAGCAGCATCTTCCAAGATTTTAAGAGAATATTTATTTGCGATTTCATTAATTTTATTCATTTCACATGTAGAGCCATAGAGATGAACAACAATAATTGCTTTGGTTCTATCTGTTATTTTTTCTTCTATAAGATCTGGATTAATATTAAAACTATCAATATGGGGCTCTACAGGTACTGGAATAGCTCCTACGCTTGAGATTGCAAGCCAAGTTGCAATGAATGTATTAGAAGGAACAATGACTTCATCATCCTTTGTAATTCCCCATGCTCTTAAAGTTATCTCAAGTGCTTGAAGTCCATTAGCAACACCGACGCAGTATTTTGTGTCGCAATAATTAGCAAAGCTATCCTCAAATTTTTCAACTTCAGAAGAAAGAATTAAGGAACCAGAGTCAAAAACTCTTTTAAAATCATTAGAAAAATCTTGATAGAATTCCTTATTAATAGAATAAACATCAAGAAAAGGTATTTTCATGAAATTATTTAATATCAATAACTTCAGCTAAATACTTATTCTTAGACAAATTTTCCCTAACAGCCTGTGGTATATGCCAAGCCAAGTTAATAATAGGTTTTTGTTCTTTTTTCTTATATAGATCAGCCTCGGGTAAAATAGGTATTCTAGTACCGGGAACATAATTACCAGTTTTAACTGATCCCTTAATTTCATATACAGCTGATAGATGATTCTCATTTAACCCCAACAATTTAATTAAAATAGTTGCTCTACCTGGAAATGCTTTGGCTGGTAATGGACCATATACTTTTATAAGATTATCTAGCTGAGATATTTTATTATCTTTCCATTTATTCAAATCAAAATTTAATTCTTCGAATAATCTAATAAAATCTATATTTTCCTCGAATTTTTCTATGGCTTTTTGGTTTGAAATAAAAACTCGAATATTTCCACCATCTCTTCCTGGAAATTCTAATCCTGTTATATTCATATTTAATTTCTTGGCTATCTCAACAAATGAATTGAGTGAATAAGTCCTGGGATGTTCTTGATAAAAAGTATCAAATTGTTTTTGATTTAATATAGAACCAAGATAATGATTTTCAATAATTAATATTGTTTTATCTGACATTATCATTTTCAAATTTTGAATAAGAGAAGAAAAGTCTTCTATATGAGCAAAAACATTTGTAAAAGTAATTATATCAAATGTACCAAATTTATTTATCAGATATTCTGCATTTTTTTTATCAAAATAATCCTTTTTAATGTTATGCCTATTCATCGCTTCAATTGCTGATTTAGTGGGCTCTATTCCATAGGTTTTTGCTCCTTTTGACTTAAATAGATCTAAAAGGCTTCCATCATTACAACCAATATCAAGAACCTTTAATCCAAGAAGAGATCCATATCTTGTTAGATAACTATTAACTAAATTTCTCATCCCATCTAAAACTACACCTGTTGCCTTGGTTCTATAATGATAATTATCAGGAAAAAGAATTTTATTAGGGACCTGATATTTTTGATGAGCTGTATTGCACTTTTTACAGAATATTATCTCTATTGGATATTCATTACAAATGGCTGGATCTCCAATTTTAATGAGTTCATCACATAAAGGATGATGTCCAAGATTTAAAACCTCTATAAGGTCTTTCCCTCCACAAATCTCACATGAATTTATCTCTGTTAAAACATTAACCATTAGATTCACCTATAAAAAAACATACCATATTTTTTGATTTAAGAAATGAATATAGAACAGAACCAACTTGTTTGCATATATCTTATAGATCATCCTAATCATTAATCAAAAAAACCATTATTTTAGTCTCAACCTAATGGAGCCAGGCGACCTCTAAGTGCTGCGTGCAATCATGCCATGAAGCACGGAAATTACAAAATTCTGTTGCTATTGAGAGACAACAAGGTCTTAAATCTCTTTTCAAATCGATATGTTGCAAAAGTTAGCGAATTTGGTTCTTCTACTTCTTTATAAAAAAATTTAATGACATTTCCATATATCTAAGGTAAGTGCAGGTATGCACAAATTGGTTACTTAATGCTTTCCT
>QCJB01000034.1 GCA_003216295.1 Prochlorococcus sp. AG-402-P16 | reverse complement strand
GTAGAAGTCGTATGTTCCAGCGGTGCTAAAAGTCCTTTCCCAAGATTCACCTGGAGCAAAAGCTAGATCTGGATGACTTAGATCATCATTTCCGTCAAAAACTGCATTATGAGGAGCTAGTTTGTTGTTTACAAACTTTACTGTGTCTCCAGCGCTTATGTTGAGGGTGCTTGGTTCAAAAGCAAGCATTCCTGCATCGGTACCAAGCTTAACTTCAACAGTTGAAGCATTCACATTGGATACTCCAATTACTAGGAAAGCAAAGAAAGCAAAGAAAGCTGATGTAATAGAACGAATCATGAAATTAATTCTCTTCTTTTTTGAATTTTACTACTTTAGCTTCTTAATGGCATTTTATTGTTTAGTTAAACCAGAATTATGTAAAACTTGACTTAGTGTTTTGGCATAGCTTATACCTCCAAAACTTTCAGGAGAGGTTACGGGTTCATGTATGAAGTGTCTTTGTCTAAGACTAAACCTATCCCAATTCGTAATTTGTATTGGAAGTAAAATAGTCAAAATTTCAACAAGCCAAGTCCAAAGAGGAATTTGCGGTACCTTTCTCATACCTTTCCATTTTAAAAGTGTTTGAATAGCGGCATCAATACTGGTGTGAGGTTGGCCTAGAACAAGCTTTTTTATTTTGTTTTTTGTAACTGTCTGTGCTGGCTCAAAATCAGATGTGGCTAGATGTCCGCAAATGTAGGCAATATCTGCGGCATGAATAAAATGAAATCTTGAGAATACTTTTATCCATCTTGCTAGCCAGATCCATTTAAATGCCTCTCTAAGACCTTCGGTAAGATAACTTGTAGGGAAAGAGCTTTTGCCATCTAGACGTCCGCCAAAAACTAGTGTAGGGAACACAGCTATGATTTTTGTTGATAGTTCGTGAGTTTCAAGTTGTGAGAGACATTGTGCTTTCGTTTGTATGTATTCGGTTCCATAGGTAAAAGCCTCAGGCAACAAATTTAAGTTTTTATCAAGAACACTTGCGGTTGAAAAATAGATAATTTGTTTGATATTAGAAGTATTAAGTAAACTGAGCAAATTTTTTACTGCATCAATATTTACTTCTTTGGCTCTTTTAGGATCACCCCAAGCAGTTGCTGTATGAATAACTCTATTTACTTGTGTTAATTCTTTCTTGAACTTATTTGCTTCACGTAAATCTCCAACTAGAACTTTAATCTTTGGATTGTTTAAATTTATTGAAGTTATTTTCTTGGGATCCCTAACCCATAAAAATAATTCTGAATTTGAGTTTTCGAGTAACCAATTTGCTATGTATTGTCCAACGCACCCACTCGCTCCAGTGACCAGAATAATTTCGTTTTTCAAGGTAAAACTTTTATAAGTTCATTTACATTTTTGCCAGCCTCAAAGAATACTCTTGCATTGTCTTCGGGGGTCCCAGGCAGTATGCCGTGACCGAGATTAAGAATATGTTTTCTACCTTTTGCTTTTTTGACTACATCAACAATTCTTGATCTAATTGCATCAGGTGTACCAAATAAAAGTCCTGGATCAACATTCCCTTGCACTCCTACTTTTTGAGGCAGTCTTTTTAAACCATCCGCCATGTCAACAGTCCAATCCAAAGAGATTATATCTACTCCAGTGCGCCCCATTCTTTCTAAAACTCCAGCGCTGCCAGAAATATACAAAATCATTGGTGTCTCTGGATGCTTTTCTTTTACTAAATCGACTACTTTTTGTTGATAAGGGGCCGCAAACTCGTCATAATCTTGGGGACTTAATTGCCCTGCCCAGGAATCAAACATTTGAACTACTTGCGCCCCCGATTCAATTTGATAAGACAAATAATTTGCAATTGATTCTGCAAAATGATTTAAAAGTTGGTGCAGTAATTTTGGTTCTTGGAATGCCATTGCTTTTATAACTGCATAATTTTTGCTACTTTTTCCTTCTACAACATATGCAGCAAGAGTCCATGGAGCACCAACAAAACCCAGAACCGCAGCATTATTTCCAACACTTTCCCTCAGTCTTCCTAAAACTTCGCCGACAAAAGACATACTTTCTGCGGGTTGAAGTGTCCTCAGATCTTTAACTTGCTTGAGGCTTCTTATTGGGTCATTTATCAAAGGTCCTTTACTTTCAACAATATCGAAATTGATTCCCATTCCAGGAAGAGGAGTCAAGATATCTGAAAAAAGTATTACTCCATCGGGTTGAAAAGCTTTAAAAGGTTGCATTGAAATTTCATAAGACAGATCGGGGTTCTCTGATCTCTCCCTGAAACTTGGGTGATTATCACGTAGGTCACGATAAACCTTCATGTAACGGCCTGCTTGGCGCATCATCCAAACTGGGGGCCTTTCAACAGCTTCTCCGCGAGCGGCACGAAGTAGTAGTGGAGTTGTCTCGTTCATTATTTAGTCCTTTTAAGCGAAAAACCTTCACTAAGCTGTAATTGAAAAACCATGAAATACGTTCTTGGCGAAAGTTGGTTTATACAGTCTGAATTTTTACATCTAGACGACAGTTGAAATTAGGTTATGAGGCAAGGTTGAAACATTTCTATTCGCAGAGGCCTAATTATTTTTAGTTTTATGCTTCAGAACGAGAACGCTAAGGGGAGGAAGGCAAAGATCTAGAGAATTTTCATAGCTATGTATGTTAAATTTATCTGTTGATTTACCTCCCATATTGCCTAAATTTGAGCCTCCATATTGACTCGAATCTGTATTGAAGATTTCATCATAGAATCCAGCAACAGGTACACCAATCCTGTAATTAGAGTGGTTTTGAGGGGTGAAATTTGCCACTATTACTAACCATTCTCCATCAGTTTTTTCTCTTCTCATAAAACTAATTACTGAATTTTTATTATCATCGCAATCAATCCACTGGAATCCATACTCGTCAAAATCATTTCTCCATAATGCAGGTTCTTTTTTGTATAGCGAATTCAAATCATCAACTAATTTCTGTATACCTTTATGGGGGGCATAATTTAGAAGATCCCATTGCAGATCATCCCAGACATTCCACTCCTGGCGTTGTCCAAATTCCATTCCCATAAATATTGTTTTTTTACCTGGATGTGTCCACATATATGCAAGTAAGGCTCTTGTATTTGCGTACTTTTGCCAGTCATCACCTGGCATTTTATGTAGGAGATGACTTTTTCCATGAACAACTTCATCGTGGCTTAAAGCAAGCATAAAGTTTTCTGTAAAGTTATAACAAATTGAAAAAGTAATGTTGTTTTGATTGAATTGTCTAAACCATGGATCAATTTCAAAGTAATCGAGCATATCGTGCATCCAACCCATGTTCCACTTGAGATTAAAACCAAGCCCATCCATATCAGTTGGTTTAGTTACACCACTCCAGGTTGTTGATTCTTCGGCAATAGAAAGTGCACCAGGAAAATGTTGAAAAAGAACGTGATTAGCCTGCTGTAAAAAACTAACTGCTTCAAAATTTTCATTTCCACCATCTTCGTTAGGAATCCATTCACCTTCCGGCCGGAGATAATCTTTGTAAAGCATTGATGCAACAGCATCAACACGAATTCCATCTATATGAAATTGATCAAACCAGAAGATTAAATTTGCGACTAGGAAATTACGAACTTCATTTCGACTGTAATTAAAAATTAATGTCCCCCATTCTTTATGCTCACCAATCTTGGGATCTGAATGTTCATATAGATGACTTCCATCAAAATATGCAAGACCATGTTGATCTTTTGGAAAATGGCCTGGAACCCAGTCAAGAATTATTCCAATACCTTCTTTATGGCATGAATCAACAAATGCTCGAAACTCATCAGGTGAACCGTATCTGCTTGTAGGTGCATACCAACCTGTTACCTGATACCCCCATGAACCATCAAAAGGGTGTTCTGAAATTGGCATAAGCTCAACATGAGTAAAGCCTCTCTCTTTGACATAAGGAATGACTCTGTCTGCCAATTCTTTATAGGTAAGCAGTCTTGATCCAGGCTTCATATCTGCTGCTGGCACAGGGGGTTGATGCTCGCCGTTTGAATTGACAAATGGCTCGTCGGTTGATGCATGCATCCAACTGCCTAAATGCATCTCATAAACAGAAATTGGCTGATCTAAAGGATCTTTTTTGTCACGTTTAGATATCCAAGATTGATCTGTCCATTTGAAAGAATCGATTTTTGAAATGACTGAACTTTTTGCAGGTCTTACTTCATGCTGAAAACCATATGGATCCGCCTTTTCGTAGCAGTGTCCTTCTTCAGTTCTTATTTCATATTTATATAAATCTCCATTTTTAAGACCTGGTATGAAAAGTTCCCAAATTCCTCCTAGACGTTTTTGCATGGGGTGATGCCTCCCATCCCATGAATTAAGATTTCCAATTACTGAAACACTTCTTGCGTGAGGAGCCCATAAACAAAACATTACTCCTTGTTTTTTGTCTATCTCTGTGAGATGAGCACCCATCTTTCTCCATATGTGATGGTGATTGCCTTCAGCAAAGAGATGTCTATCAATTTCACCCATCCATTCTTGTCTAAAGCACCAAGGATCATGTTGGACATGTTCAATCCCTCCTCGATTTACTTTTATTTGATAATCAGTCCCAGGGTCATTTTCTAAAACTCCTTCAAATATCCATTCATGATTTGGATTTTGGAGCTTAATTTTTGTTTCTTTTATCAGTAATTCAACTTGATTTGCTTCTGGCATCCATATCCGGATAATCCATTTATCTTTAAAAGGTTGCGGGCCAAGAATAGAAAAGGGACTTTCATGTCTGCATAAAGAAAGTCTTTGACCGTCCTCTTTCAAAGAGTCTAAAAGAATAGAAACGGTCATAACTTATGGCTGAAATAGCTAATTAGCTTAATGCTATGCAAGTAAATATTGAACCCCTAAGAGGAAATAAGTGATTTGAATTCAAGTTTTGAATTTGAAAGTATTAAGGAAATTGTGGTGATTAGACAGTGAGGACTTGGTCCTTGACATAAATATTGGCTATCTCCAGGATTTATTCCAATTGCAGGCCATCCAGATCCTGAGACTGAAATTCTTAAACGGTCGCCTTTTTTAAAAGTTGAAAGTATTGGTTGAAGTTCTATTTCTGTTTCGTTGTTTGTACTTCTCTCGCAATTATTAGTTCTGACAACACCAGTTGAAAGTTGAGTTACAACATTATCGATCCCGTAGGGAATTATTGATAATGCAACGAACAAATCAAAACAATCCTTATCAGATTTAGTTCCTAGATGAAGAATTGGAATACCCTCTATTCTTAGATTTTTAGATATAGGAGGTGTTGTAAATACAGCAACATCACAGCGATTATCAAGGTTTATTCTGTTTGCTTCACCTGGTGTATCACTTAGATGACCTCCAATTGAGGGAACAGGTCTCCATGGGTCGTGGACTAAATTTACTTCGCATTCTCCCTTGGAATGAAGATCAGGAGATAGAGACCCTTCTTGATTGCTTGTGCAAGCCAGACCATCACTAATTAGGTTCCATTTAGGACTATTCTTTGGTTCAGAAAATTCCCATTTTTTTTCAGTGAGATTCCAGAGATTGATTGAAGGGAAATAATCATTATCAATTTCTTCCTTTAAGTGATTGTCCAGGAATTTTAATTGAGTTTGCTGTACGCCTTCCCACCATTGGAGGTGGGTAGCAGGACCAATTATTAATTCTGGTTTTCCTCCAGCTTTTTTCGATTTCTCAAAAATATCTAAAATCCCTTTCAAGTGAGGATCCCACCAACCACCTATTAAGAGCAAAGGTTTTCTTAGCCAGCTTCCTAATGGTTCATAACTTTTCCATTTTGGTGCTTTGTTATGAGAATTATTTAGCCATTTATAAGCCATTCCCTCTGAATCATGCTTTTGAAGCAATTTGTGACCGTTATGTAAATATTTTTTTGATTCAAGATTTTCGCGAATTTCATTCCAAGCAGCCAAATTATTTTCTCTTTGGGCTTTTTGTGCAGCCAGTTGTAAACCCCATCCAATTCCCAAATGCCACCAAAATGCTCCTCCTTCGCAACTCCAATGTTCATTCTCTGAAAGACCAGTCATTGCAGGAATCATGCAGTCAGGAGGCGTTGTACCCTTCTCTGCTATTAGTTGAGTAAATCCCTGATAAGAGAATCCATATGTTCCCAATAGACCATTACATTCAGGCAAGGATCTAGCCCAGTCATGAGTTTGGCTTGTGTCAGAAGCCTCTTGTCTGAATCCTGAAAAGATTCCTTCTGAGCCACCTTGACCTCTTACATCCTGAATTACAACTAGGTAGCCCTTGCTTGCCCACCAAGTCGGATGAGCGTATGTGATAGTTGAAGCTATTTCTCTCCCATATGGCTGTCGCATTAGTAGTACAGGCCAGGGCCCTTTCCCGTGAGGTAACCAGACACGAGATT
>QCJB01000033.1 GCA_003216295.1 Prochlorococcus sp. AG-402-P16 | reverse complement strand
CTTCTTGGTTTACCTGTTTTTACTGGATTTAATCGATCAAGTATTACTGCAACTGCTGTGATCCAAGAACTTCCCTCTGGAATATTTGTTTGGTTACAAATATGTTTTGGAGCTATTTCTGGGGAGATATTCGAATCGCTTTCATTGATTATCTCTTGATAGTGTTTCTCTAAAAGTTCGACATCTTCTTTTTCAAGAATGTTACCTGAGCAATACCAATCTAGTGATGTCTTCCAATCCATTTCCTGATAATAGGACTATTGTTTGATTATGTCCCATGCTTCTGAAGCACTATCGGCGTATTGAAAGAGATTCATGTGTTCATCTGAGATAAGTCCGTGATCTGAAATGAATTGAAAGTTGATCACTTTCGACCAATAATCTCGACCAAAAAGAATAATTGGAATTTCTGTTTTCATTCCTGTTTGACGAAGAGTTAGTAATTCGAATAGTTCATCAAATGTTCCAAATCCCCCAGGGAAAAAGACAGCTGCAACTGATCGCATCACAAAATGAAATTTTCGTAAGGCGAAATAATTAAATTTAAAGCAAAGCCCAGGGGTGATATATGCATTGGGATGTTGCTCGTTTGGGAGACTTATGTTTAATCCTATTGATTTACAGTCCGCATCAAAAGCACCTCGATTGGCAGCCTCCATAATCCCCGGACCACCACCAGTAACAATTACATGTGAATTACAATTCTCTTTTTGGTTTTGTCGGGAGACAATCTTCGCGAATTCTCTAGCAGAATCATAGTAATGAGAGATTGACTGTAAATTCTTTAGTCGTGTTAATTCTCTCTCTAAATTCGATGAGCTTGGATCTTTAGTGAGAGAGTTCTTAGCTAGTTCAATTCTGTGATCTATAGAGCTTTTATCAGATAAACTTGCACCTCCAAATACGATGATTGTTGATAAGATATTCTGTTCTTCTAGAATTTTTTCTGGTTTATTAATTTCTAGAAGCATTCGCACTCCTCTCATTTCATCACTATTGAGCAACTCTCTATCTTCATGGGCTAATTGGTAGTTGCTGGAACTAATAATTAATTCAAGGTTTTTGCTGACCAGCTCTTGATCGTCACTTCTATTTTGCGAACTCATCAGAATATGCCTCCTAATGTTTTAATGCTATTAATTATTTGATCAATTCATACATTTATATGAAATGAATATTGAGGTGTTTGATGCCATTATCTACATTCCCATTGCTCTTCTAAGTTTTGTTGCCTCGTCCATTCCTTCCATAATTGTGAACGTTGCATTCACGGTGGCTGCTTTACGTAGCTTAGATATCTCTTGATATTCACTGGATTCATAAGCTTCTACTGCTATTCGCATTGATGGGAATTCACAAATGACTGCTAGGTTTGAATCTTCAGTTTTTTCTTTTCCTATTGGGTCTGTATCTTTCGCAAATACGTCCCCACCATTTTCTTTGAGCCATGGCCCAACTTTTTCGACATATTCATCAAATAATTCTTGATTAATAACCTTTGCAGTTGAGATCCAGTACCCTTTGGCTCCTTTTTTATCCATTACCTTTTAATCAATTTTGAATTTAGAATAGTTGAGACTTACCTCAGTAAATAATTTTCACATCAATGGTCTATAAGTCTAAATAATTTATTTCCATAGACTTCTTTTTTTTAAAAGATCTTCGATATTTGGCCATGCTGCAATTAGTTCCTTTAGGGCTTGTCTATTTGGAGTGTATAAAACACATGAGAAGGCACTGATGACATAAAAAACAAACCACAACTTGTTGATTGAGTACACAGAGACAAAGGAGAAGATAAAACTACCAATGAATACAAAAAAGAGTGATCGATTTATCACTTCAAGTGGAGATCTTCTTAATCGTCTAAGCAATCTTTTTGTAGATTTTGTCTTTGAGAATCTTTGAGCCTCTATTTCTTCTTCTTTGATTATTTTTTCATTTTCTTGATCTAAGATTTCATTTGATCTGACAATATCCTCTATCTCTTGACTGGATAAGTTGTCTAGAGGCTCTGAGTCTTTTTTTATTGCTGCCATTAGTTCAACAAACTTAAAAGTTAGATGGTTATCTGCATCTACCTTACTAAAGCGAATGTTTGCGTTTGATTAATTGCCTAGGCCTGGTGGAAAAGGAAAAACTTGTTCATCCCCAAAAATATCTTCCATACTCAACTCTTCACTTTGTGAATCCATTCCCACAGCTTCTTCTTCGGATTCCATTCCTATTTCATATGAGTCACCTTCTCCATAATCCTCTGGTGGGACCCAGCCTTGTATTACAGCCTCAGCACTATTCAATCCAGAGAAAACAATGAATACGAATAAAACTAATTTGATTAGAAAATTTTTCATATACCCATGCTCTCATTACTTAGGCTAATGCTTGATCAGAAGCTTGATTAGCTTTAGGACTTGTAAAAATACCTTTACGATTGTCTTCTTTAGATTGAGGCTTTTTTTCTTTCTTATTCGCAACTGATTTTAATCTGCATTTTGTCTGACAGGTCTCATCATCCCACCTCCATCATCATCGTCATCCCCAAAACCAAAAAATAGCCAGGTAATAGCAAATACAGCTAATGCTCCTGATAGCGTCAATGCTTGTAACTCGTTCAAAGCTTTTCGGCTAATTTTTCACGACCTTAGCCTTTATTTCGTTTTTTTGTTGATGAGGAGTGCTTTCTTTCTGGTTATATTGTCGAAACTTAATTTGATTACTAATGGAAGAATTAGCCAAAAGAGTGGAAGAACTTGAGCGTCGAGTCCAGCATTTAGAAGCAGTGCTGCAATACCAAGCAAGAAAAAACAAATAATCTCTGTTGCCATCTAACCAATACCTGGAATGTCAAAAGGGAGTTTGTCCTCCAGTACTACTAGGTATTTTTGGACTGCAGGAATACGAAGAAGAGCTAATGGAACAACAATATTCAGAACAATCCATGCTCCTCCAACTAATGGAGCCCATTTACCAGCTTTTTTAATAAAGCTCATTCCCTTCTCTTTCTCTGGAGTCTGATTCATGTTTTTGATTTATTGATTAGATCTTAGCTAGACCCCAAACTTACTATTTTTGATCAGGTTAAGTGGAAATGCAATGGGCATTAAGGCTGATTGCGTTGAAGTGCAAATAGAGCAAAGATAAGTTTGTTGAGCTCAGAGGCACCATTGATGGTTGACACTCCACCTGAGTATTTAAGAGAAGCGAACTGAATTCTGGTTCCTGCTCCAACATTCTCAATAAATAAGTGGGCTATTCGTCTGATGCGACAAGGATCAATGATATAGGTGCGTCAATTCAGTCGAAACTCCTCTGCATCGTTTAGGTGCCCTAACGGAGTAAAAAAGCCTTTCTACTAGACACTTGGCCCCAGGCTGCCAATATCCAGAAGCTTCCAAAAAGAATCGGTAAAGAAAAAGGGCCCCCTGAGGCCCTTTTTAAATGTCTAATTAAAAGAGATTTGATATTTCTACGGTTTCCCTGCCCATGACGTACGGTCCTACAAAACCATTGTTAAAAAGGAAATTTTAAAATTGGTGTACGTCAGGCAATCAATTGGATTGGTCATCAATTGATTGGCTTCTGGGGGGGAGCACTGACGTTTCTTATTCAAAGAAACAACCTTCTAAAGCTCAGTATAAAAAGAAGGTTGTCCTAAGAAGTTCAAAAAATATAAGAACAAACCAGTATCAGCCGTGTAGGAATAATTACTCAAAAATTCTGGTTTTTATTTTCTTTAAAGATTAGTTTCCATCGCAGTCTTCATCTTTTGGCAACTGAAGCCATCCACTCGTCCACTTTGAATATGTTTTTAATTCCGACCATGGAACTCTTATAAGAATTTCGTTGTTGTTAACTGGAAATAGTTCTACCCACCGTTCATCTTTTTTGCCTCCATAGCTTTTAACTTCAAAATGTCGATAACCTTCTCTTTTTACGGCTGAGGTCCAAGCTGCATTCGGTGGCCATCTCATCTTCTTTCTTTGTAGAGGTATTAATTAGCACTTTTATAATTTTAGTTGATACTTTCTCTAATATCTTTAAGTCGTTTTATTTCTCCATACCTATATTTAATCCATTAATAATCCATCTGTTGATATCTGTTTCCGGATTTCATGGTTTGGATATTGATCGAAATAGTAACCCATGCAAAAAATAATTGAGCAAGTTAAAACCACTGTTTTAATTAATTTCTTACGAAAATTAATTTGCATACTGGATAGGGCTATCAAGGCACATTAGGACATATCAACTATAATTGATATGTAATACAAAGCTTGTTCATCCTTGTGGTTGATCACTTGTCTAAGAATCCATCCAAGTCAAGAATTTTAATTGTTGAAGACGATAAAAGCATTCGTGAAACACTCCGTGAAGCTCTTAAATAATTTCATCGTGTCCTCACACAGGATAAAAGTAAAATTGGATATGAGATCCAAAATGAAATTTATAGGATGCACATTTAGACCTGACTAAAGATAAGTAAACAAATGATTAAATGTTGGCAAAGTTTTATTTAAATTATTTCCTTGAAAATTCGCGTTATTTTGAGTTAATTCTTTTTTAAAAAGTAAATTAATCTTGGTTAATCGAAAGGTTAAGAATAGATCAAGAAAAATTGATGAATTGCTAATTTGATTTCTAATGACAAATATTTTGATCAATTAGATGCTATGAAATAAGAGCAAGTTTTTTATTAGGCCTCATGACCTTCGCTAAGAAGGCCCTCATCTTTACTTCTTTGTTTGCAGTGGGCGCAGGCATGTCCGCAAATGCAGCTAGTCGTCTTAGTGGAGCAGGTGCATCCTTTCCCGCTAAAATCTACACTCGTTGGTTTTCTGATTTAGCTAAAGAAGGTGGACCTCGAGTCAACTATCAAGCTGTTGGTTCAGGTTCTGGCCGTAAAGCTTTCATTGATGAAACCGTTAACTTCGGTGCTTCTGATGATCCAATGAAAGCAACAGATATTGCAAAAGTTACTCGTGGATTAGTCCAAATCCCAATGGTTGGTGGAACAATTGCCTTTGGATACAACTATGACTGCGATCTTAAACTTACTCAAGAGCAAGCTGTTCGCGTTGCTATGGGTAAAATCTCAAATTGGAAAGAAGTTGGTTGTCCTGCAGGAAAAATGACATGGGCACATCGCTCTGATGGCTCCGGTACAACCAACGCTTTTTCAAACTCTATGCAAGCTTTCTCTAAGACATGGAATTTAGGAACAGGTAAATCTATTGCTTGGCCTGCTGGTGTTGGTGGAAAAGGTAACGCAGGTGTTGCAGGCGTAATTCGTAATACTCCTGGTGCAATTGGTTATGTAAACCAGTCATATATTAGAGGTGTAATTAAACCTGCCGCTCTTCAAAATTTATCTGGTGAGTTTTTAAAGCCAACAACAGAAGCAGGAGCAAAAGCTCTTAATGGTATAAAACTAGATAAAAATTTAGCTGGTAAAAATCCTAACCCAAAAGCTAAGGGTGCATATCCAATCGCTACGCTTACATGGATTCTTGCTTACGAGACTGGTAATGGTAGAAATACTAAAGCCGTCCAAGAATCACTTAACTACTTGCTAAGTGATAAAGCCCAGGCTAAGGCTCCTTCTCTTGGCTTTGTACCTCTTAAAGGTGATATTCTTTCCAAGTCTCGTGCTGCGGTTAAGCGTATTGGTAAATAAATTAAACCTCATGCTCTTATAAAGGAGGCATTAGCCTCCTTTTTTTATTGTCTTTTTTTGCTTGCTAGTAACTTCTTAACTTAAACTTAAAAAAGCTCTTTAATATGAAAAAAAAAGAATCAATGAATAATTGGAAGGAAATAGTTGGATCACCCATCTGGTGGATTCCAGTTTCACTACTAGTTTTATTTATTTCGATTGAGGGATTACATCTAGCCGAGCATGGTAAAAACTGTAAAACGAAATCAGCTTGGATGAATGAAGTAGGACTTGAATATGACAGAGAATCAGAGGTTCAGTAGTCCTTCTTTCCCTTGATATTTAATTTTTTTAATTGAAGGTCTTAGGAATTTTTTATAGCTTTTGTATTTGATACTGGAGGCAGTCGTAAACTAGTCAACAATGAGATAAATACAAATAGGCTTGAACAGAATAAACATAGTTGCATTCCTATAGAGGCATTAGCTCCAAGCATGAATAAAACTCCTGATAGGAGAGTACCAATCAGTCTCCCTGCCGCATTTGCCATGTAATAGAAGCCGACGTTTAGACTCACGTTTTCCTTGTCCGTATAAGCAAGAACCATATATGAATGTATTGATGAGTTCATTGCAAAAATGAACCCAAATAATATCAATCCAGCTGTAATTGCTATTTCTGGATTACTTTGTCGCCATAGTGCTATTGCTATTAGCGCAGGTATCGCAGTTAAGACAGCACTCCAAAA
>QCJB01000032.1 GCA_003216295.1 Prochlorococcus sp. AG-402-P16 | reverse complement strand
CAACATAATCATGGAGACGAAAGGCCTCATAAGCATTTCCATTTTCATTCTCTTGGAAATAGACTGCATGTAAGACACACTCATGCTGCTACAGGATTAGGAATTTTGCATGGTTTTGCTGGGGCAAGTCATTTGGTGGCAATTATTCCAGCTTTGGCTCTCCCCTTAATAGGGGCCTTGGTTTATCTCTTTGCATATTTACTTGGATCAGTATTTGCAATGGGATGTGTGGTTTTAGGAATATCTTTTGCTGCAAAAAACGCTAACAAAATGTTTTATCCGTTTTTGATGCGATCAATAGGAGGACTCTCAATAGTCACAGGAATTTTTTGGATTCAAAAAACTTCGTTAGTTGCCTTTTGAAATCTTTTGTACATGAACTATACAGCCAGTTTTTTCGCTTTAGGAGGTTTCTTTCTCTGGGTTGTTATTGCGACATTGATTTGGGCGAAAAGGATGAAAAAACTTAAAAATGAATACTCTCAAAACAAATCAAGATTTGAAGAATGATTTATACATCGTTAGCCATCTTTAGATACATTAATAATCTATAAAAAATATTAATAATTCTGTATAATCATTTGATTGTAAAATAATTTTGATGAAAGGCGTTCTATTTTTCCTAGGGTCTGTCTTTAGGTGGCCTGTTCAAAATACTAGAGAATTTGTATTGTTACATTTTTATTTGTTAGGGATATATGGATTAACTTTCCTGATGAAAAATATTGGCTTAGACTTTTATAATTTTGTTTTTACAGCTGGTTTAGTATCACCTCTTGGATACCTTATATGTAAAGGACTACCATTGGATTGTCTTAATTATAAGGCTGCTATTAGAAGAGAAATTAGTTCTCAAAATTAATAAAACTTTTTTTGTAATTAAGTAAGTTTATAGAACTTGTATTACTTCACTTACTTCTGGAATCATTTCTCTTAGTTTTCTTTCAATGCCCATTTTGAGAGTCATTGTGCTGCTTGGGCAACTACCGCAAGCGCCTTGAAGTCTTACTTTTACGATTGGCCCATCTATTTCAGCTATTTCGACATTTCCCCCATCGGCCATAAGAAAAGGTCTTAATTCATCAAGAACTTTTTCAACATTCTCCGAGGTTAGTGCAAGAGTTTCGTCGCTCATTTCAGATTCCTAAACTTGTTTCGCTTAGCTTAGTTAAAAGCACGATATCCTATATGTAATCTTGATAAAGATTTTGTTTAATACAAGTACTTCAGGTTCGGAAAATAGTTACGACGCAATATTGGTAGGTGCAGGCATTATGAGCTCAACGCTTGCAGTACTGCTTCATGAGCTTGATACTGATTTAAGATTGCTTATTGTTGAAAGATTATCATCGCCTGGTCTTGAAAGTAGCAACGCTAAGAATAATGCTGGGACGGGTCATGCTGCGAATTGCGAGCTTAATTACACTCCAATTCAAGAGAATGGTGATCTTATTACTAACAAAGCTTTTGAAATAAATAAATCTTTTGAGCAAAGCTTAGAGTTTTGGGCATCATTAGCAGAAAAAGGAAAATTAACGCCAAAAACTTTCTTAAATAAGTTGCCACACATAAGTCTTGTCTTTGGTGAAAAAGATATTTCGCTTCTTAAAAAAAGGTTTTCTGAACTTAGTTCTCATGCCGCGTTTTCAAACATGGAATTCACAATTGATCACGAGGAATTAAAAGATTGGATCCCATTGATTATGTATGGTCGCAATAACAGTGAAAAGATGGGTGCAACAAGAATTCAAAGAGGTACAGATATTGATTTCGGTAATTTAACTCGTTCATATATAAAACAAATTGAAGGGGCAAAATCTATTGAGATTAACTATTCAACTAATGTTCAAAATCTTCAACAAGATAGTGAAGGAGATTGGTATGTGTCTTTAGAAGGAGAAAAAAATAGAATCGTTAGATCAAAGTTTGTTTTTCTTGGGGCAGGAGGAGGAGCTTTATCTCTTTTGCAAAAATCGGGAATTCCAGAAGGATTGTCATATGCAGGTTTCCCTGTCAGCGGCAAATGGTTGATTTGTGAAGAGGAGAAATTAGCACAAACACATAATGCAAAGGTTTATGGAAAAGCAGCAGTTGGAGCACCACCAATGTCTGTACCGCACTTAGACACAAGATGGATAAATGGAAAAAAGTCTCTTTTATTTGGTCCTTTTGCAGGGTTTAGTTCAAATTTTTTAAAATATGGATCAAAAATGGATTTATTTAGATCCATTAAAACAACTAATGTTTTCTCTATGTTGCAAGCTGGATTAGACAATATAGATTTAGGAAAATACTTATTTAATCAATTAATACAAACAAATGAGGATCGCAAAAAAACTTTAAAAAGATTTCTTCCTCTTGTCTCACCTAATGATTGGAAGCTTTCAATTGCAGGACAGCGTGTACAAATAATTAAACAAACCTCCCAAGGAGGTGTCTTAAAAATGGGGACAGAAGTTGTTACTTCGTCAGATGGATCTTTAGCTGCTTTGCTTGGGGCTTCTCCTGGAGCAAGCACAGCAGTAACAATTATGATTGAAGTGTTAAACCGGTGCTGGCAGGAAAGAATGAAATCAAGTGAATGGCAAAATAAAATGTTAGAACTTTTTCCCAGTATTATGACCGATATTAATTCAAATCAAGAAGCACTTTTGGCAATTCGCAAAAGAAACGATTTCTTACTTCAATTAGTTTAAAACTTAGTACTGGTAAGCTATATTTAATGTTTATTCAAAGTTGAATTGATAAATGAAGATCATTTTCTTTTAATTGCTTTCGCATGACTAATGTGCCCATTTCTCGTTTGAGGAACTTTTGCATAATTGCTCATATTGACCATGGTAAATCAACCTTGGCCGATAGGCTTCTGCAGGATACTGGCACTGTCTCCTCTAGAGACATGCAAGAACAATTTTTGGACAATATGGATCTAGAGAGAGAGAGAGGGATAACAATAAAATTACAGGCTGCGCGGATGAATTATAAAGCTGATGATGGAGAGGAATATGTCTTGAATTTGATTGATACTCCTGGCCATGTTGACTTTTCTTATGAGGTAAGTCGATCATTGCAGGCTTGTGAGGGTGCGTTGCTGGTTGTTGATGCTAGTCAAGGGGTCGAAGCTCAAACCTTGGCCAATGTTTATCTTGCCTTGGAAAATGATTTAGAAATTATTCCTGTTCTTAATAAAGTTGATTTGCCTGGAGCTGAGCCTGAAAAAATTAAAAATGAGATTGAATCAATTATTGGTCTAGATACATCTAAGGCAATTTCTTGTTCTGCTAAAACAGGGGTTGGTATTCCAGAAATACTTCAAGCAGTAGTAGATAGAATACCTTCTCCGAAAGATAATGCTGATCAAGCTACAAAAGCACTTATTTTTGATTCTTATTACGACCCTTATAGAGGGGTCATTGTCTATTTCAGAATTATGAGTGGTGGCATAAGTAAGAAAGACAAGGTTTTACTTATGGCGAGTAAAAAAAGTTATGAGCTAGATGAAATAGGTGTTATGGCTCCTGATCAAGTAAAAGTGAATTCTCTTCATGCCGGTGAAGTTGGATATTTAGCTGCATCTATCAAAGCAGTTGCTGATGCGAGAGTCGGGGATACGATTACGTTGCAAGACAGACCTGCTGAAGAAGCTTTGCCAGGCTATACCGAAGCTAAGCCAATGGTCTTTTGTGGATTGTTTCCGACAGATGCAGATCAATATCCAGATCTAAGAGAGGCTCTGGATAAATTACAGCTATCCGATGCTGCATTGAAATATGAACCTGAAACAAGTAGTGCAATGGGTTTTGGCTTCCGTTGTGGATTTTTAGGCTTATTGCATATGGAAATTGTTCAAGAGCGTTTAGAACGCGAATATGATTTGGATTTAATTGTTACTGCACCATCAGTTATTTATAAAGTAAAAATGATTGATGGGGAAGTTTTGATGATCGATAATCCAGCTACACTTCCAGATCCTCAAAAACGTGAAACCATAGAGGAACCTTACGTCCGAATGGAAATTTATGCTCCTAATGATTACAACGGAACTTTGATGGGTCTTTGCCAGGACAGAAGAGGAGACTTTGTTGATATGAAGTATATAACCACTGATCGAGTGACGCTTGTTTATGAAATACCTCTTGCGGAAGTTGTCACCGACTTCTTTGATCAGATGAAAAGTAGAACTAAGGGATATGCCTCTATGGAATATCACTTGATTGATTATAGGGCAAATGATTTAGTCAGGCTAGACGTTTTAATTAATTCAGAACGAGCAGACCCTTTAACGACGATTGTTCATAAAGATAATGCTTATGGTGTCGGGAAAGGACTTGTTGAGAAATTAAAAGAACTTATTCCAAAACAGCAATTTAAGATTCCTTTACAGGCTTCAATTGGAAGTCGAATTATTGCAAGTGAGGGGATTAGTGCTTTACGAAAAGATGTTTTGTCCAAATGCTACGGAGGCGATATTTCTAGAAAAAAGAAATTGTTGAAGAAACAGGCAAAAGGGAAGAAACGAATGAAATCTATGGGAAAAGTAGATGTTCCCCAAGAGGCTTTTATGGCTGTCTTGAAATTAAATAATGATTAATAGATATTTTTACGATCTATGTTCGTGTTGGATAACTTATCTCACTCGAATTATTGATAAACATTGAGACTTCCTGATTACCCTTATCTTTGGTTAGGTTTGTCCATATAAAACCTATAATTATCAATGCCGCAATGGTAATCGAGAGCTCCCCTACGGTGAGGCCATCATTCTTTAAATGCATCTTAAATTGTATGTATTCATTTATTTAAGCAATTTTTTTTTTATTTTCTAGCTTTTATAGCTAAATTTAATTAGGTCTTATGATTTGATCATTGAATCTGAGAGATTTTTTAAGACGAAAGAATTTGTCGACACGATTATTGTTCGCTGGGCTGATAATTTTATCCGTATATATCGGTATCTCTATTTTTATTCCAATATTAATTTCTTTAAAGATTGTACCTAATGGTGAATTTGGGTTAGGGAATCCGATTTTTTCATCTCCATCTATAGATCACTGGTGTGGAACAGATCGACTTGGAAGAGATGTTTGTATTAGAACTTTGGCTGCGAGTGGAGTTGCGTTACAGGTTGTTTTTTTTGCTGTAACTCTTGCCGTTCTAGTGGGAATACCTTTGGGGCTTTTAAGTGGCTACATTGGTGGGCTTTTGGATAGGATTTTGGTTCTTCTTATGGATACTCTCTATACCATTCCTGTCCTGTTGCTTTCTGTGGTGATGGCATTTTTATTGGGTAGGGGAGTTTTGAACGCTTCAATAGCATTGTGTGTTGTTTATATCCCTCAATATTTTCGACTTGTCAGAAATCAGACTTCACAGGTCAAATCAGAACTTTATATCGAGGCAGCGATATCAATGGGGGCTTCCCCTTTATGGGTAATAAGAAAATACATTCTGAAAAATGTTCTTACTTCTATCCCTGTTGTCTTAACACTTAATGCCGCGGATGCTGTATTGGTCCTTGGTGGATTGGGATTCCTTGGGTTAGGTCTCCCTGAAAATATTCCAGAATGGGGAAGTGATTTAAATATGGCATTAGTTGCATTGCCTACTGGTATTTGGTGGACGGCAATTTATCCTGGCATGGCTATGTTCGTTTTGGTTCTGGGGTTATCTTTTATTGGAGAAGGTTTAGAGAAATTTATAAGTGAAATTAGCTTCCAGGATTAATCTTGATGAGGCTTTGAATTTAATATTTCATTTTTGCTGTTCTTGGGAGATCGTCTATGATTTCACCTTTTTCATTAAGATCAGGATATTTTCTACCTTCGCTTTTGCACCATTGAGCAACATCTGGGTAAGCCCATTCAAAGATCTTTTCTTTGTATGTTTTTGGGCTCATGCCTTCACCAGATTCAGGAATTATATTTGCTACCTGTCGTTGCCTTATAGCCTCAAACAATAGCGCCGATGCAGCAACTGATACATTTAATGATTCAACCATGCCTCTCATTGGGATATGAATATGCTCATCCATTAGATTCGTAGCTTCTTCACTAATACCCCATTTCTCAGCACCTAGTACAAATGCTGTTGGACCCTTGAAATTACATTTTCTGTAGTCAATTGATTTTGGATTCAAGTTCGTGCCATACAATTTAAACCCCTTGCTTTTAAGAACTTTTATTGCCTGAGTGGTCTTTTTATATTGGTTTATTTGGACCCATTTTTGGCTTCCTTGAGCTGTGCTGTTAAATGTTAATAATTTTTCTTTGTGGAAGATTGCATGTGCCTCAAGAACACCAACAGCATCGCAACTTCTTATGATTGCTGAGAGATTATGTGGTTTTTCAACATTCTCAATTAAGACAGTTAGATCTGAAATCCTTCTATTTAATACAGCTTTAAGTCGTTCATAACGTCTAGGTAGCAAAGGCATTTCTAATGATTTTAGAATAATTGTTGCTTTTGATGAGGATAGTTGTTTTAAGTGCTTTTGGGAACTTAAAACAATTCTAATCTCCCCTTTCTTGATTAGAATTAAACATAAAAAAGCTCCTGCCAATTAGGCAGGAGCTTTTTATTTAACTTAGGAATTTAATTTACTAAGTAACTTAGAAGCTAAATGCAGTTTCAACAACAACTCCAGAGTCATCATCACCAGTATTGTCTTCTACAGTGAAGAAACCAGGAGTGATTGAGACATTGTCATTGATTGAATAAGTGTAAGAAACTTCAAATCCTGTTGTATCAGAAGAATCACCACCATCAACATCAGTTGAATTGTAAGCAGCACTTAATGTTCCAGGGCCAACTTCGTAGTCAACACCAATGAACAAATCTGTCTCTTCATTTCCAGTTTCT
>QCJB01000031.1 GCA_003216295.1 Prochlorococcus sp. AG-402-P16 | reverse complement strand
ATTTTTTATCATTTTTTGAAAATCGTTAAAATCACTCATTTAATTTACTAGAAGTCGAAGTTATTTATTCATAACTTTTTTCTATAATCTCGTCATAAAAAATATTACTATTAGATGTAACGAAATACTCATCAGAGTGCAACCTCATCAAAAAGCATAGTCCCCAACTTAATTCTAATCTCTACTTGAAATTTTAATTCCAGATATAATACTTATCATTTGCATTAACTATTAAAAGATGTAAATTTTTATTTTTTGAGAATGTATAAATTCTGACTTAGCAATGTATTAATTAATAGCATTCATTTATTGAAAAACAAAGTAAAATAAGTAAAGAATAAAAGAAAACTATTTCTCAATATGAATAAAGATCAATATCAAATGACAATTGAAGAAGATATAGCCCAAGCTGATTATCCAACACTGTTCAAAGGAATATGGACAGGTGTTTTAATCTCCTTGATAATGCATCAGTTTATTAATCATTAAGTTTGTTTTTTTCCATTAAAATAAAAAGTTCTTTTCAGCGCGTCAAGGAATGGCTTTATAAGAATTGAACATCAACTACTAAAACTATTAAACCTAAGATTAGAACTTTTGCATAGGAGGCTTTAGGTTCTTTGTGGGGTAATTGATATCGGTTGTCTTAGGGCTGAGTATTTCTTTAGCATTAACATAAGACGGAAAGACATTTAATGTCTACCTATCGGCGGCGTTGGACTTGTTGGTTCACCCCGATAACACAATTATTTTAAAAGTCTAATGTCGTTCACTTGTGCTTTCGCATAGCTTTGCAATGTGCTCATGGTTCCTCTAATGCTTTTTATCTGGACTTTAGATACAAAAAAACAAGAATCAACAGTATAGAAGTTACGGCTGGGGTTGAAGAAGATTGCTGATATTTATGGGTAAGTCAAACTACTGCTAGGCGGTGGTCCATGTGTTGAAAACTAGGCAAAAGTTATAGTTGCACCAAGTAGGAAATAAACCAAGCGGCAAAAAAAACTTTTCCAAAAATGAGATATGGAACAAACTTAAAAGCCTTCTTTTCGAACAATGCTTTATCAAATACTGGTTTATCAGTTGAAGTCATGAGAAAGAAGCAACTGAATTTCTAGCGGGGTTAAATCACTATTTTCTATTCCCCAAAGCTCTCCCTTGTCTGAAGCTTCAAGAATGGATTCGTAAAAATCAGGTGAGAAATTTTTAGGCATTGTGCTAATTAAACGATTACTGAAGTAGCAACATCAAATGAACCTGATGCAAGGATTAGTGCAGGGATACAAAAAAGAGCTAGGAATTTAGCTGCTGAAGAATTATTAATTGAAGTCATGGCAGGGAGAGGATAAAAATTTCGGTGATACAGGGGTTGAACATTCCATTCACCGATACGACAAATATAAAAAGTACTCTTGAAGTAGTGATGTTCGGTTGGGGTAGTGCTTCCCTACTCCCATCCAATAAAAAGAAGGATTAGACCAAAGGTGTAAGAAAGGAGGCTTTATGAAACTCTTTACTCCCTTCACTATCCCAAAAAAAGACAACTGCGATCTTTGCAGGATTAAAAGGAATAATCAGAAGAGGGGCAAATAGCCTTTATTCTTTATGTACTCGTAGGTTAACCTTTCTCACCTTGATTTTTTAGGCGATTAATTACTTATCAAGTATTTCCATGCACTCTTAGCGGTATTCCTGCTGCTTTGTGGATTTAATATTGATTAAAAACTAAAAATTTCCACGAAGAATTTTTAAAATATGCCTTAAGATGTTGATCCTTAGTAGATCAAAATGAATAAGAATACTAAAAACACTATTATAACTATAATCTTAGTTTGTCTTACTGGAATAATCTTCTTTAAAGTTTTATTTGCATTTATCTTACCAATTATTCTTTTTGTTGTTCTAATGTCTATTTTAAAAGGATTGATTAAAGGCTTTGACGAAGATCAAGTTACAGTAAATTCCGAAATGATTGATAATAATCTAAATGGAAACTCTGTTAAAAATATTGTTACAATAACTCTAGAAGATTAAACCAATAAAAAAGGGGTTCTGCCTCTTCTAATTTGCTTGATGCTTTAAGACTTTTTATTTCCTATCCAGTCTTCTGGCTTTTTCATCATCCAATCCATAATTCCATCACTATCCATGTTCTTAGAGCTAAGGCCAAAGGCAACGATAAATAAAAGACTAAACGAAATTATAAGTACGAGTAAAAGAGGGCTTATGCCCATTTCAGAAAGAGTAAGACTAAAAAGATATTGCATAATTAGAAAGTGAAATTTTTTTAATTGGAATTTTAAAACTAAAGTTTGTTAGGTTGATTATCCATGCCACAAGATCTCAGATAATTCACTTTTATCCATAGCGATGAATTGTTGAAACATTGTTTCTTCATATAACCTTCTTAGTTCAATTTCATTAGCTTTTTCCGCCATAGTCTTAGCTAATTTTCTGGCTATTTCCTTATGATTAGATTCCTGTTCCATATTTTCAGAATTAAATTAATTAATTAGCCTTTTATAGAATAACTATCTCTTTTCTTTTGTTATTTTTTACATAATGTATTTCGTATGTATCAATATTAGCTAGTTAAATGATACTTCTTATATAGGAAGAAAAAAAAAGGGGGTCATAACCCCCAAGATAAATCGACTGTCAACCGAGCTTTTACATTAAATGTTCGATAGGGAAGTATTGGTTAATTCCAAGTTGAAAGATCTGTAGTTCCTTGTGATCTTTGCATCCAGGAAATTTTCCAAGTGCCATCTATTTTCTTGAAAATCAATGAATAACTAGATAAATCATTGTTTCGATCACCTTTGTAGCTAAATGCTTCTTTCAAGGTTAATGCAGCAAAGCCCCAATCAGAATTAGCTTCTAATCGATGAATCTTTACTAATTCGGAGAGTTCTATAACCAAATCTTTACTGTTATACATTCCTGCAAGACCCTCTGCGGTTATGGGGTTGCCACTTGGCCTGATAGCCAAGAAATCATTTGTAGTGTTAGCTGGTAAAAATGTCTTGTTTTGAGCCCTATCCGTAAAACCTTGAATAAGTGCTTCTAGTTGCTGTGAATCTGAGGACAATGTTCTTAATGTATTTCGCTAGAGCATCTCACAATTCGAATAATCTGGATGTTTTATTTGATTTAATTGAGCAATCAAAAAAAAACCCCGTCCGTTAAATCTTTAATTCAGCGATATGAAAAGCTCTATCTCTTTACGATTAACCAAAAGCTCGCTGAGAGAAGGGATTCCATCTTCCATATGACATAAATATGACACGAAAACCAAACGACAATAAAAAGACAGGCTGGGAAACCTTTCTCTGACTGATCGGGGCGACAGGATTCGAACCTGCGACCTAGTGCTCCCAAAGCCCCCGCTCTTCTCTAGCGAGAACAGTTACATTTAATCTATAACTCCAATTATAAACTGTCTCCAAATCCTTGAGACTGTAAACTAGCGACCACTAAAGGTTGCTTTTACCCCCAGGCGGGGGTAAAAATAAGGCCCTGACGACCTAGTGCTCCCTAATTGGCGAAAACAGTCGATCAACCAAGTTGGGTAAAAGAATTTAGGAAAGCTGTTAAAGCTTCTACCCCAAAAGGGTGGTTAGTCATGCAAGGGAAGAAAGAATCAACAAGGGTTCAAATTCGTAAGGATGCTAATAAAATTGCAGATATAACAATTCCATACGCATGGAAAGAATCAGATTGGCCTGATGCACTTTTAAGAATTAGATCAGCAGCAAAAGCTTATGAAGAATCAAACCAGAGATTAAATATAAAAACTTGCTTCAATATTGCTCATACAGTTTCAAGCAAAACGGAAATCAACTGGGAAGAAACAATCGAGGCTTATAGGGAATTTAAAAAAGATCGTGTAAAAGATTCGACTTGGCGTAGCAAATATCACCCTGTCTTTAAGAACGTAATCAAGGCCACTAGAAATAGTTCCAAAGCACCTTTAAATGGGCCAGCACTTTGTAAGGTTGCACTTAAACAATGGCAACAAGGAACACCAATAAGAAGACACATGCGACTAGCCCTTTTTGGGTTTCTTCGGTTTTGTGTTCAGGAACAGCAGTTCGAGTCCACGTGGTTGCCCCCAGCCGTAACAGATAAAGATTTAGTTACCACTAAAAAAAGAATTGGTTATCCATTGACTGATTCGCAAATTCTTCGATTATTAGATTCTTTCCCAGTAGATGAAATTGGCAATAAATGGAGATTTGCTTTTCAATGTATTACTGTTTATGGCCTAAGACCTGAGGACCTCCGAACTATCCACACCCGCAATGGTGGACAAGAGATTTGGACTAATTACGAAAAATCCAGAGGTGGTAAGAAAGGAGAAAAAACAGAGGCAAGACGTTTATATCCTTTGCTGGTCCATGACATTGATGGCCCCATTAACTGGCATCTAAAAGAACAATTAGCTATTTGCGAGAAAGAAGGTTTGAACCTTCTTCCCCCACTTGGGAAAGAAGGTAATGCAGGCGATGCTTGCAGAACATACTTAAGTCGCAGAAAAGTTTGGAAGGCTATCAGGAAAGAAGTTTCGAGGGAAAATCAAGAACTAACTGCTTACAGCTTTCGCCATAGATATGCCTACTGCGGTCATAATCGACCTAAAGCAGATGGAAGCTATAGAGCACCAAAACAAATTGCTGATGCGATGGGCCACACTTTGGACACTCACCTTTTGAGCTACTCAAGATTCCAAACAAAAGATCTTGCTAGTGCTTTTGACGAAACAACTCTTTTAGTTAAAGCCGCTGCATAAAAAAGAGAGGCTATTTGCCCCTCTTCTGATTATTCTTTCTAACCCTGCATAAGTCGCAGTTTCCCTTTTGCGGGATGGTGAAAGGAGTAAATAGTTTCATAAGACCTCCTCTTGCTACACCTTTGGTCTAATCCTTCTGTTTGCTTATTAGGAGTAGGAGAACACTACAAAAAGTTGAATAAAAAGTTAATTTCTACGTGATCCTTTTGTTGATTCTTTTTCTTAATCGCTTTAGTTGAACATTAAATCTTAGTTGCTTTATATGTTCTAATTTTTCAGCCGCAGCTACAGGCATTGTCCTTGCTGCCTCTACCATTGCGAAAGCGTACCTATGAGTCTCTTTTGGAAAAGAATCCATAGTCGAAGCAAGGATATATAAACCACTAAAGCGAAAACGATAACCGTTTGTAAATGAATAAAATTACTCAGGAGGATATTGTTGTACAAGCTGTTGAGAGCCTATTTAGGATTATTGATCGAGGTATTACTGATCGAGAAAACGCTGAGCATATAAAAGAAATCAAAGAATCATTGAATGGTCTTGAGGGAGTAAAAATTGTTGATGTCTAAATAGATCAGTCAGATAAAGAAAAAGCCTCTTCCCTATACAGAAGGGAAGAGGCTACCGAAAAATTTATGCTTACACAACGTCCTCAAGTTGTTAATTAAGCAGTGACTTTCTCTTTCTCCTTCTTAGCAGGAGCAAGAGCTTTGATCTCCTCTTGAAGTTCATGCTCACGTTTATCAAGCACCTTGACTCGAGCTTGATAACTCTCTTCTAACCTCTTACGAGAAGTCTCGATATTCTCGAGTTCTTCTTCTCTTTGGTTTCGCTTGATTTCTTCTAACTGACTATCAGAGACAACATAAACTGTTCTCATAGGGTAGAAGAAAGAATCAGCGAATACTACGTCAAATAAAGATGAATACATTACGTTTATTTCAAAGAACACATCTACTTTGACTCGACTAACTGGAATTTAAAATGTTGCAAACCGAAGAATTAGATACGGCCTCTACGACCACGATCGGTTGCTACTACTAATTAGTTGGGTATACCGATAAATGTTCTGCATATCAAGCTGAATGATCATTTAACTGTTACCGTTTCATATCTTCTACGGCTTTTCTACCTTCTTTAAGTGTTCTAGAGATCCACCAAATAGATATCACTAAAATCAAAACAGCTAATAAAGCGATTGATAATTGAGATGGATTCATTTACCACCATTACATTGGATAATCGCCATAACTGCAGAATTATATTTCTGACCTAGCTTTTCCATGCAATAAATTTCCGCTGTGGTTTTAATTGCTACTGGAACTTGAGTTAGAGCTAATAGCATCAGTGCAAATCCCGTTCCTGGTGCATGAATATTTAATTTAAAACCGCTCATCCATGTTCTTTTAGGCATGCGTATCAATCATTTACTCCTTTTTTTTAGCTATGCCTGGGCGATAGTTAATGCTTGTATTAATTTTTACCATTATCAAAATCAAAGTCATGAAAACAGGATGAATTAACTCAACAATCGTTTTTTAAGTTAAAAATATCATGCAAAATAAATTCTCAATGGCTTCTAACTTTTATATGGTTCATCACGAATTCAGAGCTGGTACTTCCTCTAAGTGGTGGGAAACTGCTTATGCAGCAATGGCTCCTGGTGGAGGATGGGATGAAGCCATAGCAGCCAACAAAGAAAAAGGGTTTTACAACCATTCAGCTAATGCTGTTACTGCAAATGGTCCTATCTACTGTATTTGGGAAACAAAAGAAGGAATTTCTATTGAAGAATTCCAGGAATTCATTGACGGTCCAACAGGGCCTGGCTTTGGACTGAGTGCATTAATGAATATCTGCAAGCCAATAGACACATCATTAATGAACGGACAAACTCCATATCCAAGAGTTTTCTCCTAAACCTGTCAAAATACATAAGGTTGACAGCCGATTGCTATCGGAACCAGTAGGACTGACTTAGGTCAGTCCTACTGGAATGTTCATTTACTGGAAGAAGGATTAATGGTTCCAATTTTCGCAACTTCTACAAAAGCAAACCTACTGATTTATTTAGGTGGTGGTGGTTTTGTTTTACTAGGAGCTTTTTATTTTGGTCGCCTGGTTACATTCTTTTTCCCAAAAAATCCATTAATAAGAAAAAGGAAGGAGGAGAACGATGCCTGATGTGAAATTAAATTCTGGATCTGATGATGTAGGACTGAAATTCAAAATCATTGGTATTTCAGTGACTATTGGCTTAAACGCT
>QCJB01000030.1 GCA_003216295.1 Prochlorococcus sp. AG-402-P16 | reverse complement strand
ATAGTCTCTAATGCAACAAGATGGGATACATTTGGTGGCCAGGGTATTAACGATCCACTTGTAGAACTAGATAAAACCCCACCGGCCGAGACGAAATGGAAAAACAGATACATCCCTTCTCCTTCATTTTTATCTCTACATTTAGGAGTAAGTAAAGACTCTATTCCATCGAATACACATTGCCATCACTTACTTCTCGATTCATGGGGAGAAATGGAACATGAACAAGGAGTTACTTTTCTATCAATTCCAACTTTATTAGATCCATCATTAGCACCTTCAGACAGTCATATTGTTCATGCCTTTACTCCCTCTTCAATAGATTTTTGGGAAGGATTAAGCAACAAAGAATATCTTGATAAGAAGAAAGAAGATGGAGATAAACTTATATCTAAGCTAGAAAAAATATTTCCAAACCTTAGTCAAAATATTTTACACAAGGAAATAGGTAGTCCAAAAACACATAAAAGGTTTCTTTCTAGAAACAAAGGTAGTTATGGTCCAATACCTTCAATGAGATTACCTGGCCTTCTTCCCATGCCATTTAACACTACAAAGATCAAAGGACTCTATTGTGTAGGTGATTCTTCATTCCCCGGTCAAGGATTAAATGCAGTGGCCTTTAGCGGCTATGCCTGTGCTCACAAAATTGGAGCAAAGCTTGGGATGAACAAATGGGAACTACCTGAGTAAATTATCAAAGACCTTCGAAAAGCTATGAAGGCAAATTATCAAGACTAAACCTATAACCTTGCTGGCGAACAGTTGTAATTCCTCCTCCATCACCAAGGCCTGCTTGTTCAAGTTTTCTTCTAAGGGTCAAAACCTGCGTATCAACAGAACGAGGGCCACCACTAAATGGAGGCCAAGCCATTCTAAGTAGCTCATGGCGGCTTCTTACCATTCCAGGTGGCATCAAAAGGGCACACAACAAAGCAAATTCCCTTGGACTCAATTCGACAGGTTTTTCTCGCAAGGTGACCTGCCTGAGTAGAAGGTGAACCTCGAGTGGACCAACCGCTACACGTTCCTGTAAACCAATTCTTCCTCTTTTAAGTAAAGTCCGGCACCTAGCAGCTAATTCCTCTAGGCCAAAAGGTTTCCTTAAAACATCATCAGCCCCATCATCTAAAAGTCCTACTACGGGTTCAACTCCTGTTCTTGCTGTTAGAACAATCACTGAACAGCCCAACTGTTGTGCTAGTCGAAGCGCTGAGCTTTTTTCCAATATCTCAGCACTAACTAATAAATCTGGTGATTGATCTCGACAAAGATCAACTGCCTCCTCAGCAGAACCTACTGCTGCGGCAAGCTGTCCATCTTGCCTGAGCCTCTGTACCAAAACAGTTCTGAGAGTTGGATGTGGTTCTACAACAAGCACCTTTGAAGGTGATTGCGTGGTTGCTTGAATAGGAGAAGAACCTGAGGAGGATCCTTGAATTTGCTCAGTAGCAAGCTGATCTGCAGGTATTGATGTCACAAGTCGGAAATGTAGACCCTTAGACTAGAGAAGATATTAAAGCAAACTGTTCGCTGACCATCAAGAATAGTCAGTGTCTTAGCAAACCATGACATCTTTTGATGCTCCAGAAGCAATAAAACACTTCCAATCAATTTGTGATGCCTGTCAAGAGCTAACAAGTCGATATCACAGCCCTTCTGAGCTTAGGATCTATGCAGACGGATACTTGCATGCCCTCAGGAATTGCAAGAGATTAGGCTCTAGAGATCAAGAGAAGTTAGAAGCATTAATTGATAGATGGATAATGGATCCTTCAAGCTTTATTGGGCCCGATGGTGATATTAATAACCTCTTTTTTCAAAAAGAAGCCTAGGTATGAATTATAAAAGTAACAACTTATGAAGCCAGTGCGATTTCTAATTTTTCTTTCAATTCCCCAGAGTTATACATGCTTATCAAAATATCGGAGCCTCCAATAAATTCACCCTTCACATAAACTTGGGGTATTGTTGGCCAATTTGAAAATTCCTTGATCCCTTCTCGAATTTCCATATCTGAGAGGACATCAAAAGTATCAAAGCTCATCCCCAATGAATTAAGAATTTGAACAACATTGTTAGAAAAACCACATTGTGGCATCAACTTATTACCCTTCATGAAAACAAATATTGGTTTTGAATTAATCAAGAGTTCAATTTTTGAACGAGTTGTGGAATCCATTTCTAAAAAGTTATTGAGGAGTTGAGGTTTTCAAGGCCAAAGCATGAATTGTTTCTGTTTTCAATTCATTTTTTAACGCACCATAAACAAGTTGATGTTGTTGTACAAGAGATAGGCCAGAGAATTCTTCAGATACAACATTGACTTCAAGATGATCACCACCGCCCATATCTATTACATCAATTTGAGCATCGGGGAGTGATTGCTTAATTAAAAGAGTAACTTCTTTGGCTGTAATCATTTTCAAATTAAGGAATTAAAGTGAATTTGGAGAAAGTAAATTCAATTAAGAGTACTAAAGATTAAACCAAGTAAAATCATATTATCTTCTACCAACGGCTAACAAAGCCGATTGTTCAGCACTTCTCATACTTTTTGAAAGTTCAATATTAAACTCATTTGTAGATTGCTTAAAATCCCTCGAAATAATTATTGGTTTTGAGAAACAAATTGATGCCGATCCATAAAACTTCGGGACAACATCGCTGTAGGCCAAACCGACTGGAACAATTTTAATTTCCAACCCTTTGTTAGAAGCTAGTTGAGCCAAACGAATCAAGCCTTTTTTCAGTTTTACAGGCTCGCCAAATCGATTTATCTTTCCTTCTGGGAAAACAACTAATTGCTGACTTGAAATCAACAAATCAACTGCATATCTAAGAGTAGTTAAAGAAGGTCTTCCTTGATCAATTGGGAAACAACCCAACCTGTTTAAAAACCAACCTTGTAACCCTCTCATTTCTGAACGGGTGACCATGTATCTACAATCTCTATTTGTAATCCTTCTGCCAGCAGCCATAGTCAACATCAAAGCATCCCATCTAGATCTATGAGTGGGAGCAAGTACAACAGAACCACTTAAAGGTAAATTTTCTCCACCAATAACTATTCTTCTTCGAAAAAAATTGTTCAACGCAAAATCTTGCGTAGCAAACATAGCTAATCGACTCCAGAAAGGATCAACCCCGAGGCATATTTTTTTTTCTCTATGAAGAAGGGGCAAAAAATCCCTCTTTAACAAACTATGTAATGAAGTTAACTCCGAAAGCTTTATTATTAATGGTCAGACTGGGCAGTTACTCCAGCGGCTATACCTTATTTTGCTTTTGATGAATACAATCAAGGTATATTTTAAATCCCTATGGCAAGTCTTGGCGTAAACATTGATCACATAGCAAATGTCCGAGAAGCTCGTAAGACATTTGAACCTGACCCAGTAAAAATGGTTCTTTTAGCGGAATTAGGTGGTGCTGACGGTATAACAGTTCATCTAAGAGAAGATAGAAGGCATATTCAAGATAGAGATCTACATCTTCTAAAAGAGATTGTGCACACTCGACTAAATCTGGAAATGGCAGCAACTGAGGAAATGACTTCAATAGCACTTAATCTCAAGCCAGATATGGTTACATTAGTTCCTGAAAAAAGGGAAGAAGTCACTACAGAAGGGGGACTTGATGTCATTAAACACAAAAACAAATTAAAGGAAATAATTCAACGTCTATCAGATGAGGATATTCCAGTTAGTCTTTTTGTTGATCCAGTCCAGGCTCAATTAGAAAATTGTGCTGAAGTAAAGGCCGCCTGGATTGAACTGCACACAGGTAAATATGCAATCACAAAAAAAAAAGCAAGAAGTTTGGAATTATCAATTCTTAAAGAAAGCACAACCAAAGCAAAATCCTATGGTTTGAGAGTAAACGCAGGGCATGGATTGACCTATCAAAACGTTGAACCGATTGCGGATATTCAAGGGATTGAAGAATTAAATATTGGCCATACAATTATTTCTAGAGCCCTTTCAGTAGGTCTATCTCAAGCAGTAAAAGAAATGAAAAGCCTAATTATCAATCCAAGAAAAGACAACTTCTTACTTTAAAAATATTTTTAAATCGCATTTTGACTCTTGCTAACAATTTATCGAAGTAATAAAGCTGAATGGTTGGCAGAGTTACTGGGACAGGAACTCCGATTAAACCCTCCTGAAATAACAGAAGAAGTTAATATTATCGTAAGTACATGGCCATCAAGCAGATGGCTAAGTGAAAAACTTTCAATAATTAATAATATCAATGCATTAGTTAAATTCCCTTTCCCTGGTACATATTTAAAAAGATTAGTCAAGAGAATTATTGGTATTGATCCTGATGAAAAAGATCCATGGGAAAAGAATCAACTTGTTTGGAATATTTTAGAATTATTACCAGAAGTAATGAAAGAGGAAGAAGCCCAAGTAATTAGTTCCTGGCTAAAAATAAGCGATCAAGAAAATGCGCAAATCAATCTGAATTTATGGGATCTAGCAAACAATATCGCAGAGACATTTGATGATTACATTCTTTATAGACCTGAAATTATCAAGCAATGGTTAAGTAAGAAAACGAAGAAAAAATCTAGAGAAATTAGTGTTAATAAAAATATCCTTTGGCAAGAAGTATTATTTAATTTATTATATAAAAAGATAAACAAAGATCCGTTCTGCATCCAAGTCGAAAAAGCTATTAAACGTTTAAAGGAAGATCATATTTCTAAACTAGATTATCCAAAAAATCTATACGTCTATGGACTTAGTAGTCTTGCACCATTGCAAATAGATTTAATTCAAGCATTTTCAAAGGTAATAAATATAAAAATTTATATAATTTCCCCTTGCAATGATCTTTGGCAAAGATGTGAAGCAAGAAGACTGCAATTTAGAAACACATGGAATACTCCTCCCGACAGGCAATGGTTACTAGAGTCTCCAAGACTTGAAGCCTTCCTTGGACGGATGGGGGCTGAATATCAACAGTTACTAGAAGGAAGTGGAGAATATCAATTGGGAGATAGAAACGAGGAAGATATTTTTTCTCTTACAGCAGATATCGCAACTAATAAAGGGAACAAACCAAATTTATTAGAACAACTACAACAAGAATTGTTATCCACAAAAAGTGAAAATATTTTAACTAAAGAAAAATCTGACAAATCACTCCTTTTCCTTAAATCACCAGGAAAGTATCGACAAGTGGAATTGATACGGGACCATATATTACAACTCTTCAGCGATGACAGGAAAATTCAACCCAGAGACATTTTAATAATGACACCACAAGTTGATAGCTATACGCCAATAATTACCTCAGTGTTTAATAATATAGATCACAACAATATACAGATACCCTGGGTAATCACAGATAAAAGTCAAGAAGATAAAGTAGGTTTAATACATTTTGTGTTAAATCTGTTAGAGATTTCTGCATCTCGTCTAACCGCATCAATTTTTGAAAACTTATTAACTAATCCAGCATTAAGAACGCAACAGAATATAAGTATTGACGAGGTGAGTGACATAATCAAAAGCCTTCAATCCGCTGGCTTTACTTGGGGACTTAATTCCTCAGAAAGATTTGGGGAAGAAACTCATAGCCTATGTTGGTGTCTAGAAAGGTTTCTACTTGGTCTTGTTTTACCAGATAATCCAATTAATGGAATAAGCAATATCTCCCCTTATTCCGAGAATATTTCAAGTACAGAGTTTATAAAAGCTTGGGGTATACTTTCAAAACTTTGCAATTATATCGATGCGATTCGCAGTCAACGTTCATCTAAAGAATGGATAAAACTTATAACATCGCTCGTAAAGGATTTATTTGGAGATGGTGGAGAATGGGCATGGGAAGAGCAACAACTACTAACTGTTGTTAATAATTGGGGTCTCATAACAGATAATTGTGAACTAGAAATTGATTGTCTAGTAGTTAAAGATATTATCACCAAAGCATTAAGTTCTACAAATGGCAAATTTGGTCATAGGACAGGGAAAATTACGATCAGTGCCTTAGAACCAATGAGAGCAATCCCTCATAAAATCATCATCATTATGGGACTAGAAAGTAGAACTTTTCCAAGAATAGAGAATAGAAGAAGTTTTAATCTCCTAGAGAGAAAAAGAGAGATTGGAGATCCAAATCAATATGATAAAGACCGCTATTCATTGTTAGAAGCTTTAATCTCAACTCGTCAAAATCTATTGGTTTCTTGGAATTCAAAAGATGAAAAGACAGGAGAAGATCTTGAACCTCCAAGCCCTATTCAACAATGGCTGAATTACTTAAAAATCAAATTAGGAGACAATACCTTTCAAGAGATTCTCATTGAGCCACCAACAAATCCTCTTGATCATTTCAACTTTATTAAAACAGAGAATTCACAAATCATGAGTTGTGATAGAAAGAATCTAGAAGCTAGAGAATGGCTTGAAAAAGCAATCCCGACTAAAAATATCTCACTAGCATTACCGCTAAAGAGGAAAGAAACTAACTTAAGCGAATTAAAATCTTATTCCTTTGAGAAAACCAAAGAATGGTTACTCAATCCACAAATAACATGGTTAAAAGAGCACGAAATCCAATCAAGAGAATTTGTCAATCTTATTGAGGACAATGATTTTCTCGAGCTTTCAGAATTAGAAAGATATAAACTTCTAAAACATCGACTTCAAAGTAGTGATCTCTTAAATATTAACGATATAAAAAATAACTCAAACTACTGGAAAGAGAACTATTCTGGCAAAGGTGTTTTCCCTCCAAAAGGCTCTGGGTTAATAGAGAAGGATCTTCTTCAGGAGCGATGGAATAATTTAATATCCACAATATATGCCACCGGTCAAATCACGAAAAGGAGTATTGAGATGCAAGAGTTAGAGGGTGAATTTTATTTTGGAGGGAAGAATTTAATACAGATTGAAGTTGGTAGTTTAAAATATAAAACTCTTATGAATGGATGGCTAAATCATTTATATTTATCTGCAAATAGTTCATTTAATTATAAAACACTGATAATTTCTAAAAAAACAGATTATAGAAAAAAAATTCAATTCGAAGTAAGCAAGGAGATTTTACCAATCAACACGAAAGAAGCGATAAAAATACTAAGACAAATACATCGATTAGCAACCGTAGGAAGAAGTAATTGTTGGCCCATACCACCAGAAAGTGGACTGGATTATGCCCTTGCTACAAAAGACAATAAAAAGAATGAGCAAGATTTGTTTCAAAAGAAATGGGAAGGTGATTTGTATAGGCAAGGAGAAAGAGAGACCCTAGCAATGGAACTTTGTTTTGGTAAAAAATGCAAAGCCTCTACTTTTTTAGACTTTGAATCATTTAATGAAGTGTTGATGAGTCTCTATGAACCAATCCTCAAAAACACCAACTAACTAGCAACTAAAATGAAGCTTAAAAGCAGTCTCTTGAAGAATATTATAAATCACTTATCAAAATGGGGATTTAGTAAGCAGGGGCTGTTTAATAATTCAAAAGGAGAGTGGTATTTATTTTCTCAAATAGTTTTAATTCTCCTACATTTAATACCTCCCTACCCAGAAATAAAGCAAACCCCATTTTCAATAAATACTTTTTGTATAATTATTGGATTAGCAATTTCGATTTTAGGTCTATCCATTGTCATTAAAGCATTCAGAGATTTAGGGGAAAATCTAACACCGCTACCTTATCCAATGAATGAATCGAGTCTGATAAAAAATAATTCATATCAAAATGTTCGGCACCCACTTTATAAGGGATTATTATATATTTCATTAGGAATATGTATTTTTTCATTGAGTCTAATACATCTATCTCTACTCATATCATTAGTTTACATTTTAAAAATAAAAGCATTAAAGGAAGAAGAAAACT
>QCJB01000029.1 GCA_003216295.1 Prochlorococcus sp. AG-402-P16 | reverse complement strand
TTAGAAGAAGCTAAAGCAAGCTATAAGCAATCGATAGCTTTGAAGCCTGACCATGCCGAAGCCCACTTAAACTTTGGAATCACGCTAAAAAAACTGGGTAGATCAGAAGAAGCTGAAGCAAGCTATAAGCAATCGATAGCGTTGAAACCTGACTATGCCGAAGCCCACTTCAACTTGGGGAATATGCTAATGGAAATGGGTAGACACGAAGAAGGGGTTTCTTTTGACCAAAAAGCTTTTGCCAACCGTACTGGGATCCGTCCGGTTGGAGACGAATCACTTGCTCCAGCTACTACTGTTATTTTTATTGAATTAACTAATAAATGTAATTTTCACTGTACATTTTGCCCATCTGACTCGCAAAAACGTCTTTTGGGCTCTATGGATATAGAGCTTGTTAAACAACTATATGAGGAAAATTCTGTTAAAAACTTAGCTAACGAAGTACAACTACATTTAATGGGTGAGCCAACCTTACACCCTGAATTAATTGAAATTTTAAAATTTGGATCAATAAAAAAAGTAAAAACTAATCTAACAACGAATATCAGTACTCTAGGAGCTAAAAATGTTTCAAAAATATTAGATGCTTTGTACGGAACATTAATTGCAAGCCATATGTCTCCTACAGAAGATACATATCACGTTCGAGGTGCCGTTGGTATTTCATGGGAGCGCTATATCGGTAATCTTCGCTTGTTAGTTCGTGAATATATTAAACGTCTCGCGAAAGGGATTGTAACCAAAAATAAAATCGATATACGAGTGATGGTTAGCCAGAATACGGCCTCAAATGTGAGTATTCTTGGATCTTCAAAAGAGGCTGGTGACATACTAAAAGAATGGAATGATTTTGTTGCTGAAGTTGAAGATGAATTAGGCATGGCTCCCTTTGCGCGCAAAGATCACAATGACGATGATCTAGTTCGAGGGAATAAGTATAAATCTACCTCTTACCCTTTGCAAAAAGGGATTAAGCTGTCCTTCTGGAAAGCATTTACATTTGCCAACACGCGGGTCAGTGATGACTTTGATTTAATGCCAATTAAAGAAACATCATACTGTCCTCATCCCTTCACTCAAGTTGGTATCCTATGGAATGGTGATGTAACATTATGCTCTCTTGATCATGATGGCCAACTAAAAGTAGGCAATGTTCGTGACTCTTCTATTGAAACCGTGATCCAGAGTGAGGCAGCACAAAAATTACGTGCCAGTATGCTTGGCCAATATCCCCTTCCATCTATCTGTCAAAAATGCCAAGAACGACCTGTTATGCGTAAGAAAATTTAATCCATTAAGAAAACTACAACTCTCAAACATAGTAAAAATAATAGCTATAAAGGAACTTCTTTTATTACTTAAAAATGGAATAGTCCAAATAGTCATTGCTTTTACCTAATGCCAAATTGATTACTAGATTTTCCTAACTCTATTTTTATACGATGAATCAGCAGCCAATCCAGCCAGTGAAATTATTTACCTCGCACAGGCAGCAACGCCGCTGGATTGATTATTGATGAGTCCTTTTTGGATACCTTCTTTGAGATTTACTACCAATTTTGCCACCATTTGCTTCCACTCAATATTGATCTCTTTAAAGTCTTGAGCGATCAAATCCATTGCCTTCGCTGTGATTCGCCTCGCTTGCCGTCTACTTAAGCCGTATTTTTGGCCATTTCGGTAGTTGTAACTGTGCAACTAAGAGCTTTAGCAAGCATCTAAGCAGCTTCATCAGTCCTTAATTTCATCATTTGTTTATTAGCTTTTTTGATATTCCACCTCAATGCAATGTAGGTTGAGTTCCTTATGGAGCATGTACTAACAAAGTTCCAACTCAGGAACCAAAGAAGGCATTAGATGCCAAGCTTATTCTTTTCTATTACTGAAAAGGGGGAAATCATTGCTTCTGCGACAGTTAAAAATCAGGATGGACGCCTTTAATCATTTGAGATTTCCAGGCGTTTCTATTTGGCGTGAGCTTATAAATCTGGTTATCCATATAGGCAACCAAAGTAATAATTAAAGTAGCTAAAAAGATACTAATTAAGATTAAATTAAACCTCTTATTTTGTTTCAATGTTCGATATTGGAGCTGCATCTGCGGCTCTTTTTTTTATCTAGTTTAAACAAATAATAAAAAAGGGATAAGCAAGTTATCCCAAACTATCAAAGAAAATTAGAAGTAATATAAATCATGCCCTTAATGCCATGCAGGTGTTCTACCAGCTGAGCTATGACCCCAATTCGTTGAGATGACTGTGATTGTAATCAATCTCAAGCAACATAACCATTATACTTCACCACTCAAAGATACCCATTGCGACAAAAATGCTTAAGGAACATGGGTTCTGAACTAATGACTTCCTTTTTTATGTAGATCGACTACTGCTTATTTTGAAGATGATCAATTTATTTTAAAAATCAACACTCTAGTGCAAGGTATAATCCTTATTATTAAATCCTTTGCAAAACAAATAATTTGACCGAGGGGACAAGAAATCATAAGCAAGCAGAGTTTGAAGTGAAAACATTCGCAGTGCCATTTGCTGCAGGTGAAATCAAAAGTAACATTATTATTAATACCCATACTCCTACCAATCCTTCTAAAGAACAAATAATTAATCAAGCATTTAAGCTTCATTCAGAAGGAAACATCTCAGAAGCATTAAAATATTATAAACATTTTATCGAACAAGGATTCAAAGATGAAAGAGTTTTTTCTAATTATGGAGTCATATTGAATGACCTTGGTAAATTACAAGATTCAGAATTATGCACTCGCAAAGCAATTGAACTTAATCCTAATTTCGCAGATGCGCACTCAAATTTAGGAAATATTTTAAAAGATAGTGGTAAATTGCAGGAAGCAGAAATCTCCTATCGCAAAGCTATTGAACTCAAGCCTAATTTTGCAGAGGCGCATTTCAATCTGGGAAATATTTTAAAAGATAGTGGTAAGTTGCAGGAAGCAGAAATCTCCTATCGCAAAGCTATTGAACTCAAGCCTAATTTCGCAGAGTCACATTCTAATCTGGGAAAATTAATGCTAGATAAAGCTATCCAATTAGAAGATAGAAATCAATATCAAATATCCCTTAATTCATTTATAAAAGCCATTAAAATAAATCCTAATAATTCTATCGCCCTTTCAAAGATAGGATCGATTCTTATAGAGTTAAAACAATTAAAAAAAGCAGAAGAATATCTAATTAAAGCAATTAAAAGTGATCCTTATCTATTTGAACCCCACATAAATTTGGGAATATTATATAGAGAGCAAGGAAAACTAAATAAATCAGAAAAGTCATTAAAAGAAGCTATTAATTATAATCATAATTCAGGAGAATCTTTTTTTCAACTTGGTATCACAAATTTTCTCCTTAATGATATTGACGCTGCCATAATAAATTTCAAAACAGCACATCAAATAAATCCCCAGAAAAAGCTAATTCAAGTCTTGCTTAGAATTTCTGAAAAAAGAAGCAAGGAAAAAGTAGATTTATCAAATCTAAATATGATAATCAAAGGTGAAAAGGATCAAGGTTTAGTGAATAATCCACTTATTTTAAAAAGAGAAGTAGAAAATGATCTCTTAAAGACTATTTATAAAATTAGTAATATTAGTCATATTAGAGGAGGTGATCCAAGCTTCGGGGATGCTCAAGGATCAAACTATAATTTATTAGATAATAAAATAGATATTTTAAAGCTATTAGAGAAAGATCTAATTCATCTTTTAAAGAAGAATTTACAACGTGATATTTTTATTCATACCTCTTTTTCTTCCATCTTAGGTAAAACAGGAGGTGGTCTAAACAAACATAATCACATAACTATTTTAGACAAAATACCAAGTCTTAAGTTATCACAACAAAAGTTTAGTCTTGTATACTATCTATCTGTAGGTGATCAAAATTGTAGTGAACCAGGAACTTTAAAACTATATGAACCAGAAATAGAGATTCTGCCTTATAAGGGAATGATAATTACTTTCCCTGCAGATAGATATCATTCTATTAAATATAACGGTACAAAAGATAGGGCTACTATTGTAGTAAATTATTACGCCATCTAGCTTAAAGATATATAAGAATATTTATCTTATATAGAAGAGCTTTTACTGCGGGTTCTGTTTTTCGGACTTGTACGAACTTGATTGAGCTCAAATTTAAGAAAGGTTCTTTCCTAACATTAACTAAAATGTATCCCATATTAGATGATAATATAACTAAAGATTTACTCTGTTTAGGATTTAATTTTTAACTAAAATGAGATCCCATGATTCTTTAATTGTCGTAACAGGAGCAACTGGATGGGTGGGAAGAAATATTTTAGAGGTTCTCCAAAATATGATTCCAGCAGAAGAATTCAATTCAAATGTGCTGGCTTTAGCTAGTAAAAAACAAATAATAAAATCATCAGCCTATAGTCATAATAAAAGTATTGATATAACTGTAGAAAATTTAAATATTTTCCCTAAAATATGCAAACAAACTAATAAGATATATCTTATTCATTGTGCTTTTATTACTAAAAATTATATAAGTAAATTTAATACTAAAGATTATATTTCAAATAACTTGTTAATAACAGACCTAATATGTGAGGGCATTTCTCAGAGCAATAATATCAAAGCTGTTGAAATCTCATCTGGAGAGGCTAGTATCTTTGATGATATAGTCTTCAATAATATAAATCATAAAGAAATTAATAATGCTCCATATGCATATTTAAAAAAAAGAGAAGAGGTTGAGATGTCAAAATTAATCCAACCATTGATCTTAAGAATATATGCTCTTTCAGGAAAGTTTGTTAGAAATCCAAAAATTTATGCACTTAGCAATATGCTTTTGCAAACAATTAAGAGGAAGCCATTGATAATTGATACAACTAAAGAAATACAAAGAAGTTTTGGCCATGCAAAGAACATATCAGAGCTGGCTTGTTGCTGGCTTCTATCTAATAAAAAACCTTCTAATCTCCCTTTAAGTGCTGTAAGTTATACGACTAATATACGTTCTTTGGCAAGGATTATTTCAGATAAATATGATTTAAATCAACCAATTATAAAATTAAATGATTATAAATTAATAGATTCTTATACTGATAGTGAGGTTAATTTCCTGCATAAATTAGATGAATTTAATATTAAAGTGACATCATTTGATAAGCAAATTGAGGAAACATACTTTTTCCTAAAAAATATAAAATGAAATTTATATTGGCAACTCTAAATTAAGTAATAAAATCATTAATTAAATGATTTTTATTTGCTAATACAAGGGTTAACGATGAAATTGACTTAAAAAAAGCAACGCAACATCATACTGTCATCACCCGTTCACTGATATTGGTGTTCTATGGAACGGAGACGTTACATTATGCTGCCTTGATCACGATGGTCAACCAAAAGTAGGCAATGTTCGTGAATCTTCTATTGAAACCTTGGTCCAAAGTGAGGCAGCACAAAAATTACGTGCCAGCATGCTTGGGCAATATCCTCTTCCATCTATCTGCAAAACGTGCCAAGAAAGACCTATTAAGCATGACAAAAAGTAAATTCAATAAGAAGCTACAACACTCAAACATAGTAAAAACATTAGCTGTAAAGCAACATTCTTCTATTCTTTCCAAAAGCCAAAAGAAGTTTTACCCAAAAAGAATGTGGTCGCAAATTGCCAAACTCATTCTTTTTAACGAGTCTTAATTACTTACTTCTCCTGAAAATGTCACCCTATTGTGGAAAATCTAGAAAAATTATGTATTAAAATTTGATTATTCTATTAAAGCTAAACTAATTAGATTTAATTACTATAAATAAAATAACACCCATTTATTCAACTAACAGAAAACTTGACCATCTTCTATAATTATTAATCTTCTAAAACCTTCTCTGATTAGAAAGAATCAATCAAGCCATTTATAATTTAACCTTGATAATTCTTTTATTGCAAATTCATTAAATAAATATATAAAATATCTTATTAATAAATAGAAATTCAAAGTAGAAATATTGACATTAAAGTTAATCATAATAAGTAGATGAGGATATAAAAATCTAATATTTTAGGAATAGCTCTTCAATAACATATAATTATGATGCTTAATGTAAAATAAATAGATGGAAAAAATTCTTCTTACGGGATCCAATGGATTTCTTGGTAGTCATATTTTGTCTAAACTTTTAAATTCCAATAACTTCGATTTCATAAAAAATATCACAGGTATCGATAATTTCATAAGTTCAAACAAATCAAATACTGATATAAATAATCCTAAATATACTTTTATCGAAGCTGACTTAATTAAATTTGACTTTGATCAACTAAAAGATTTTGATATCGTAATCCACTCAGCAAGTCTAGCCAGTCCTGTCTATTACAATAGATTTCCTCTTGAAACAGTAGATATAGCTACATCCGTTACAAGAAAATTACTAGAAAAATGTAAAGAATGGAATTCAAGATTCATATTCTTCTCTTCTTCAGAAATTTATGGCAATCCCTCATCAGAGAATATCCCAACAACAGAAGAATATAAGGGTTATGTTTCATGTCAAGGATCGAGATCTTGTTACGATGAAAGCAAGAGGCTCGGAGAAACGCTATGCTATATTTATAATAAGGAATACAATGTAAGGACTAATATAATACGACCTTTCAACATATATGGACCATTATTGTCTATTCAAGCAGACCATAGGATGATTCCTAATCTAATAAAATCTGCGTTAAAAAAACAACCAGTTAGTATATATGGAACTGGTAATCAGACAAGAACCTTTTGTTATTATTCAGATGCAATAGAGGGGATATTTAAAGTCATAAGAAATGGAGGTGATGGGGAAACCTATAATATTGGCAATGATAAACCTGAAATATCAATGGTAGATTTAGTTAAATTATTTAGGAAGACAGTTAATATAGATCTAAGTTATCAATTAATTCCATACCCTGAATATTATCCTGATGACGAACCAATAAGAAGGCTTGCATCAATTGAAAAAGCAAAAAAGGATTTAAACTTTTTTCCAAAAGTAACTTTAGAAGCTGGTCTAACTAAAACTTGGAACTGGGCCTTAAAGAAGTAAATTAAATAAAATATAATTTATGATCAAATAGAGTGATCATGAGATCAAAAGTGAAAACATTCCCAGTTCCATTTGCTTTAGGAGAAATCAAAGAGAATATTTCTATTTCCATCAACAGTAATACAGCCAACAAATCTTCTAAAGAGCAAATAATTAATCAAGCATTTAAGTTTCATTCACAAAGAAAAATTTTAGAAGCCGCAAAATATTATCAGCATTTTATAAATGAAGGATTCCAGGATTACAGAGCTTTTGCGAATTATGGAGCTATATTAAAAGATCTTGGCAAATTAAAAGAAGCAGAAATATTTACTCGTAAAGCCATTGAATTAAAACCTGATCTTGCAATGGCTCACTCCAATTTAGGGACAATTTTGATTGGGCATGGCAAATTAAAAGAAGCAAAAATATCGTTGTGCAAAGCCATTGAAATTAAGCCTGACAATGCAGAGGCGCATTCGAATCTTGGAACCATATTGAAAGAGATTGGTCAATTAAAAGAAGCAGAAATCTCATATCGCAAAGCTATTGAAATTAAGCCTAAGCTCACTGAAGCGCATTCGAATCTTGGAACCATATTGAAGGATATTGGCAGATTAAAAGAAGCAGAATTATCCACACGCAAAGCAATTGAACTCAAGCCTGATTTTGCAGAAGCTCATTCTAATTTGGGAAATATTTTAAAAGAGCTTGGAAAATTAAAAGAAGCAGAAGTCTCATACCACAAAGCTATTGAACTCAAACCTGATTTTGCAGCGGCTTATTCCAATCTAGGAACTGTTTTGAAAAATCTTGGAAAATTAAAAGAAGCAGAAGTCTCATACCGCAAAGCTATTGAACTCAAACCAAACCTCGCAAAGTGTTATTCCAATTTGGGAAATATTCAGAACGATCTTGGAAAATTAAAAGAAGCAGAGCTATCTACGCGAAAAGCAATTGAATTAAAACCTGATTTCGTTGAAGCGCATTCTAATTTAGGAATCATATTGAACGATCTCGGAAAATTTTCAGAAGCATTTAAACATTTTTCCTATGCTTCTAAATATGCTCCCAAAAATATTTTTTATTTTATAAATTCGAATCTAAGGTTTTCTCCGGTAATGAATAGTAATTCACAAATAAATAATGAAAGGGATCTATTTAAAAAAGAAATTAATCATTTAAAAAACAAGAAAGATATGTATTATGCAAAGCCAAAGTCTTTCATTCCAAGTATTTTTTATCTAGCATATCAAAACAGATTAGATGATAGAGAAATTCTTGAAGATTTTGCTGATGCAATTTCTAAGTCAAATGGGATGATATGCAATGGATTTTCTCAAAATAAATACCTGGCTTCATCCAGTAAAAGAAAAAACTTAAAAATAGGAGTTTGTTCAAAGTTTCTTAGATCTAATCATAGTGTTGGAAAATGTTTCCTTAATGTATTAAAGAATTTATCAGAAACTGACATTGAAATGATAATATATATAGTTCCTGATGACAAAAGTCATTTTTCAAGAAAAGAAATATATGACTCATTTAATAAAATAGTAAATTTACCTTATTGTCCTCAAATTGCCGCGAAACAAATACTTGAGGATCATCTAGATCTGATTTTTTATCCAGATATTGGAATGAACAGTTATTCATATATTCTCGCTTTATCAAGATTAGCTTTGGTACAAGTTAATAGCTTAGGTCATGGATCTACTTCAGGGATAAAAAATATTGATTACTATATTACTCATGGCATAGAACCTACTAAATCAGACTTTCACTACACAGAGACATTAAAAAGATTTAGAAGATTACCCTTCAATTTTGCTATTCCAAAAATAGATGAAACGAAAATTACTATGAGAAACGAAATAAACATAGCTAGTAATTTTTATATGGGTTTAATTCAATCATTAGTTAAACTTCATCCAAGTTATGATAAAATTCTTGAATCAATATTAATAAGTATAAAGAATTCGTATTTAGTTCTAATAACTGATAAAAGTAGTTATAAATATAAATTAATCAAAGATAGGTGGTCTAAAAAGAATAAATTACTGTTAGAAAGATCAATTTTTCTTGATAAAATGGAGACAGATAATTTCCTTCACATAACAAGAAGTTGCGATATAATGCTCGAACCTTTTTACTTTGGTGGTGGAGTTACTTTTTACGAATCAATGGCATTTGGCATACCATTTGTTACATACCCCCACAATCAAAAAGTTAGAATAGCTTCAGCAGGCTATAAACAAATGAAAATAAAGAATCCTCCAATAGCAAAATCTCCCGAGGATTACATAAATTGGTGCAAATCATATGCTAAAGATAAATTATTATTAGAATCCACAAAAAAAGAATTAAGAGAAAAAGCAGTAAAGTATTTGTTTAATGATAACAAAATATATGAAGATTACTATAACTTCTTTAAAGATGCTGTTAAGAATGCAACTCTCATTGATTAAGAC
>QCJB01000028.1 GCA_003216295.1 Prochlorococcus sp. AG-402-P16 | reverse complement strand
CAACTTCCTCAGATTCTTGAATGAGCTTTATTCTCTTCATTTAGTTTCTTTCTAATAAAACTTCTAATAAATTTTCTCACTAAATCTATAAGAGGAGAGATGTCATTTCCCTTTCGCTTAAAAAGATGAATTTTTCTTTTGAAACACTTTTTATTCTTCGCCCTTTAAGTTAAAGCCAGTTCATTGGTATTTAAGGAATTTTATTAGTAGTGGGAGTCTTTGCATTTTTACTGAGGAATTACTTGTTTAGTGAAGGTCTTCATGAGAAGCATTTATATGATCCACTGTCTTTGACTTGGTTTTAAAAGTTCGATATCTTTATACCAACTTCAATTAACAGTTTAAAATTACAGAATAAAAAGCTAACTTAAGGCTTTCAAGTTTATTTTTATTAAGTTTGTATGCTTTGTACTTGATTCAATGTCAATGGATTTATTTACCGATTGATAAAACTTTTTCATTAGCTAAAAATGTATAGTTGCATATCCTTATGACAAGAACTCAAATTGCTGCACCTCATTTACCAAAAGGTTCAACTGAGGTGAAGATCATTGAACGAAGTTGGGGCATTGAAAGGTGCTATGTAACACCAGATGGCGAGAAGGTTTGTACACCAGCTCCATTTTTAACAAATCATCGAAATCTAGATTGGACTTGCTTTGCTTAAAAGTTTTCTAATCAAGAATAATTTAATAACTGTTCAAATCCAATTTTGATTTTTTCCTAATCTTTTTTCTCCTTCTGATATTTAAAACTTGATGCAGAACCTTTTATCAGTAAAAACCAAATATGATTACTTGGTAAGGAGTAAAAATATTAATTTTGTCTTTTAAAGATTTAGCTACTCCCATACATCGTATGTTGTAGTGCAAGCGAATGTTTTAAGGTAGTTTCACACATGCGTTGAACTTTTAGTTGACCTAGAACACATTTAAGAGATTGATTTATTAACAACATGAAATTGTTTACTCCATTCAGAATTCCTAAGTCTGATATGACAGCTCTTCCTAAAAGAAAAAATAAAACTACACCCAAAAAGTCACACTAAAAGCACCAATAACGTTTCATGGTATATTTGTGCTATTGCCTTGTTTGACATGTGAAGCGAGATGGTTGGATTAGGGAAATAAATGGACAATGGATACTAAGGGTTCGATATGATTGTGAGAGCTGGGATCAAAACCCTAAGGTTTAGATTGAGAGGGGAAGACTTGAATCGAATGGACCCCCACTTTTAAAAAATCGCAACAGGATGAGAAGAGGGTTGGCAATAAGACTATGGAAGGAATTATTGTCAACTGGATGGAGACGTGTTGCCCCGCAGTGGGATTAATAATCAAAATGATGAAGTTCTCATGAATTCCAAGTTTAATTAGTTTTTATATTTTATCTTTTTAACTTCAAACGGAAAATCAGTTCAACGTTTGATTTCGCAGACTACTTAATGTATAGATTTTGAACATCTCCTCACTATTAAAGTAAATTTATAAGGTTAGATTTTCAAATAAACAAATAATCATGACATCGGACATTGAATACTATAAGCAACTGTCTAAAAATGTTATTACAAAGCAAGATAAAATTAATTTCTTTGATGAAAATCAAAAGGCATTTTACGTAGATATTTATTCTGATAGTTGGTCAAAGATGATGGAGGAATATGCTAAAGCAGAGGATCTAAGTTCAGAGCAATTAAATAAAATTGAGGAAATGAAATGGATTGAAATACCAGAAGTTTTAAAGCTTTTTGCTTATGATTTCTGTATTCTTAATGGATTTGTTTTTACTGGAGTGGGAAGTAAATAACACTGATTCATCTAGGATTTAAAAATATTTTGGCGCTTATTCATGTGAATAATTTACCTCTTTTCGTTTTAAGGAGATTGATTATTTTTATTGTGATTGCTCTAGTAATACGTAAGATGCTTGTTGCCTCTGGGTTCATTTAGTTCTAAATGGTGTACGCACAAAGCTTTTTGATTTTCTAGCAGTTGCAATTTATTTTTTCTTTTTCGTCTTTTTGCTTTTTGTTTCAAATCCGTCTTTAAAATCCGAACCGGATTTATTAAACCAAGCCAAGAAGGCGGCAATAGATGTTCCAATTAAAGCAGCAATAACCCATTGAGATATTTCATCCATTAGCAAAAAATTTTCCTTCCAGTGGCTGAGTAATAGTAGCAAGTATCATCAGCCCCGATATAGAACATACGGTTTTTGTATTTTGACTTTGAAAATTGTTCAAGTCTTCTTTCATGCATATCGAAGTTTTGTGTATTTAACTCTGGATTCCGTTCTCTTTCTTCATTGCTTCCCTCTTCTACATTCCATGCCAATTTTCTTATGAGCCAAATTGCGGCAATAAAAAAAACAATAACTAATACATTCATTTATTTGGTATGAGTAAAGTTGTTAGCAATAGTCCCTCAACTCTCTCCATTTATCTAGCCCTGCTTGAAGATTCTCCATTTCAGTTTTAGAACCATTTATTTTAAATGCTTTAATCAACGACTCCGTAGCTTCGATTCCATAGTTAGCAGCTTCTCTTTGCCTTGCACAAACTCTGTCTCTGGAGCCATCTTTTAAATCTGTCTCAATTTCTTTCAGTATTTTGCTTGCTTTCTCTTGTTTTTGATAAAAATCAATTAAATACATCTCGAATTCCGACTCAGCATTAACTGATAGGACTGATGAAAAGAAGAGAAAGGATATTAATAATAGAGGAAATAGGCGTTTCATATTTTAATAATGGCGATTTTGCTAATCTTCACAACCATTTATATGCAATGTCATATGGGGAACCAAATACGCAGTACGTATCAAATGTTTAGATGATATTCACTTGAAATTAAATCAATTTTAGCTCTCTGTTTTACTCGTAAACTATTGAAAATGAGTTTGCTTTTTATTTATTGTGCTTCGTTAACATGCTTTGCTAGTTGATAGATATTTAAATGAACTCACCAACTAACTATTTCAAAAGACATGCAATGAAATTTGCATTTGTGGTTTGTACTTTCATTACTGATTCTTTGGTTGGCAATTTAGTATGAAGATACCTTCGATAAGTTTAAAAAGAACACTTGACGTGACCATGAAGGACACTTTCCGAAGGATAAAAGAATTAGGTGAGAAAGACAGTCAAGCATTAAGAGAGGAATACAAAGAGTGGATAGACGCTAGTGAAGGTGGGAATAAACACCCTCATGTTCTATATGTGAATCAGATGAAACCCAAAAGTTAAAACCATCATTAAAAAGGGGCTAAAATTGCCCCTTGATAATCGTCTTGCAATCTAAATTTACTAGTAGTCTTTAGATCTCTCAAGCAGCTATTAGTTCTTCCTCCGCCGATGATATTTGAGTTATTGACTCATCCAATTCATCACTTCTCTTTATTTCTAGAGAAACAACGTCTCCTGATTCTGGACTAGGCTCGATATTTTGCTCGGAAGCTATTTCCAGATTGGGTTCCATTTTTACTGACGAGGTAATCTCAGATAGAACTACCTGTGCTAACTCAGCCTCTTTAACAACTTGAGACCATGGGTTAACTGTTGCTGCAATGAAGTCCCGATTCTCTTCCGTTTTGTCTCCACGTGTGATGAGTAGGAAAGGAAGGGCAACGGTAAACAGACAAAAAATGGCTAGGAAAAAGTTGGCGATAGCCATTTCTCTACCAGGTTCAAATGCTGCTAGAAGCATAAAAAGTAAAGCAATTTGTATGAAAAATCACTTAGTTTTTATCCTTAAGCCATACCTTCGCAAAAAAACTTAATCGAAAAATTTATTATGTTTAAAATCTATGACTTTGCAGGGGTATTTAAAATTGATTTTTTGAGTGTCAGTTAGGGATGTCTCTTTCCGTCATTAGACGATAAGCAAAATCATCAATTCTCTTCTGATTCACTCCATTATCTCCAACACCTACTCTTGATTCTGATCTGACTTGAATAATACCTTTTTCTGGAATTGCTTTGAGAAGTAGATCATCGGTATATCTTCTCCACTTGGTCTTCGCTTCAGCATGAATAAATGAATTAGTCTTTTCAACTATTTTTGTTCTGGCTGTTTCAGAAACTATTTTGGTTGCTTTCTTAAAAGCATTTTCTAAATCATTTACTTTAAAGTCTTCTCTCACACAATGAGTTATGACAACACACTCTGGCAGATCAGTTGTTATTGCATTTGCTTTATGTGGGTTAATAGTAAGAACGACAAGAATTGAAAAAAAGAAAGTTGAAAATCGATTAATCATTGATTCAAAAGATCTAGTAAGGTGAATTAAAAAGCAATACAAATGAAGATATCCTGGTAAAATTTAAATGTGATTTTACCCTACGATTTTTAGTGATTTATGGCTTGAAATTTAGATCTATCAAAGCTGGAAAAAGAATTATGGATAATTATTGATAAAAAGACTTTTCTAAACCCATCTGAGCATTTTTTTAACTTGCTAATTCATTTCCCCATTCTTTGTGTTTTCTATCTAAATCTACTATTGAATTTTTTTGAGCATTAAGTATTAGTAAGCGATGAACTAGCTCGATTTTGGTTTCAGTTACCTCTTCTGAGTAAAACTTTAGAGGTTGTTCTCCAAGCAAATTGTCGCCGCTCATTAAAAAAATTTTTAAATTATTTGTTTTTTAGGACGAAATGAAGTTTTAGTATTGCTTTTTAAGGTTTTTTTCTTTTTGCGTTACATCACTCTTGCTGGTTGTCCCTACCTTTATCATCCATTTAGCAAGAGTAGAGGTTGTTATGATCTTTTTGTTGTTACTTTTTCTCCTTGAATCTCGTTCCCTCAAAAAGTTTTTAGCCTTGTGAATACTGATAGTTTGTAACGCTCCAATTCTTCTTTCCATCCTGGCGCATTCATAACAAGTTAGTTCTTCAGTTTCTTTTTGATTTAGTAATGCATCCTGTTTTTCATTCTGAATTTATAGGTCTTGATTGGCCCATCCTTCTTTTTGGTCACATCATTATGTTCTGGTCTTTAACTGTAAGACTTGATTGGTCTTGGATTCCGTTAACGGATTATGAGAAATTGTGCGGTTCTAAAGGTGACGCATATCGAGCTCAAGTGAGTTTATTGGAGAAAACTTTTCAAAATAGCTAAAACCAAATGAAATTACTCCTTGTTTTACCAATATCCTTTTGTTTTTTATTTCCTACAAAAACGCAAGCATCAAGAACTGATCAAGTTAGTTCCGTTTGTGAAAGTTTTGCGGCCGGTAAAATTGATGCCGCAAAAACCTTAAAGGCTTTAAATCTAAATATTGATGATTTTTCAATAGGAGTGAATAATACTGCAAAAATATTTTGTGCGTAGTTTTTGAGTTCTTTTTGTTATTTATAGCTACTACATTTAGGTAATTTTTTAGCTTTGACTATGAAATTATGGATGAAAAAAAGTTTATGTTTATCCATATAATATTGACTTAAGTACTTCTGGTTATATTATTTATTCTTGATTTAGTAATACTACTTAAAGAAGTGGATCAATATTGATTTAGGAACAGTTTTTTCATCTGATTTTAAATGGATAGCACATAATGAAACAGACTTATACACTTGTGAAAAAATAGTTCTAATGCAATGCACTTATGTAAAAATGCATACCCAAGTAAATTTAATTTCTAATTTTCCTTAATTCTCATTCTCACTAAACTGACATGAATATCGCTCAATCATCGCCTTTGTATGAATATTGGAATTCTGCTCAAGACGAGAATGATGAAAACAAGAGACTATTAAAGCTTAATTCAAAGGAACCTGCTTCTAGCCTTTTTAGGAACGAACCTTACAAATGGGAGAATCTTTATCGAAGTGTTCTTAAAAACGTTATTAGTGGAGATGATTCATCAATAAAAGGATTGATGGTTTTGTTATCTACAATCAGTAAAAGGGAGAAAGATATAGCCCTTAACTCTCTAGAGGCTTTGTTGGATGAGTGTATTATTAATAAATTGAGAAATGAAAAATATCAGGATATAAAGTCTAGTAAAAATTTTTATACTGCCTTTAGAATATTGTTGACTATTTTTATCAATCCATATGATTTAGAACTTAAAAAAGAACCAAAACATCTTTATGAGAAAACAGGAATGTTTTTTTATAAATTAAGAAAGATAATTTTATCAAGTAAGTGAGATTTAAATCTCTGGTGAAAAATTTTAATCTTATAGAAGGATAACTATTGGAGAGAAAATTTTTCTATTAATTTTCTAAGTTGTTCTGTTCGAGAGTTTTTTTGTGGTCTGGCATCATCAAGTACTGCTGCACAACATAATTGCCATGATGAACCATCTTTTAATTTCAATTCTTTAGAAATTTTGACTGGAGCAGAGGTTAAGGAAGTTATTTCATCTATATGCTCGAGGGTCTCCCACAGTTCACTCTCCAAGAAATCTAGTTCAACTTTTGATAGGAGGTTTGTTGCTATAAAATCCTTGATTAAATCTGTAAGCTCTAAAGACATTTTTCAATTTAATGTAATCGACAAAACCATAGGGTTAATGGAAAGAGCAGTTTGTAAAAAGTTATTTTGATTTTGAGGATAGCACTTATTTAAATTATTTTTTTTACGAGCTGATTTTTAAAATTTATTCTTAAAGATTTAATTCAGATAACTACAATATAAGAAAGAACCCACTTCCTTAAAGAAAAAATGAGTATGGAGATTACAACTGAATGTGCAAAAAAGGCGCAAAAGGAAGCTGAATGGGCATATAACAAAGCAATGGAAAAGTTTTATTACTCAATGTTGGAGGTTGTTTTCTTAAGGATTAAAAGTCACCTGTCTACGGAGGGGCTAAAGAAAGTTGTGGAGATAGATAAAAAAAGAGCTAACAACGAAAATCTTGGAGTTGAATTTAGTCAAAAAACCTGGTCGGTATTAGAAGAAGCATGGACACATGCAGAAGGTTTGGCGATGATTAAGATCGCTGAACTTTATGGGCTGGAGATATCTGATTTGGATATATCCAAAATTCAAAAGCTTGATGCAAATGATAGTTCTCCAAAATGTACTCCATCAAATTAACTTTGATGTAAATTGAATCTGCTGAATATCATCACCGATTGATTTGAAGTTACAACAATTAAAAAGGTTCTTGAAAGAAAGAAAAAAGCTACTCAAAAAGAAATATCTTAAAGAACTTGTTGAAAAACAACCAAACTAGCTTTGACTTTAAAGGGTAGTATTTATTCCTATGTCGTATTAGTCTAGGTATATGACATATTATGCAAAGCCAAATTATATTCAATACGATGAGTGGTTTGATGACAATATTGATCCGTGCGAATTAGAGTATGAGAAGGAAAAAAAGTTTAGTGATTCTGTTCACGAGAAATTTTATAAAATCTCAAATCATAATTTAATTATCGGTGGATCGGAGTCCGTTGCAGATTTAAATAAATCTGAAGGATGCTCAGGTGGTTTTTGCTCATTAACAGATGAAGAACTCAAGCAACTTTAATCAAATATAAATTAAGAAAAATATGAATTTGAATGATCATTTTTTTATTTATTTAGAAGCGCTTATTTTTTTTCTTTTGTCTACAATGTTTCTCCTTTTGTATAAAAGCAATAAATGGTTCCAACGTTCTAGAGCTTTATCTAAAAAAGATGATTGAATTATCTATATGAAATATCTACTATTATTTACTGTCTTTTTGGGCCTAAGCACTCCTTCGGGAGCAGTTACAACCCGAATGTTTAAAGTTCTAGATACTTGTGCAAGATATAGGTTGAAAGAGAAAACTGCTTTAGTCGCAATAAAAGACCTTAAACTCAAATATGAGGGTAAAGATGAAAGTGAGGCAGAGCTATTCATCAAGTTGTATTGCTCGGTTTTTACGCCTAATCAAAATGTAGACTTTTAATTTATTTATGAGTCGTTTACTTGTTCTTCAGCATTTGGAACGCGAACGACCTGGATTGTTTGTCAATCTTGCTGAGGAAAGAGGATTTGCTGTTTGTACTTTTCGTTTGGATCTAGGAGACTCTCTTCCAGACCTTAAGAATGGAGATTTACTTTTGGTGTTGGGTGGACCTATGGGTATAAGAGACATTGGTACTTCAACTTATCCATGGCTTGTTGAAGAAATTGGTCTAATAAAAGAAGCATTAAATCAAGGCGTTGGGTTGATAGGAGTATGCTTGGGTGCTCAACTTTTAGCCTATGCCGCTGGTGGTGATGTAGAAATGATTCAGGATGAGGTATCCCATCAACCATTAGCTGAATTAGGGTGGGACATTATCTTTCCTCAATCACTAGAGGATAACCTCAAACTGACAAGACTTTTAAGACATCCTTTTCCTGTTTTGCATTGGCATGGAGACAGAATTTTATTGCCTAGTTCTGCAGAGCTTATCGCTAGTAGTTGTAGATGTAAGGAGCAATTATTTAGTATTGGTCCCTTAGCTTATGGGATGCAATTTCACGTTGAGATTGACGATGAGATGGTTAATAGGTGGATTTCAGAAGATCAAAAATTTATTTATTCAGCATTAGGGGCAGACGGTCAATCCATTTTAAAACAACAACAAAAAGAATTTGGTCATAAAACATTAGATTCTAGATTAGAGTTTTTAAACAACTTATTTGACCTATTAAGCTAGCTAAAATTTTTAGCTGCTTAAATTATTTATTAAAATGATTGATGACTTCACATTGGCGCAGTGCAGAAAAGATAGCGAAATTCTTCAATTAAAAATTAAAAATCTTGAGCACGGTATTACTGAAGCCGAAAAAATGATTGCAGAGTCAAATATGAATGATGAGTCATTAACTTTTTTAAGAAGGAAAGTCGCAGAATCTAACCAGGATTTAGCAATTTTATATTTAATCCACTAATTAATCTTCATTGGAATTTTTTTGTTTTTAATTAATCAATATCATCCAAAGAAGAAATCCTCTCCATCCTCAATGCCTTTGCTTCTACAGAGAGGATGGGATCATTCTTTTTAAACAATGCAACCCCCGATTTGTTGTTTATAAGACCAAGTGGGAATCCCATAGATGCAAAAGGTTTTCAAGCAATGTGGTCTTCAGGAGATCTTGTATTAGAAAGCGCAGAAATCACAAAGTCCACAAATTTGAACTATTAGGTTCAAATGCTGCAATGTGCGTTTTCACTCTAGGCTCAAAATTTACTTTTAAAGGGACTTAAAACGACGATCTCCCCACTGTAACTTCAATTTTAAAAAAGATTGATGAGGAATTGAAAGTAACATGGATGCAAAGATCTTCAGGCCAATCAGATATGACTTTGTGGAACGACTAATATATATTTCCTTCTTAATGGTTAAGTATTCGTAAATTCTATTTATTTCCTTACGTCTGAACTAATCTTTCAAGCATAGAGATAATTTAAAAGAGAAACAGTTAATAGTCGTAAATGCAAGAAAAGCCAAATGTTGAAGAGTTGATTGCAGATTCAATGACATTGCTCTTAATAAGAGCCCAAAAGCTACCTAAAAGGGAAAGGCTAGCAATTGCTCAGGAGTTTAGAGAGTGGCTTAATGGTAGTTGCAAAGTAGAAGACATATTGATCCTAGACACAAGAATTAAATAGAAATAACTACATCATGTTGATAACCATCAATATTAACTAA
>QCJB01000027.1 GCA_003216295.1 Prochlorococcus sp. AG-402-P16 | reverse complement strand
CGTCTATTCTCTGTTCCAAGTTTAAATCTAACATTGATCTTATTATATCAGGCCTTAAGGTGATAATTAAAATCGGTGTTCATGCAGGAAAGCATTAAGTAACCAATTTGTGCATACCTGCACTTACCTTAGATCTATGGAAATGTCATTATGGTTCTTTTATAAAGAAGTAGAAGAACCAAATTCACTAACTTTTGCAACATATCGATTTAAAGCGAGATTTAAGACCATTGAGAATGGGGCTCTAACCCCATTTATATCAATACTTTTGAAAAATGGAGCCAAGCGGACTCGAACCGCTGACCCCCTGCATGCCATGCAGGTGCTCTACCAGCTGAGCTATGGCCCCAAGTGTGTGAAATGGCAGTAATATCAAGTAGTTTGGAAGATTTAGAAAAATCAGCTGGTTTACTTGATAGCACTTGATAGTGGTTAAATAAGCAGATATGCGCCATGATATACGCCATGGGGGGCTAATAACCACATAGGATCTCGGCAAGAATGGCACAAAATTATGCGCCAAACCATCAGACTCGAAAATGTAGATGGATGGTCAGTTCTTGGCAGAGAAATAAGGGGGAATGAATAAAACCCAAGTGACTTATCGTTTCCAAGATGGACTTGGAATGAAAAATCCTAGGTCTGCTGTCTTCCTTCCTTATAACTGGAACAGCCGAAACCAAAGCAAGATTATCACCGCAGTTGCAGATCTAAAAAGACTTGTTGATGAAAGAAACCTATCTCTTAAAGAAGCTGCCAAGTTCATGCTTAAGCCCGTAGCAAATGATCAAGCTCCAAGCGTACTAACTGGGAAAAACATAATTAAAGCTTTTCTGGAGTCCAGAAGTGACAGCAGAGGTACAACGCTTAGGGATCTAAAGACAAGGATGAGAAGAGTTTTAGTAGTCCAAAATATGGTCATTACGCTTTAGCTCCAAAGCAAGTGCAGCAACTAATTAGTCTCCAGTCTATGGGAGGTAAAGAGAGTAAACCCATTGATATAACAAGCGTTGTTAAAGTTCCCGATACTATTCCCGAAGGAAAAGAAGTTTTACACGAAGGGAAAGAGGTGGGAAATTAGCAAACGCCTTTATTTGCAAATGGTCTGGACTAATTACTTCCCATCAAAGAGAGATAACCTCATGCTTATTTGCAGCGGGTCAATTTCCTTTGAAAGTTGAAACCTAGTTAAGATATATAATTGATTAAATCAATTCAATCTATAAATAATAGATGTGACAGAGTACGAAAAAACAGATCAAGAGAAAGAACAAAAGAATATCACTGAAGTGAAAACATTTTCAGTTCCATTTGCCCTAGAAGAAATAAAAGAGAAAATTTCTATTTCCACTAACACTCCTTCTAACCCTTCTAAAGAAGAAATTATTAAGCAAGCATTAAAATTGCATTCACAAGGAAATATTTCAGAAGCAGCAAAATATTACGAGTACTGCATTGATAAAGGTTTTGATAATTACATAGTATTTCATAATTATGGGATTTTACTGCAAGCTCTTGGTAATCTAAAAAAAGCTGAAATAATAACCCGAAAAGCTATTGATCTTAATTCAGATTTTGCTGATTCTTATTTCAGTCTAGGATCCATATTGAAAAACCTTAGGAACTTAAAAGAAGCAGAAATATTATTAAGAAAGGCCATTAAGATTAAACCTGATTATTGTGAAGCACATTTAAAGCTAGGTGATATATTATATGAATTAGGAAAGACTGATGAAGCTTATATATCGGAATGGGAAGGCATTAAAAAAGATCCTTCATATCAGTTTTCAAATCATTACATAAAGAATGCGACACTAATTAAAAAGACAGCCTTCTATATTCAAAGTTTTACTGTGTTTAATCATTTTAAACCAATTTTGGAAATAGATCCAAATTCTTTTGAGTTATTGGTCGATAAAAATCTTGATAAAGAAATAATATCTAAAATACAAGAGGATTTACATACAAAAGATATAGTTATAAAGAGTACTGAAGAACTTTTAGATAATAGACTTATTTATGATAAATTAGTATCAAATCATGCTGGTAGAAATATAGCTCTAACTATAGTGAAGAATCAAAAAAAGATTAAAATTAATGTACCTATTATCAAATTACTTGGCAAAAAAAATATAGGGTTAATGTACAGTGCAGGAGTACTTAAATGGGCTTTATCACATTGGAATAAACACTATGTTGGAATTCTATGTTATGGACCATACCACGAAAAAAGATATAAAGAGAAGCATAAAATAGCCACAGCTCAAATTGGTTATCCAAGGTTTGATAGGTACTTTAATGCTGGTTTTAATAGGGATTTCCTTATGGGAAAGTTTAAATGTGATGCGAAAAAGAAAACTATTGTTTGGCTGCCAACTTATACTGATTTATGTTCCATAGAAATGTACGCCAGAGTAATCTCATCATTAAGGAGTGATCACAATATTGTTGTCAGACCTCATCCATTAATGAAAAACGATGACCCCAAGAATCACAAGAAACTTTTTACATTAGATTTTAATTATGTTGATGATAGTGACGATGACAACCTTCCTTTATATGCACTAGCAGATCTAATGCTATTTGATTATGGAGGACCGATGTTTGGTGCACTTTACTTAAACAAAAACTTTGCATTTTTAGATATGAAATTAGAATCTAAAAGTCATACACTTTTAGGAGAATTATCTGGTGAGGATTACATAAAATCTTTTTTTCCAGAAAGAATCGCAAACTTAGATAATATAAAAGATATTTGCAATTTTTGCATAAAAAATCCCCCTTCTTATTCTATTACTAAATCACTAAGAGAAGAATTCTTTAATATCAATTATCAGGGTAACAGTGGGAAAAGAGCATATGAACTATTAATTTCAGATGATTGGCTAAAATAATTCTATTAATAAAAAATCTTGATAAGAACAATGCATAAATAAATATTTAGCTTCAATTGAAATTGAATAACCCTAGAACCAAATCTTCTTATTAAATTTCAATTTATTCTAAAGACGTAAATCTTTCTATAATGATTTAAGAAGTAATTCGGAAGAGAAATTAAATGACTAAGATTGAAAAAGCTGGTAATTTTACTGGTTTGGCTATGAATTATTCGAAATATCGCCCAAACTATAATCATTCAGTATTGTTAGCAATAAGTGGTCTTTTCAATAAACATATCTCAGAAATAGACTTCGTTGATGTTGGTGCTGGTACAGGTATTTGGGCAAGAATGGTAAACGATTTAGGAGTAAAAAGTGTTGTGGCTATAGAACCCAATGAAGATATGTATTTTCAAGGTATTTCAGATAGTTTATCTACAAACATTACATGGGGACAAGGCTCCGCAGAACAAACCAAATTAGAAGATCAATCAGCTGACTGGATCTCAATGGCCTCAAGTTTCCACTGGGCTGATTTTGAAAAAGCATTGGAAGAATTTCATAGAATTCTTCGCCCAAATGGCATATTTACAGCAATATGGAATCCAAGGTTAATAGAACTCAATCCTTTATTAGTTGATATCGAGAATCATCTTAAAACACTTAAGTCATCTATAAAGAGAGTCTCCTCAGGAAGGTCTGGAATAACAGAAACTTTGACAGAAAGATTAACTGAATCAAATTATTTTGAAGACGTCATATATATCGATGGACGCCATGTAATAAAAATGGAGCCCGAAAGATATATTGGAGCATGGAAGTCTGTGAATGATCTACAAGTTCAACTAGGAGAGGATTTGTTTAGTGAATTTATACAATATATAAGTAAAAGAATTGAGAAAACGGACATCATTGAAGCTACATATTGGACTCGCTCATGGTCTGCAAAGAAGAAAGATTTAATTTAAATCTAGTAAATCTATAATCTGTTAATTACTTATATAAAAATTTAGATTAATTAATAAAAATCTTGATTTAGATAAAAATATTTAATTTTTTAAATATTTTCTGTGAGATTTCAATTGAATGATCTTGATAAACTCCATTTACGATAGTATTGATTTTAAAATCAGAATTGGTTGGGAATTCATATTCTTTTAATTGGCTCAAAATATATTCTGAATTTTTTGAATAAAGTCCCTTCTTATTTTTATTTACTAATTCTTCGAAGGAAGGGTCGAGGAAAATTTCAAAATAATCTTTTGCTTTTAGTCGTGTATGCTCATGAACACTGTGAAATAATGCGACAAAAGAGCAAATAACTATGCAATTACTCTTCTCTATTAACAATGCTAATTCACTGTAAAAGAATCCAAGTTTAATTCTATCTTCTTTGGCATAAGATATTTCACAAGGTAATATAGCTCTAATATTATCTCCATCAAGAAGGACTATATTTTTAGATGTTCTTTGCTCTAATATAGATTTAACTCTTTTAGCAAGAGTAGTTTTACCAGAACCAGGTAATCCTGTTATCCATACAATCATAATAAAACCAGCTAATAATTTTAAAGAACTCAAGCGTATAAAGACTATAACAGCATCAATAAGATGTTTAAATATATAGGTTCATGAGGCGACGTTCCATTCTAGATACGCTAATTAATAATATATTGGAGGAATATCCTTTATCTCTCAAGCTACATTGTATAGTATATTAATGACATCTCTAAAAATATATCAATAATTAGCTATTAATTCTTTAAGGTTATAAATAATGAAACTTGGTACAAAAGCAGAGACATTAAAAGCTATTAAACCTTATCTAACTAATTCTCATGTTCCATTTTTTATAGTCTTTAACCAACTTCAAGTTACGAATGAGCTAAATGTTGTTCTAGATAAAATATTACTAAATTTTCCTAATAGAGCAATAATTATTCGATCAAGCTCTGTATACGAAGACAAAGAAAATGACTCAAAAGCTGGATGTTATTTATCTATCCCCTTAAAAGAAGGTTACTCAAGGGAAAATCTAGCTGAATCTATTCGGCTAGTTTCCGATTCAATGGGAATTTCAAGCGGTAACCAAATAATTGTTCAGGAATATGTGCCTGAGATAAGAATTTCAGGTGTTGTTATGACAAGAGACTTAGCATCAGGTGCCCCTTACTATTGCATTAATTATGTAGAAAGCAAGATAGATTCTTCAGGCGTGACATCTGGGAAAAAAGGTATAAAAACAATATACGTTTCCTTAAATTACCCAGAAAATTCAGTTACATCTCCCAGAATTATTGCCATTATTAAGATGGTTAAAGAGATAGAATCTTTTTTTCAAAATACTCCTCTTGATATTGAATTTGCAAGTGATGTGCAAGGTAAATTATATACACTACAAATTCGTGCAATAACCTGCACATCTAGATGGCATCCAAATGTTCAAAACTCAGTTAACAATCTTTTACCATTTTTCAAAAAATATCTAGACAGAATATCTATTAAAGGATCTGGAATTATTGGTAAAAAAGCAATATTTGGAATGATGCCAGACTGGAATCCTGCTGAAATAATTGGAGTATCCCCAAAGCCTCTCGCTAGAAGCTTGTACCGATTTTTGATTACATCATCCATATGGAATGAAGCACGTGCATCAATGGGATATAAATCATTACTTAATAAAGATCTAATGTATATAATTGGGAATAATCCATATATTGATATAAGAAAAAGTTTTAATTCCTTCTTACCTTCGAATCTACCGGAAAAAATAGGAGAAATACTAGTCAATTCTTGGATTGAAAAGTTAGAGAATAATAGAAACTTACATGACAAAATTGAATTTGAAGTTGCTACAACTTGTACTGACTTTAATTTCATAAAAAACTATTCGGCAGTATTAAAGAAGGATCTAGGAGAAAAAGGGTTTGATATATACTATAAAGAACTTCACTCATTAACATTATCTCTAATAAAGGGTTCGTGTTCTACAAAGTTTGAAAAGGAAAAAGTCTCTATAAACAAAATAACAACCTATAAAGAAAAAATTGATAGTTTAGAAAAATCTAATCGTCCTGATGAAATATTAAATATTTTTCTTGATACTCTATATTTATGTCGATCAACAGGAACTTACACTTTTGCAATATTAGCTAGACATGGATTTATTTCTGAATCATTACTACGCTCTATAGAAGATTCGCAATTCATATCATCATCTCGTCTCAATAGCTTTAGGCAGTCAATCCAAGGAGTTACAACAGAACTAATAAAAGATTTTAATAATGTTTTGATTGAAAAAAATTCTTATGAAAACTTTATACAAAAATATGGTCATTTACGCCCTTCAACATATGATATCGGCTCTCCTACTTATGCTGAAAGAGAAAAACTATTTACTTCTGTATCAAAGTCAACTAACAAGCCTATAAATTCAAAGAAATTTGAATTTAGAAGTGATGAAATTAATTCTATTAATAAACTTTTAGGAAATTATTGTAATAATTCTATTTCGTCAAATCAATTGATATTCTATATTTCAGAGTCAATAAAGTTGAGAGAAAAATCTAAATTTGAATTTTCAAAACTACTGTCTTATGCATTAACTCTTTTAACTCGTTGGGGAGAACTTCAAGGATTTTCAAAAGAGGATCTTTCTTATATTGATTTAAATGACATTTTATATCTTTCAAACAACTCAACATCGAATAGTATTTTTTCAAATTTGTCTCAGAAAATTAAATCCTCAAAAGATCACTATAAAGAATGCTTAAATATAAAGCTACCACATATTTTGACAGGATCTAAACATATCTATGTAGGCACAATGAGTGATTCTACGCCATCATTCATTGGATCATCTTTAGTATCAGGTGAAATAATTGCCCTTGATGAGTACTCAGACTGCAGTGAAAATTTGCATGGGAAAATAGTCTTGATATTAAATGCTGATCCAGGTTATGACTGGATCTTCACTCGTGAGATAGCAGGTTTAATTACTTGCTTTGGAGGACCTAATTCTCATATGTCAGTTAGATGTGCCGAATTAAATATTCCAGCAGCTATTGGTTGCGGAGAAAATACTTATACAAAGTTATTGCAGAATAAAACGACTGATATTAATTGTTTGTCAAGAACAATTTCTTATTAAAATGAAATTTACAATTGCTGTATCTACACGACTTTCTTCAGCTGTAGGTTACGAGGAACAAAGAGATTCCATTTCTAGAGATTGGATTAAACTCTTTAGTAATCTGTCTATAAGTAATTATATCCTACTTCCTAATATGGAAACTAATTTGATAAGTGAATATTGTGATTATCACTCCATAAATGGTTTTTTGCTTACTGGCGGAGATATTATTGGGAAAGACATAACTCGAGATAAAGTAGAATTAGCAGCATTAAATCTTGCGAAGGATAAATCTCTTAAAGTATTAGGAATTTGCAGAGGAATGCAAATGATATCTTCATTCTTCGGTGGAACACTAAAATCAGTCGATGGGCACATATCTACAAGACATAAAATTGACGATATTAGTTCACGCACGGTAAATTCATACCACACTTTTGCAATAGATAGATTACCAGATTGTTTTAATGTAAATTATCGGTCTTATGATAATTCTATTGAGTCAATTTCTCATAAAAAATTGCCATGGGATGGATTCATGTGGCACCCTGAAAGAGATGAAGTTATTCATCCAATGGACAAAGAAGTAATAAAGTCTTTATTTGCTTTATGATAGGAATTATTTTAGCCGCTGGGAAAGGAAGTAGACTAGGTTTGATCACTAAAAATAATCATAAAGCATTATTATTAGTAAAAGGTAAACCAATAATTGAATATCAAATAGATGCATTTTATCAAGCAGGAATAAATAAAATTTATATTATTACTGGTTATAATTCTCATCTATTTGATTCTTATAAAGATCAAGTGACTCTTTTATATAATCCAAACTGGCAAAATAGCAATATGCTGATATCAATTATGACTGCTAAAGATTTATTAAATGAAAGCAGCGCAATTATTTCATATTCAGATATCTTTTATGAGTCATTCGCATTGAAATCTCTTTTAAATCAAACAGAGTTATCTATTCTTTATAGCACTTCTTGGAAAGAACTTTGGAAAAACCGTTTTAAAAATGCAACTGATGATGCGGAGACATTCTCAATTGATGATTTTGCTTATTTAAAAAATATTGGAGAACCGTTAGATTGTCTTAGCAATGCATGTGGTCAATATATGGGAATTATTAGCTTCACACCTAAAATATTTTATAAATTTAATAAAATATTTTGCACTCTAACTGAAGAGAAAAGAAATAAAATTGATGTAACTTCTTTTTTAAAACATCTTCTTATCACTAAATCCTTAAACATAAAAACAATTGCTTATAAAGGGGTATGGGGAGAAGTGGATATCCCTACTGATCTTGATTTGTACAACTCTAGTTCATTCTATTTTCCATAATGTGTTATGAGACTTACTCTAAAACAATTCCTTATTTATAAATATGGAAATTATTAAATATAAAAGCAGCTTAAAAAATAAATGGAATGATTTTATTTTAAAATCTTTCAATGGCTCATTCTTGTTTAATAGGAATTATATGGATTACCATAACGATATTTACGAGGACCATTCGATCATTGTTAAAGATAATCATAAATGGTTGGCTGTTTTACCGGGGAATATTAGTGGTAATGAATGGACATCTCACTCAGGACTAAGCTATGGAGGATTAATCTCTGACTTTATAAGCCAGAGAAAAACATTAAAAATCATCTCAAAACTCTTAATATACTTTAGAGAAATTGGTATCAAACAAATAAGAATAAAGTTAATTCCTGATATTTATTGTCGGTATAATCAACAAGCTATTCACTTTGCTCTATTTAATCTAGGTTTCGATTTAACAAGACGTGATGCTTCATCAACTATTTTCCTTAATGAGAAACATAAACTTTATAAAGGGAGGATCTCTTCAATTAAAAGTGCCATGAAAAATCATGTTATTATAAAGGAAAGTAATGACTATGATGAATTTATGATTTTAGAAAATGAAATATTAAATAAAAAATATAATATTAATTCTGTACATTCAGCAAAAGAAATAAAATCATTGGCACAAAATTTTAAGAATAATATAAAATTAATAATTGCAAAGAAAAATTCAGATCTTCTAGCAGGAGGAATTATTTATATTGTTAGATCTGTCATGCATCTCCAATATTTTGGAGCAAATGAAACAGGAAGAAAACTTGGTGCCAGTGATCTTATAATTCAATATTGCCTAGATTTATGTAAGAAAAATAATATAAAAGTATTTGATTTTGGTATATCAAGTGAAAACGATGGTTTAATATTAAATGAAGGATTGAATATGTACAAAGAAAGCTTTGGTGCTGTAACGACAATTGCCGATCACTATGAAAAATCAATCAATTAACAGGGATTTATTTGATTACCAAAATAAATATAGGACACTTCCTTTTGAATTTCATCAAGCTTATCTACGTCGTCAAGAAATCCTGAAGATTATAAAAAATATAAAGCCTAGTTTTTGGACAGAGGTTGGTTGCGGGATGAAGCCATTATTCTTGGATTATCAGAGTTCTAAATTGGCAACTGTTATTGAACCAGCAGATTTATTTTATACGAACCTTGAGAGATTAAAGGGATTGAACCCACATATAAAAACTCAACTTTTAAATTATAATATTGAAGATATAAATACAATGCATCATTTTGAAAAAAGTCAAGATCTTGTTATTATATCTGCTCTTCTTCATGAGGTAAAAAATTCAAATAGGATTCTTGAATCTGCAATAAAATTAGGAGATAATAAGACTAAATATATATTTACTGTTCCTAACGCTTACTCTATTCACCGACAGTTAGCAGAAAGATTGGGAATAATAAATAGTATATATCAGTTATCAAAACAGCAAAATTCACTTCAGCAAAAAAAAGTTTATTGTATGGAATCATTAAACAAAGAGCTTCAAGAAAATGGTTTTATGGTTGAAAAAATTAAGACAATAATTCTAAAGCCTTTTACTCACGATCAAATGCAAAAAATACTTGATAAAAATATACTTACAAAAGAACAAATCTATGCATTCAGTCAAATGAATGACATCTTTCCAAATGCAGGATCTGAGATACTTGCAGTAGCAACTCTTAATCACTAATAATGAACAATCATTTGATTATAGGTAATTGCATTGCAGCACTAGTTGCAAGTTTAGAGCTAGCCAAAAAGGGGAATGAAGTAATACTCATAACTAACGGTGAAAAATTGGGTGGGCATTTCTCTGGTATTGAAATAAGTAATCTTCACTATGACCTTGGCATGGCAGTTGTAGAATTAACATCTACAAATGCTGAATGCGAGCCTGATATAAAAAGTTATAACACTTTAGTACGTAATGATGTTGGAAGATTCTTCAATTTGCTTGAAAAATATATAAACGAAATCCAGCCCTTAATAAATATAAATAGTCCTAAAACATACTTTAGGGGCAAATTATATGAAGACTTTCTTTTATGTAACTCATTTGATATATTCAAAAGCTTTACTAATGAAGAGAGGGAACTTATTCAATTTGAACTAAAGGATTTAGATAAACATGATTCTTGTCATGCTTCAAAAAAAATCATAAACCAAGATTTCCATACTGAAGTTAGTTATGAAAAAACCTCTTTATTTAACCATGGTAAGTTTATACATACAAATATTATTGAACCATATATAAAAAAGATTTCTGGATTCAAATCAAGAGATATTTCATCAATTTTTCATAGACGATTTTGGGCCCCACTTTATTATCCTGAAACTATAATAAAGGCAGCCAAAGGAGAAATACATAAGTTTGGAGATACTATAATACATTATCCTCATAACGCTCAATTTAAATCCTTCTCAGAAAGTCTTATTAAAAAGATAAAAGCTTTTAAATCAGTTGAAATAATAAATAAAAAAGTTTCATCTATTCACTATAAAGAGAAATCATTAACACTTGAATCTGGAAAAGTTTTAGAATTCAAAAAAATTGGATGGGCTTCTTCTTTAAAGAAGTGTCACAATAGCTTAAAAATAAATCCTACCAAAGACAAAAAAATATTTAGATCAGGATTAACATTTGATTTTATTCTTTTAGATAATGAATATCTATTAAAAACATTCTCTGTGATTTTTATAATAGATCAGAATATTCCATGCTATAGAATCACCAACCAATCTTTATGTTCTCAATCTAAAAACAGTATTTCTAAATTAGTTGTTGAGTATAATGATATTTACTTGAGTAAATTCAATATTTTATCAAAAGAGGAAGTACACAATACTTCTATAGATAGTTTGATTGAAATTGGAATCATTAAAGAAAAAAAAGCAATAAAAAGATCAGAAGTAATAAATTTCCCAGATCTTCTTCCTATTCCATCTAAAACATATGAAGAAAATGCAAATAAGAATATATCCATTATAAAAAATTCTTTTCCTGGAATTTATTTATTTGGTGAATCATCAGGTATTGCGACAAGATCATTTGCTGATAATATTATTCAAGGTATTCAATATGCAGAAAAAAATACTAATTAATTTGATTAAATTTAAACAATTGATTGAATCGCTTTTTTTACACTAGAAATAATATATTTTATTTATTTTCATCCATTATATTAAAATAAATAATTAAATGCAAAATAAATATATCTTATAGTATTAATTTATTTTTTGAGCAGTTTGTGCATTAAATTTAAGATTATAAATTATATCCCATTTTATTCATCCACTCAATCAGAAAAGATAGCTCTTTTATTTCTTCATCCTTAATACAGTGCTTGTGACGATTAATATTAGCATTTTTTTGAGAAATAATAGATTGATTTAAATTCAATTGAGAACCTAAAAAAACTGATAATTTTTCTTGAATCAATAAAGAATCAATTACTAAATCTTCAAGTTTGATAACAATTAATTTATCCTTTTCAAAAGGAGAGAATAAATCATCTAAAAGCTTATGATGGCTTTGGATGCTTTTCAATGCATCTGAAATTGTATTATGTGAAGACCAAACCTGACTAATCATCGAATCAGCCACATCAAATGGATTTCTTACCATATGTATAAATTTTGCATTAGGAAAAAGTTCAATCAGAAAAGGGAATTGAATGGAGTTTGATGGGGTATCATCAATCCATCTAATATTCTCTCCCTCTCCATACAATTCATATGAAAAGTTCCTAATATATTCCAATATTTGAGACCTTTTCAAATCTTTTGCAACATAAAATGGCTTCATCATTCCTGCCGTATCAAATATACCCTCTTTATTAACCTTATGAATAATTTTATTTATAAAGTTGTTTATACATTTTTCATAATGACCCTTTTTAAATAGATGCCCAATCGCGTGAATATGTACATTTTGATCTGGAAAATCACGTTGAATCTTTTCAGCAGCTTTTTGAAAACCAATTGATTTTGAAAGAATACTTAAATATGGATTCAAGTGAACATTTTCACAACCAATTATTGCTAATCTTTTTGCCCATTCAATAAATCTACTTATTGCAATATGTTTTCTTATTGGACAATTATGGTTTGTAAAAATATCTATTAAGTCAAGGAATCCGTCTTGCTCAACAAATAGCTTATTTTCATGAGTTGGAAGGTAAAAGTTACTATCAGAGGCTAGATAATCTGCCATTACAGTAGTTCCGCATCTGCCAGTACCTCCAATAAAAACAGGATAATCTAAGTTATTTTTAATAAGCGACATCTATTAATTTAGAATTAAAAACAATTTATTTACAGACTATACTATCCATTTTGTTGACGTTTTCAATGCAATTTCTATAAGCATGACCACTTAAAGCGCAGCGATACTTCAATGCGCGGACTGCTAATAATAATTGAGCTGCCATTAGCAACTCCTGCTGTTTTTGTAGTTGTATTTAGAGTCAGCGGGTAATCCAGCCAAATTAAGTATTTGTTTGCACAGGCCGCTACCCCGTTTAATTGGTTATGAAGTAGTCCCTTTTGCATACTTCGTTCGAGAGTTACGATCAGTTTTGCTACCATTTGTGGCCTTTCAATATTTATCACATCGAAGTCATGAACGATCAAACCCATTCCAGCAGAAGCAACTCTGCGAGCTTGTCTTTTGATTGATTGATTGATACTTCTTCGGTCATTCAGCTCATTACAACAGTGCAGCTGTGGCCCTGAGCAAGTTAGTCAGCATCAAAAGATCTAAATGAAAAGAAATAAAAAGATAGTATTCGATAGGAAAAGATGAAAAACAAACGGCATGAAAGAGCATGATCCGATCATTCAGCAATTAGCAATATTGGTTCTTCGCAATAAAAGTTTAATTATGGGCAACTATCCTCTAACTCTGACGAAAGAGAATATAAAGCCTGTTATCTTAGATTGTATATCAAACTTTTGAGACTTGAAAACAAATATA
>QCJB01000026.1 GCA_003216295.1 Prochlorococcus sp. AG-402-P16 | reverse complement strand
TGGATGTGGTAAAAGTACACTCTGTAGAGCCTTGATTGGATTATTACCTATAAGAGGAGGAAGGGTGATTTTCCGTGGAAAAGATGTTTCAAATATCAATCGTAAATTTCTAAAACAAGTACGTAAATATATTCAAATTATTTTTCAAGATCCTTGTGCATGCCTAAATCCTAAGATGACAGTCATTGATGCAATTATAGATCCAATTCTTATACATAATTTGTCAAGTCGATCTCAAGCTAAAGAAAAAGCTCGTAATCTTTTAACTCTCGTTGGTTTAAAGCCTACAGAATTTTATGAGCAACGTTTACCTTCTCAACTTTCAGGCGGGCAACAACAAAGGGTAGTTATCGCACGAGCACTATCACTAAATCCTAAAGTCTTGATATGTGATGAAAGTGTAAGCATGTTAGATGCAGAAATTCAAGCAGAAGTCCTAGAGTTACTTCTTTCTTTGCAAGAGCAGCTAAAACTGTCTATTTTATTTATTACCCACGATTTATCAATTGCTGCAGGTTTTTGTCATAGGGTGTTAGTTTTTGATAAGGGAAAAATTATTGAAGAGAATTCAGGTAGAAATATGTTGAATCATCCTCAACAAAATCTAACAAAACAGATGGTTGATGCTTGTCCGAAATTGCCAAAATAGTCCTATGTTGTAGGTTGTATTACTTTTAAAAGACGCTCGAAATCATTAGGCAATGGAGCTGTAAAAGTCATTTTTTCTAATGTTATTGGGTGTATCAAACCTAATTCAATTGCATGTAAAGCTTGGCCATTAAGCTTGATTGGCAACTTTTTACATCTACTGTAAGTTTGGTCTCCAATAATCGGATGACCTATGTATGCACTATGAACACGAATTTGATGCGTCCGACCTGTGTCTAGCTTGAATTTAAGTAGAGAAAAATTACCTAGCCTTTCAATCAATTCCCAATGGGTACAAGCATACTTGCCTGATTTTTCATCAACGACAGCATATTTCTTTCTATCTTTAGGATGTCGACCAATGCATCCGACAATCATACCTTTATTGTCTTTTGTCGCACCATGTACAACAGCAATATAATTTCTTGAGGCTACTCTTTTTTGTATTTGAATTTGTAGATTAACCAGGGCTTCTTGAGTTTTTGCTATGACGATGCATCCGGTTGTATCTTTATCTAATCGATGAACTATGCCAGGTCTCAGCTTGCCTCCAATCCCAGGTAAATTTGGACAATGATTGATTAATCCATTTACCAAAGTGCCTGATTTGTTTCCTGGTGCAGGATGCACTGTCATACCTGCTTCTTTATTAATCACTATTAAATGATTATCCTCATACAAAATGTCTAAATTAATTTCTTCTGGTTTTAAGTACGGAAGTGGCTCGGGTGGTGGAACCCAAAGTTGTATAATATCCCCTGGCCTGACAGGTGTTTTAGCTTTCCCGATTTTACCATTGACTTTTGCAAATCCTGCCTCAATGAATTTCTGAATGTGAGCTCTACTTTGTTCGGATCGTTGACTGACAAGCCACCTATCAAGCCTCATAGGCATAGGTTTTGTATATTCGCGCTCAAATAATTCGCCTTGACCTTGACCAAATTCTTGTTTGATTTCCTGTTCCATTAGGGGAGCTCAAGAGAAATATTCCCTAATAAGTTTTTGCGGAAATCATCAAGTAATCTTTGAGACATTCTCGCAGTGTCTCCAGAAGTGTGGCGTTTTGCTGCGGAAAGTAGCCATGAAGATTTGTCTTTAGTATTTTCATTCAAAAGTATTCCATATCTTTTTTGTAAGTACATTGACTTGACTCCAGACTCTTTGATGTGTTCTAACCTTTCAAGGAGAATCATGAATTTAATGGCTACTTGTTCTGTATCGTAAGCAGCTTGACCAATATCATCACAAATAGCAAGTTTTAGAGCGGCACTTTGATCTTCCAATCTGGGAGGAAGAACTCCAGGAGCATCAAGTAGATCTAGGTCTTGTCCTAGCCTAACCCATCTAAGACTTCTTGTTACTCCAGCTTTTCTTGAACTAGAAACTACCTTTTTTTTAACAAGCCTATTAATTAGGGCAGACTTACCTACATTGGGAAAACCAAGAGTAAGAACTCGGATAGGACGATGCTTCATCCCTCGATTGAGGCGTCTTTTGTTTAACTCTTCCCCAGCACGAATAGCTGCTTGTTTTAGTTGAAGAACTCCTGTTCCAGCTTTTGCATCACACCACCATGGAACTTTTCCTTCTGATCTTAATTTTTTATCCCATACTTGATAGGCCTCGATATTGATCATGTCCTTTCTATTAATAACTAAGAGTTGTTTTTTCCCTTTTAACCATTTTTGAAGATATGGGTGTGATGTCGAAATAGGGATTCTTGCATCTCTCACTTCAAAAACAAGATCGACTTTTTTTAGATGGTCTTTTAGTTGTTTTTCTGCTTTAGCAATGTGACCTGGATACCACTGTATTAGTTGTTTGTTCACGGAATTTAAAAAATTTAGGTCAAAATTGATTCATGCTTGAACTGAAAAAGTTAATAAATGCATTATCTTTGGAGCTATATTTGAAAAGTTTAAGATAAACTTATCATTTGCAAAGACTAAATAAGCTGAAAATATTAATTAAATTATTCTGAATATCTGAATCCCATTAGATTTATGTTGATCATTAAAGATAGATAAAATTACAATATTTAATATCTTGCTTAGGAGAAAGAAAATTCTAAAATTATCAAGTTCAAAAAATGTCAATTTCTAAATTTACAAGGTGGATTTTGTATTCTTAGTTATTGCAATGTTTTGAGAGCAGTCTATCTATAGAAATCTTAGACAAGTAATATCCCAAAAGCCTTTTTCTGGTTTTTTAAGGGGTAGCCAGATTTTTTCTCTGTCTTAGTAATTACCCAATTAGTGCCTGTCAAGAGCTATGGTCACTCAGTTTCCTTTTTAAACCCATTATGTCTAAGCGTTCCCTGTCAAGTCTCGGCGCTGAAGACCTATGCGGCAAACGTGTTTTGGTTAGAGTTGATTTTAATGTCCCATTAGGTGATGAGGGACAAATTACTGATGACACAAGAATTCGTGCTGCATTACCCACTATCAATGATCTTGCAGAAAAGAGTGCAAGAGTTATTCTTTCGGCTCATTTTGGAAGACCCAAGGGACAAGTAAATGAAAAGATGCGGCTCACTGCTGTCGCTCGGAGACTCAGTGAATTGCTTGGTAAAACTGTTGTTAAAACAGACAGTTGTATTGGAGTGGAAGCAAAATCAAAAGTAGATGCCATGTCAAATGGTGATGTTGTGCTTTTAGAAAATGTTCGATTTATGGCTGGGGAAGAAAAAAATGATATGGATTTTGCAAAGGAATTAGCTTCTTTGGCCGAAGTTTATGTAAATGATGCTTTTGGAGCGGCGCATCGTGCGCATGCTTCAACTGAGGGTGTAACCAAGTTTTTAAGCCCTTGCGTGGCGGGCTATTTAATGGAGAAAGAACTTAAGTATCTCCAAGGAGCTATAGATCAACCTAAAAAACCTTTGGCGGCGATTGTTGGAGGTTCCAAAGTAAGTAGTAAAATAGGTGTTTTGGAGTCTTTGATTGATAAATGCGATAAAATAATTGTTGGTGGAGGTATGATTTTTACTTTCTACAAAGCTAGGGGTCTATCTGTAGGTAATAGTCTTGTTGAAGAAGATAAGCTTGAATTAGCTAGCTCTTTGGAAGAGAAAGCAAGATCAAAAGGAGTTGAGTTTCTTTTACCAAGTGATGTCATTCTGGCTGATAAGTTTTCTCCTGATGCAAATTCTAAAGTTTCCAAGATTGACTCTATTAGTGAAGGATGGATGGGATTGGATATTGGCTCAGATTCAGTTGAGATTTTTCAGAATGCTTTAAAAAATTGTAAGACTGTTATTTGGAACGGACCAATGGGTGTGTTTGAATTTGAGAAATTTGCAACAGGAACAAATGCAATAGCCAAAACTCTGGCTGATTTAAGTGCGCAAGGATGCTGCACAATTATCGGAGGTGGAGATTCAGTCGCAGCAGTAGAAAAAGCAGGTTTAGCTAAAAGTATGTCTCATATCTCAACTGGTGGTGGAGCTAGTCTAGAACTTTTGGAAGGGAAAGTTCTTCCAGGAGTATCTGCTCTTGATGACGCTTGATTATTAGGTAAGTAATTTTGAATAATACGAAAGTAGGTTTTTATAAACCTACTTTTATTTTTTTTGTTATTGAATATATGCCTTGTGGATGAGTAATTATTGCTGAAATGGTTTGAAAACCAGGTTTTAAAGGTGCTTGAATATATTTAAATAAACCACCTGACTGACTAGGTATAATACTAAAAAAATCCTGGCTTATATAAGTATTATTCTTAAGAACTATAATTCCACTTGCAATTAATGAATCATCCAATGGTTTTTGAATAATTAAATTGACTTCATACCTTTCGCCAGTAAGAACTTTATTTGGAGAATTGATTTTTACAATTAAGGGATTATTTTGACTATTAAGAATTGACTCATCATTAAGAACAGTATAACTTTTAATTTTGTTTTTATATATTTCTATTTCAACTTCTTGTTTGGAGTTCAGATCAAAATTTTGACCTCCTATTTCGCGTATGGATGTGATTTCTACTTCAAGGATTTTTTTATTTTGATAAGTTTCTTTTGTTTTGATTGACCATTTCGCATTTTTATATTTCTTTGTGAAATCTTGATATTGCTTATTAAAGTCGTTGAATGATTTTTGTAGAAATAAGTCTTTTAATAACTCATGCTTTTTTTGGTTTAGCTTTTCTTCTATTTGACTACTAATAAATTGATGACTTATATGTTTCCCTGAAGCAGAATTGATAAAAAGAGGATAAACAAATAAAAAACTTATTAAATTGAATATAATCGAATTGCGCACGTATACCTTTTTTACTCAATATAACTTAGTTTGTATCCATAGTGGTCATTTAATTTATGCCTCGGATTTTAATTGCTGCAAGTGGTACTGGAGGTCATATTTACCCTGCGCTGTCTTTGGCTGATTCACTTTCAAATCATTGGGAAATTCAATGGCTAGGTGTCCCAAATCGGCTAGAAATTGAACTGGTTCCTAAAAAATATAATCTGACTACACTTAAAGTTGAAGGGTTGCAAGGAAGTATTTTAAGAAAAATATTTGCGTTAATTAAATTACTTTTTGCTTCTATTAAGGTTTCTAGATTATTACGCCAAAAAAAAATAAATGTTATTTTTACTACTGGTGGATACATATCTGCTCCAAGTATTCTTGGTGCGAAATTGATAGGAATACCGATTTTGATGCACGAATCTAATGCCATACCTGGAAAAGTAACAAGGCACTTGGGAAGATTTTGTGATCACATTGCTTTGGGAATTCCATTAGCATCTACATATTTGCCTGGATGTAAAACAAGTTTTACCGGCACACCTGTAAGGTCTGGATTTCTTGTGGAACAGCCACTTCCGTCGTGGGTCCCTTCAGGGAATGGGAAATTGATTGTGATAATGGGGGGTAGTCAAGGGGCAAAAAAGTTAAATGAGATGGTAAGAGTTATTTTGCCTAATTTGCTTGAGAAGGGTTGTAGGGTTGTTCATTTGACGGGTAAAAATGATAATTATTATGCGGAGCTTGGAGCTGCTCAAATACATGAAAATTTAGTTTTAAGGCATTTTAGTAATGAAGTGCCTGCATTACTTCAACATGCTGATCTTGCAATCAGTAGGGCAGGTGCATCTGCAATCTGTGAATTACTTGTTACTAAGACACCCTCAATTCTAATACCATTTCCGCAATCTACTGATCGACATCAAGATTGGAATGCTTCTTATATGGCAGGATTTGGAGGAGCTGTAATAGTTAATCAACATAAACCAGAAGAAAATAATTTAAAGGATTGTGTGTCCAAGTTATTAGGGTCTAATAGTCTAAGAGAAATGAAATTAAATATGCAAAATAATTTTAGAATTAATCCTGTTAACAATATATTTAATCTAATTAACTCTATTATGTAATGTACTCTTTAAGTGCATCTATGATTTTAATATTATGTTCTTTTTTTTGAAGACTAATTCTTAGCCAATTTTCGCCTAAGTTTATAAATGATCTGCAGTCTCTTAATAAAATACCCCTTTCTTTGAGTTTTTCATAAAGATATATTAGGGATGAATCACTTTTAATTAATTGGAAATTTGCAGCTGATGGAAGCGGCTTTAAAGATTTAAAGATTGATAAATTATTATGTAACCATTTCCCCTCATTATTAACCCATTTCTGGATTTTATGTAATCTTTTTTTATGCATTTTTGAATCTTTCATGATCATATTAATTACATGTATAGCAAGACTATTTGCTGGCCATGGATCTCTTATCTCTTTCCAAGATAATAATCTATCTGAGTTTGTTACAGCATATCCGACTCTTAATCCAGCAATGCCTAAAAACTTAGTCAAACTTCTGATCACAATAAGATTTTGATATTCTTTAGTTAAATCAATGACAGATTGATCTTCACCACCTGGAACAAGAGTTATAAATGCCTCATCACAAATAACAAGTTTATAAATATTTAGCAAATCTTTTATTGATGAACGACTCCATAATTGTCCAGTTGGATTATGAGGATTTGTAATCCATAAGACATTCGTTTTAGGTTTTAGTGGGAATGATTGTGGTTTGCTATCGCTCCATGAAAGTGGTAATGGATCATGTACATAAGATGCATTCCAGCATTTCAGTGCTCTTTGATAGTCTCCAAAGCCTGGAGCTGGTAAAGAACTGATGCCATTTAAAGATGCATCTCTCGCTGCCCAAGTGAATAATTCAGAGGCACCATTGCCAGGCAAAATCATGGAAGGATCAATATCATGCCATTTGGAAATAGCATTTTTGACTTCAAAAAAACTCCTATCTGGATAGAATTTTATAGAATCATTTTTTATAATCTTAATAAGATAATTAGTTAATTTTCTTGGTAATTTAAAAGGAACTAAGGAGGCACTCGCGTCGATTATTTCACTTGTTTTTAGTCCTAATTTTCTTGCTTGATGTTCAATATTACCTCCGTGATTATCAAAATCTATTTTCATTATGAAAAAGAAAATATTGCTTTTTTAGCTTAAAATGAAATCATAATAATTTAATATATGTAATATTTTTATTTCCATGGTTCTTTTGAACCGATTGCCTCTTGAATATTTTTGAATCCATTCTTTTCCATTTGTAAACTTAATCCATCTAAAATGTTGGGAACTAAAGTTGGCCCTTCAAATATCCAACCAGTATAAATTTGTATTAGAGAGGCTCCCGCTGCAATCCTTTCCCATGCTGATTTTGCAGAGTTAATTCCACCTACTCCTATGAGAGGTAGTTTGTTTTTAGAAATAGTTCTTAGCCTTGTAATAACTTCAATCCCCCTTTCTTGTAAGGGGAGTCCGCTTAAACCTCCATCCTCTTCTGCTAGTGTTTTACCAGTTTTCATTTTTAAATTCTCTAAATTAAATCTATTTAAACTTGTATTGATAGCAATCATTCCATCGATTCCTTCTTCTATTGCTACTCTTGCAATTTCATCAAGTTCTTCATTAGAGAGGTCTGGGGCAATTTTGATAAGCAAAGGTGGGCAATTGTATAAATTTTTAAGGGTTCTTATTAATTTTTTAATTTGCTTTGTTTCTTGCAATGAACGAAGACCAGGAGTGTTTGGTGAACTAACGTTTATTACTGCATAATCTGATAATGGGGCTAACAACGCTAGGGACAAAGCATAGTCTTCATGAGCTGTTTCGAGAGGGGTGATTTTTGATTTCCCCAAATTTATTCCCATGACATAGGGCCTATTGCCAGGTTGACAGATTTTTTGATTTGCTATTGTTTGGAAAAATTGCCTGGCTCCATCGTTATTAAATCCCATTCGATTTAAGGCTGCTTTTTTTTTCGCAATCCTAAAAAGTCTGGGTTTTGGGTTGCCTTCTTGAGCATGCCAAGTAATTGTTCCTAACTCAGCAAAACCAAATCCGAAATAATCCCAAATACCTGCTCCTACGCCATTTTTGTCAAATCCTGCAGCTAGTCCTAAAGGATTTTTAAATTTCGAACCAAAAATATTTTGATTTAATTTTTTGTTATCTCTTTTAAGATCACTTGAAGCTTTTAAAAGAATATTAGAAATAATTGGAAAATTTCTATTTATAGATGCAAATTTAATTGCTTTCAGAGCTGAATTAGAAAGGACTTCAGCGTCAATACCATCATCTTGTGAGAGAAGTTGACCAAGTAAAATATTGTACAGGTCATTTTTCTTATTTTTTGAATTGCTATTCATCTTTAATATTAAATTGATTTTTTAATATTTTATTTAGTTTAATCATAAATTATTCAGTAGAATTTTGATTTTTGATTACTAATATTGATGTTTGTCAATGAATTACGCTTTTTAGTTAACTGTCTTTAGTTCTATCTTTCTATGTTTGGAAAAAGCTACTGCTATGGCATCTACTCTGTCGTTATCTTTTTCTCCACTATGACCCTTGACATATTGAAGCTTGATTTTTGGCAATTCATGGTTGTCAAGAGCTTTCCATAAATCTTGATTAAGTACTGGTTTCCCTGAAGCAGTTTTCCAACCTTTTTTTTTCCAATTAGGCATCCATTTTTCCATTCCATCGATTAGATATTTACTATCAGTTTTAATAGTCAAGGAAGGATGAAATTTAATTGTTTTTAATTTCTCAAGAACAAATAGTGCTGCTTGGAGTTCCATGCGATTATTTGTAGTTTCTGGGTTGAAACCACCAAATTCCACTTCACTGCCATCTTCGAATCTAATTAATGCTCCCCATCCTCCTGGGCCAGGATTACCGCTACATGCACCATCAGTAGCTGCAGAAATAGCACACTTTTCTTCTTTAGTCATAAAAAAAAACGGCCTATTGAGACCGGTTTTATATAAGCAGAAAATAGGATTTTTTCTAGTAACTAAGAATTATTTATTTCAAAGTTACTTTTCCTCCTACAGCTTCTATGGATTTCTTGAGCGCCTCAGCATCTTCTTTGCTTGCTCCTTCTTTAATTGTTTTTGGAGCAGCCTCAACTAGCGCTTTTGCTTCGCCTAGGCCTAGTCCAGTGGCATTCCTGACTTCTTTGAGGACCTTTATCTTAGATGAAGCTTCAAAGCTCTCTAAAACAACTTCAAATTCAGTTTTTTCTTCGGCAGCATCAGAGCTATCGCCACCAGCAGCAGCTCCTGGTGCTGCCATCACAACGCCGGCAGATGCGGCTGCAGAAACACCAAAAGCTTCTTCTATTTGCTTTACAAGCTCTGAAGCTTCAAGCAAAGAGAGGCTTTTCAGTGAATCTAAGATTTCATCGGTTTTTGCAGACATGGTTTAAATCAGCAACTAAATAAGTAGAAAACAAATGTTTAATAAGAGGATCAGCTATCGCCGCTCTCTGAATGTTGTTTAAGAGACCTTGCAATTCCAGAGGGAACCTCATTGATACCAATAGCAATTTTGGTTGTTATGGAATTCATTGCGCCAGCAATTTGAGCCATAAGTACTTCCTTGCTAGGAAGTTTTGCAATCGCTTTGATTTCTTCTTGAGATAGAAGTTTGCCTTCGAAAAGACCACCTTTAGTCTCAGACTTTTGAGTTTCCTTTTGAAACGCTTGTACAGCCTTAACAGCACTACCAACGTCTCCTTTGATTAAAACAAAGGCGTTAGTACCAGTAAGCAATGAATCCAAACCAATCCAGGAATCTTTTCCTTTTATGGCTTGACGCATCAAGGTGTTTTTTGTGACCTTGCAAATACCATTGCTTTCTTGCAATCTTGAGCGCAAGTCAGACATCTCTTTAACAGATAAGCCCTTGTAATCAAGAACTAAAGCCATTTCAGAGTTGTCTAATAGACCCTCTAAATTCTCGACGATCTGTTTTTTGCTTTCCAGCGTGCGGCCCATAATAATTGGATCGAATCGGGGGAAGAACTGGACATGCGGCCATAATTTCCCTAAGGAATCGAGGCCGCTATTGATTCAATCCAAAAGAAAAAACCTTGCGAATGCCTCGGCGGGATTTAAAGATCGCTTAAAAACAATGATTAAGGGATCAGACCTGCTTTCTTTGGCTGGGCGCATGCCCTGTGGATTTACCACCTTACTATTTTACAACAAAAGGGGGTCATTTTTCTTTCTGGATGTCTTGTAATTCGTTGATATCTACTTCTACTGATGGCCCCATGGTGGATGTAATGAAGAAGCTTCTCCAGAATTTTCCTTTTGCTCCACTTGGTTTGTTTTTCTCTATGGTGCTTTGCAAAATTATCAGATTTTCTAGTAATGCATCTTCAGAAAAACTTGCTTTACCAAATCGAACATGAACAATGCCAGCTTTGTCTGCTCTGAATTCAAGTTTTCCTGCTTTAAATTCTTTAATGGCACCAGCAAGATCTGTCGTAACTGTTCCTGCTTTTGGATTGGGCATAAGACCTCTAGGTCCAAGCACTCTTCCGAGCTTGGCTACTTTGGGCATCATGTCTGGAGTAGAAATGAGAAGGTCAAAGTTCATTTCTCCTTTGTTTATTGAATCAACAAGCTCTTCTTCTCCAGCTAAATCAGCCCCTGCCTTTTTTGCTTCAGAGACTTTTTCACCTCTAGTAACTACTGCTATGCGAACTTTCTGTCCAGTTCCATTTGGTAATGCAACAGTAGTTCTAAGTTGCTGATCAGTATATTTTGGGTCTATGCCAAGTCTTATGTGAGCTTCTATGGTCTCATCGAATTTAGCATTGGCATTTTCTTTTACGAGCTTTATTGCTTCAGTGGGAGAATATGAACGCTCTTCTACTTTGGAAAGTAGCGCGGTCATTCTTTTAGAAAAATTTTTCATAATAAAAAGGGGTTCAAACGACTTTTCATCTCCCCCAAGTAAGTGAACTGCTCAAATATTATTTTACGATTCAATTAGTCGTTTATGGAAACTCCCATATTTTTTGCAGTTCCTTCAATAACTTTCATGGCTGACTCGATGCTGGTGCAATTGAGATCTGGAAGTTTTGTTTTTGCAATTTCTTCAAGTTGAGTTTTACTTATCGAACCAGCAGTTCCCTTTGCTGACTCTCCAGAACCTTTAGTGATTCCTGCTGCTTTAGTTATCAAAACGGAGGCAGGAGGAGTTTTTGTTATGAAAGTAAAACTTCTATCCTCGAAAACTGAAATTTCTACAGGTATTACAAAGCCAGCTTTGTCTTGGGTTCGTGAATTGTATTCCTTACAAAACGCCATTATGTTAACCCCGTGTTGTCCGAGTGCTGGACCAACGGGAGGCGCTGGATTAGCTTTGCCAGCCTGTAAGGCCAACTTGATCAGAGCTACTACTTTCTTTGCCATCGGCTAAAAATTGAACTAATGCGGAAAATCTGAAAGGTGTCAGATTAAATTATTTAGTAAACTTAACTCCTAGACTGTCCAGACAGCAAAAGGAGATTAATCAATTTTGTTTAGTTATTTGGGAGAATTCAAGTTCGACAGGGGTTTCTCTTCCGAAAATTGATAAAAGTGCCTTAAGTTTGTTTCTTTCTCCTGAAACTTCAATAACTTCTCCTTGGAAATCTTTAAATGGACCTGATGTAACAACAATTTGATCACCTTCTTCTACATCTAATTTTACAACGGTTTTCTTTTCGGCAGCTCGTTTGAAAATCCTGTTCACTTCTTGTCTGCTAAGGGGTCTGGGCTTAATGTGTCCTCTAGCTTTACCAGTAGCTCTTCTGTCTTCTGCTCCAACAAAATTAATCACATTTGGTGTGCTTCTGACTGCCATCATTGTGTCCTCATCAAGGACCATACGAACTAATACATAACCAGGAAAAACTTTTTCTTCTGTTGTTTGCCTGGAGCCATCTTTCTTTAATTTAATTGCTGGTGTTTGAGGGATTTCGATTTCAATAATTCTGTCACTAACACCAAGAGTTATTGCTCTTTGTTCAAGAGTTGCTTTTACTTTCTTTTCACAACTTGATGCAACTTGGATGGCGTACCAACGAGCAATATTTGTCTTGATTGATTTGTTAGAAAAATGTGATTGATCATCATGAGTTACTCCAGATTTATCAATTATTGTTGAATCTTCATTAGGGGTGGTTTCAATCTCTGACACTGGAAAAAATTGTGAGTGGTGAAAATTTGTTTTTTTTAACTCAGCGGAAAATCTGAGTTGAGGCCCATCCGTAAAAACGACTTACAGCAGCTATCGACACTGCAGATAAAGTCACCATAAGAATTACAGCAACCGATTCACTGAAAAGCTGTTGGCGGGATGGCCATACAACCATTTTCATTTCATCAATTGTAGAGGATAAAAAACTTTTTTTTAAGGCTTTTTGATCCTTGTTAGTAGGACTAACCTTTTCTTGATCCTCTTTAGAAATTGGACTTGTCACTTTGGGAAGACTTAATGAAAAGTAATTGAAAAAATAGTGGCCATAACCCACACTAACTTATGTTTGATCGATTAGTTATCGATTAAAAAAAGAAGTTTTTTAGAGTCATCATCTTTGGTAGTTACTCTTATTGACTTAGCCCCCTCAAATTCCTCCTCTAATATTTGTGTAGCTAGTGGGTTTTCTAATCTTCTTCTTATAACTCTTCTAAGCGGCCTGGCTCCATATTCTGGTTCATATCCCTCATGAGCAAGATTTTTAATGGTGTTATCATCAACATAAAGATCTAAGTCTTGCTGAGCTAAAAGCTTACTTAATTCACTTAGTTGAAGTCGAACGATTTGTTCTAAATCATTTGGATTTAATGGTCTAAATCTTATTACTTCATCAATTCTGTTCAAAAATTCTGGTCGAAAATATTTTGTAAGAGCTTCATTGATTTGCTGCTTTAACTCCTCTTCAAGACTAACTTTATCAAGATCGTGATTTTTAGTTTTTAGTGCATTGTTTAAAATAGACTTACTAGCTAGGTTACTTGTCATAACTATTACTGTATTTCTAAAATCAACTGTTCGACCTTGAGAATCAGTGAGCCGTCCATCATCTAATACCTGCAAAAGAATATTAAATACCTCTGGATGGGCTTTTTCAATTTCATCAAGAAGCAATACTGCATAGGGTCTTTTGCGAATCGCTTCTGTTAATTGCCCACCTTCTTCATATCCCACATAACCAGGAGGGGCACCTAAGAGTCTTGAAACCGCATTTCTCTCCATATATTCACTCATGTCAAGTCTTAGTAACGCGTCCTCTTCGTCAAACAATGAGCTCGCAAGTGCTCTAGCAAGTTCCGTTTTACCAACACCTGTAGGTCCAAGGAATAGAAATGATCCTACGGGCCTCCTTACATCTTGCATCCCAGCTCTTGCTCTGCGAATCGCGGCAGAAACTGCTTGAACAGCTATCAATTGGCCAATAACTTTTTTTTCTAAATCTTTTTCTAAATTTAAAAGTTTTTGTCTTTCTCCTGATAGAACTTTGTTAACTGGTATACCTGTCAGCCTTGATACAACATCAGCAATATCTTCAGCCTCTACCTGTTCTCTGATTAATGAACAACCATCTGAATTATCTTTTTCTATGGAATATTCTATATTTTGTATTCTTTCTTTTATTTTATATCGTTGTTCATATTCAAGTCTCGCTGACTCTTCAAGATCACCAGAGGTTTCAGCTTCTCTTATTAAATTTGATAATTCTTCATCCCGTAAATTTAATTCATGTAATTCATCTAATTGTTCAAGCTCTTCTTGCCATTTTTGCTTTATTTTATTTAATTCAATGCGAGTTGATTCTTTCTCTTTTTCAAGATCACTGATTCTTTCTGATGATAAATTTTTTCTTTCCTTTAAAATTAATATTTCTAATTCATTAATTTGAGATTCTTTTTCTTCAATTATTTTTGGGCTTGATGAAGATTCAATTTTCAGTTGAGCTGATGCCTCATCAATCAGATCAATGGCTTTGTCAGGTAGACATCGATCACTTATATATCTATGAGCTAAGCGATTCGCTGTGACAAGTGCTTGGTCAGTAATAGTTACTCCATGATGGCACTCATATCTTTCCCTCACTCCTTTTAAAATTTCCAGACTTAAATCTAAATTTGGTTCTTTAATTAATACTTGCTGAAATCGTCTATCTAATGCTTGATCTTTTTCAATGGTACGACGATAGTTTTCAGGAGTTGTTGCTCCAATACAACTTAAATCTCCACTAGCAAGTAAAGGTTTTAATAAACTACCCGCATCAGTATTAGTTCTTTCTTTGCTTACGATTGTGTGTAATTCATCTATAAATAAAATTACTCCTCGCTCGTTTTTACTTACTTCATTTAGTAAGGATCGAAATCGCTCTTCAAATTGTCCTCGAAACTTTGCTCCAGCTATTAAAGCTCCAATATCAAGTGAAATTAGCTTTAAGCCTAAAAGAGAATCAGGAACTTCGTTATTAATAATTTTTTGAGCTAATAGTTCGGCAACCGCTGTTTTCCCCACGCCGGGTGCACCGATTAATACAGGATTATTTTTTCCTCGCCTGGATAAAACTTTAATGATTGTTTTAATCTCAGACTCTCTTCCAATTACAGGATCTAATTTCCCTGCTTCAGCCTCTACGGTGAGATCTTTGCCATAGAGATCTAATGCATTTGTTGTTTCATTTAGGTTTAAAGTTTCTTGTGCTTTTAAGTTGATTTCTTCCTTTACGGTAGGTGTTTGAGGTTCATGACTTTGATTTTTTGATGTGATTTGAGATGACGATAAAGACTTAAAGTTTGCTTGAGCAGTCTCTTCATTTTGTTTTGTTTTAATTCTTTTTGACTGTTTGAATGACTTTGGTGCAGGTAGTCTGCGCAATTCAACTTCAAGAATTTCACTGGGTAAGCCTGCTTGATAAAAAAGATCTTCCCCTAAGCGATTGTCTCTACCTATTGCGATAAGAATATGAGAAATTTCGATTAGATTTGATCCCCATTTTGAGCGGAATTCATCGGCAGTTTCCAGAAGATTTTCTAAATCCTCACCTATGAATAAATCTTGTTGATTATTGATTGGCAATTCGGCCAAAAAGTTTTCTAAAGCTTCATTTATTTCTTCACGGTTTATAGGTAATGGATTGGTATATTTTTGAAATTTATGATCTCTAAAAAGTACTTGAATAAGATGTTCAACATCTAAATTTTGATGCCTCCACCTTCTGGCTGATTGTTCAGCAGTTAATAATAGATTCCATGCTTCATCACTAAAAGAATCGGGTTCTGAGGTTAGAGTTCGGTTGATCCTCGATGAATTTTGATTCAATGTGGTCATTTGCCGGTTGAATTCATTTTGAGACCTTTTAAGAGATATGGGTATTTGTTTTTTTACAAATTCAATTAATTAGGTCTTGGAAAGCAAGCTAGATTAACAATTAAGGAACATATAGGAATAATGTAGTTCATAAGATCTAAAAATCATCCTTAAATTCGTGGCTGACTCTCTAGAACTAGTAATTGATACCATCATGGCTCGAGAAGTGTTGGACTCTCGCGGCAATCCAACAGTAGAAGCTGAGGTTCTTTTAGAGGGAGGTGCGATTGGACGTTCGATAGTCCCAAGTGGTGCTAGCACTGGAGCTCATGAGGCTCATGAGTTGAGAGATGGTGGTAAACGATATATGGGCAAAGGAGTAATTAAAGCTGTCGCTCATATAGAAGAAAATATTGCCCCTGCACTTTGCGGACTTTCTTCTTTAGATCAATCCACAGTTGATTCTGTAATGAGACAACTTGATAATACAGATAATAAATCTCATCTTGGTGCAAATTCAATCCTTGCGGTAAGCATGGCCACAGCTAGAGCAGCTGCTAATGGATTGGGTTTGCCTTT
>QCJB01000025.1 GCA_003216295.1 Prochlorococcus sp. AG-402-P16 | reverse complement strand
AAACGACGTTGGACTATCGACCTCAAGTGATTGCCTGCGACTAGAGACGTTTATTTTGTGAATTAAATCTAATACTTCTTATTGGTTTCATGGCCTAAATTAATATGTGTAGTAATTACTTCAGATATCTTAATGTAAATATGAAACAAGGTTTTGTTGCATTTCTTCTAGACTTTTTTTGCCTCTAGGAGCGAAAATTAAAAACATATTTTTCAATCCTAGGAAAGTATATGTTCTTGTCATCTGCTGATTCTGTCTTCTTTAAGAGTCGAGCGGAATGTTTTAGTAATAGTAAGCTTCATGCATTAGATAGATATTGGAGTATTAACAACTCACACCCTATGCATGAGCAAATGCATGAGATAATTGAAGACATTTTAAATACCAGAGGTGAAAAGACTATCAAGCAATCAAGATTAGATTTAGTTAGGAATTTTGAAAGATCTTTATCAATCTCAACTCCTATGGGTCGTTTGAGTGCAAGCATAATTTCTTTTGTTTCATTTTTTGTTCTTTCTAAGGTCAATCACACTAGTTTATGAATACCTATAATGAGTAGTCAATATAAATCTTTAATAGATGCCAGAGATCAATGGCAGATTGATATAAAAATGTACAAAGATTTTCTTAAAGGAGAGTCTAAAACCTTTGAAGGTAGATACGGTGCTGAAGAATATATTTCAATGGCTGAGAATAGATTGAAAGATATAACCTAAAGTTAAAGGAAATTGAGAAAGAAAATCTACCTGAATAAATCAAAGATGAGAATCTCTGCAGTCAGGACGAGTAGTAAAAAGCGTTTCATTTTAATTCTCTTAAAACAGCTCTTGAAAATTCAAAAAACGCCTGAACAAACACCCTTGAATAGACGGAAGTAATTGCTAATGTCCAATAAACCAATGGAATAAAAAGGAGAATCCACCAAATCCTGAAAATATTTGACCAGATAAAATTTAAAGTTGGTATAACTCCAACAAATATCAAGCTTAAAAGAAAAACCAATATCAATACAAATTTCTTACCACCTTTCGTCTTGATAAATGTCAGTAAAGGTCTTATAAATTTTTCAGGCAGCAAATCCCCCCAACGAGATGGTCGATACTTTATCCAAAAGTCCATATCTTTTCTTATCTGTCTGTCATAGGCTGTAAGAATTTCTCTTAGTGTCTTTTTATTAGTCAAGCGGTTCATCACCAAAGCCTCCTTTTACCAGTCCAGTTATATAGCAACCAAATTACAAACCCAGCCATAAACAAAGGCAGAAAGCTATCAATGAATACATAGGCTGCATAGACGATTAAGGGAAAGAAGATGACACGTTTAATATTTAATCTTTTTTGATATCTCATTTATTCTGGATCTATATTGACAATGAAATTACTCGTAAGATATTTATTTGGCTCCTTACATCTTCGATTAGGAGAGGTGACGAAGACAAATCTTTTGAGTCCGTTCTTAGCTTTCTCCAATAGTTTAATACAAATGAAGCAACACTCTAAGATCAAATCTTGCTTTAAATATTCATAGTTAAAATGACTCTTGTGATAATTTATTTTTAGGCTATCCAATAACAAGAATCTACAAAGGTCCTTCTAGCATATAAACAATATCTTTGCAGTTGTTAGCTTTGTCCCATTCTCTAGCAAAAGGATTATCGAGGATTTTTGCAAAAGCTTCTAAGCTTGTGACGTTATAGAAAGAGTGTGATTTATGATCATTGATTTTGTTTAGATCATAGTCAATAACAACTCCATCTCCATATTCTTTGACAAACTTTTCAATAGTTTCTTCGTAGTACTCAAAGGGGCAGTCAAAAGTACATACAATAAATAGTTTTTCCATTTCTCAACCTGCTAAGTAACTGGAAATAACGGTTGAATCATATATATGACCTGTAGCTTCAACAGTTTCTCTACTTGCTTTAAAAAAAGCTTTTGCGACACCCTCTTCTGCTTGATGGATTACGACAACTGATTCATGATCATCTTTACTAACACCTCTGTATAAAGGTTTTATTGCGTTAGCCTCGTGCATTGCAACAACCTCAGGACTATCAAATCCCTTAGCCCAATCTGCAAACGGAACAGAAATCTTAAAAGTAAATACTGTAGTCTCCAGAGCCATTAAAATAAGTACAAGTCAACTGAGCATCGCATATATCTTCTAGATTTTCTAGGCAGAAGGACATCCTTTTAGGCTCTTCTGACAAAAGTATTTTTCAAAACTAATATCATTCACATGCCCTTAGTCGAGGTAAGCTATTGCTGACGGCATGATTGGTATATGGGGATTCGGAATGTTCTACGAATTGGTCATCCGGCATTGCGTAGACGTGCGGAAGAAGTCCCTGATGACTGGTTTGGTAGTCAACGTTTACAGGAACTAATAGATGATTTGTTCGATACTAAATTGGCTTGTTCCGGAGCAGGGCTAGCTGCACCGCAGATCGATGAACCTTGGAGGGTCCTTGTTGTTGGTATGGACCATAACCCTCGATACTCCGATGCTCCTCCTTTACCTGAACTTGTATTGATCAACCCTGTTATCAAATCAATTGGAAAGGAATTGATCGCTGGTTGGGAGGGTTGCCTCAGCGTACCTGGCTTGCGCGGTGAGGTGCAGCGTTGGAGACATATTCATCTGAGATGGCAAGACCAAGAGGGGGCTTTCCATTCAGAAGAATTTCATGACTTCCATGCACGAGTAGTTCAGCATGAAAAAGATCACTTGGATGGTGTTCTTTTCCCTGATCGTCTTACCAGTCCACTGGCTTTTGGATTTACGGATGAGCTACAAGCTCATGGACGGATTCCTTAGTTGTCTATTTAGGGATAGTTGATGCTAGAAGCAAATTCCCCTTCGGATGAACCACATCATCCCGTCAACCATGGCCCCTGATGATCGCTTGTTATCTCAATAACGTTCCATTTCTCTGCAACATCGGGTCTAAGTCTAATGGCAACTCTCGATTAAACCACTCTCTTATCTTCATTTGATTCAGATATTCGTTATTTGGAATTTCAAAAGTATCTCTAACCAAGCGAATTTTAATTTTTTTCCTTTTTCCTTTTTCATTTGTTCTTCCAAGAACTAATTTTACTGGCTTATCTTTTGGACCTTTCATTAATTCAATTATTTCTTCTATACCCACTCCTTTAGTTGACTTCCCATCTACCTCAAGAATTACGTCACCTGATTCAATATCTGCATTAGAGGCAGGAGTTCCATTAAAAATTGATTGTATTGTTATTTCAGAGGTTTCAGTATTTAGGAAAAGATTAACGCCTATACCAGTAATTTCTTTTTTGAGCTTAAGACTTGAACTCTGGTTTGTTCTTACGCAGCCTGAATAATCTCTAGAATCGAGACAGCGTTTATGAATTTCATCACTTATTTCAGCCTGAGCAGCAGTAGGTAAAGCAAGAGCAGCGAGTAGGGGAACTAGTAAGCGTTTCATTTATTTACCTTTTAGTAATCCATAAGTACACAAAACTGGGTTTGTAATTAGAACAATCCAAAACGGTGGAGGTGGACCAGCATCAACAATGACTCCTGCATTAAGAGTATTGAATACTGCAACTATTAAGAGGCAAAGCATCAATACCAATTCACCTAGTAAAACTTTTTTGGCAGATTCGTGATCTCTGATGGAACTAGAAATTACTAATAAGAAAGCAATACCTATATTTGTTGTTGCAACAACATCAGCAGAGCCTCTAATAAATAACAATGTTTCTGCTGATACTGATGGGGCAATGGTATCAACAGAAAAAATCAACATGTTTATGAGCAGTACACCTAATAACAAGTGAAGAGATCCAACAGTTTTTAGGATTGTTTTTATTTTCATATATAGACTCTGTGAGTCGAAGTCGCAGTACTTGTTGGTTCTCACTTGACATTAGCTAAGAATTTTAAAAACCAGAATGACTCATTCACATATGTAATGGTGTAGCTTTGTGTCCACTGATCGAATGACAAGAAAATAAAAAATGCATGATTTACTCCTGTCTATTAGAAAAAGCTAATGAATCAATTAAAAGCAGTTTTCCCATTTTTTGTGTCACTTGGTATTTACTTCTTGGCTCTTAATTCGCCAATGTATCAACAAATCAATCAACCGCACTCAGTCGAAAACGAAATCAAATCTATCCCTGTACAGAGTTTTAAATAGTTGATCTAAAAATAGGTTGTCAGATTCTCTTATTTTTATTGGTCTTGATCCTGCAAAGATCGCAGTTGTCTTCTTTGGGGATAGTGAAAGGAGTAAAGAGTTTCATAAGCCCTCCTTGCTATACCTTTGAGCTACTCCTTCTATTTTGAAAAGGGAGTAGGAAAGCACTACCTCAATCGAGCATTAGTAGTAGAAATATGCGTTTGTTCTATCAAACTTTTGAAAGATCAAAATAAATACTGATTGCCACAAATCAATTTTTTGTAAATATAGATACAAACATTAAGGAAAATACATTGAACCTAAAAAACAAGTTCACTTCAAAGTCATCGAAAGTTTCAATAGGAACCCAAGAGGCAAGAATAAGAAATGACCGCCAAGCAGTTTTTCAGGTTGTACGAGATTTAGTACAGGCTCAATTTGCCCGAGGTGATGAAGAGTTAACCAAGAGACTTTGGCAGGATGTTGCAGATAGAAAGATTGACCTGGACCGTGTGATAAATCTTATGTATACCTGTTCTTTTCATGAAGACGATGAAGAAATGACCAAAGTTGATGAGACTTATCAAAAGACAGGCTTGGTTGGTTGAATTAATTTCTATCCCCTGCGGTCGCAAAATATAAATAAGATAAAATCTCGGACATCGATAATGTTATGAAGTTATGTCATTTATTTTTCATGTTTTTTCTTTATTAGGAGATTATTTACTATCTTTATCTCTCCAATCTCGTTTTAATGCATAATCTTTGCTTTTATCTAGGTAAACCACTAAAAAACCAAATAAAAGGCCAATAAAAGCAACTAAAATTACGAGTTGATTAATCGGAGAAAGATTTTGTAAGAAATTCATTAAAAATATCTAATTAGTAATTTATAGTCTCCTTTCATATTTTTTTATAACGCACTTTATAAATCTTGTTTAGACCTTTCTAGTCTTTTGATTGGATGAATTCCTATTTGAAGGATGAAACCTAAGCTGATCTCTAAAATCCTCATCACTCCAATAGTAATCATCGTAAAATGAAAAAGCTGACATAGCGACACCAGCTGTAAGGAGTGCACCCACGATCAAAACAAAATAGAGAAGGGAATAAGAAGGAACCCAATTACTAGTTCCGGAAATAACCGCAAAGGGCATAGTGGGGATAAAAATTAGATTTCAATATAATTAGATTCGCTAAGGACAATGATTTTTACTACCTGAAAAAATACCCAATTTGTAAAAATTCAGATTACTGGTCAAAAAAGATACTTACATTATTTGATGGATTTGGACAGAATGAACTTATGGACGAACCTTTATTTTTAAAAGTCAGACCGGGTGACGCTGTTTTATACGATTCGGATCAAATAGGAAAAGTTCTCACATTTATAGGTGGCTCAAGAGATCCAGACGCACCGACTCTCTTTCAAATCGCAAATGTAGATTCTGGAGAAATCCGCTGGATTCATGGAGAGGAAGTTACCGAGATAGTTAGTGAATATCGGACAACAATCAAAAAGCCCTCTTCTTTTTACGAGCAAATGCAGCAACAGCAGCAGCAATAACCAACAAGAAACCCCTCTAGAAATTCCAATAACTAAAGGGGTTATTAAATTGACTCGTACTATATAAAGTCAATCTATGTCTTGATGAGGTTTGGCCTCAATTAAATATATAGGTGAAATCAGGTTAGAAAACAAGCAAAGTTTGGAAAGCCCTACCTCAACCAAACATCAGGACTATAAAAGTTCTTTTTATATTTATTTCACACGAGAGCGAGTATCTAAATGATGCGATAGCTCTAGTTAGAGAAAGGGACAGTCGTCGAAATCCTGTCCCTTTGCTCGCAAATTTATTAAAGGTAGTTCTTCGCTTCCCTTGATAAACAAATTTAGGCTCTGCATTTCCTACTACATACCGGGCTTAACCATTCACTTCGAGACTCCATTTTGGAGCTTTAAGTAACTATTAAAGTTATAAAACCCCCTTATAAAGGGGGTTTTATATTGCAAAACTCAAAATATACGAATTAGAGAACCTTACGAGTCAGCTTTCCTCGCTTAGGGCCTAAAGCTGTTAGTTTACTTTCTTCGTATTTATCCAATGTTGGATGAACTTAGAGAAACAACACGCCAAACTTTTAAAACTTCAAGCTAAAGCGGATGCTTGTTCTTCAAGAAAAGAGGCTCTAAAGATTTTAAAAAAGTCTGATAAGGCTATTCATAAACTTTCTAGGCCATAGACGATCGACTAACAGTAGTATCGCTATTCCCATTGATTGTTGGAACCTTGCACAGGCCTAGCAAAAACTTCTATACCTGTTAATTCTGTTTTTGTTTCTAACGTCCAGACAAAAAGCATTAGAGGAACCATGAGCACAGCGTAAAACTATGCGAAAGCTCAAGTGAATGACATTAGTTTTAGATATGCTTTTGTTAAAAGAGCCTGAAGAGATGGCTTTCTGTACTGAAACTTTAAAGGAAGTATGCAAACCTGTATAAGATTGTCACCACCTTTGAATGAATACCCTGATCATCTCCACCTTTAGCTGTACTTTTGATTCTTTTGTAAAAGACGTTACGGGATTTATTACAGACATGGGTAAGGAAGTGGTTTCAGATTATGAGTTCGTGAAAGTTGACGAGCATAAATCTCATTTACTTATGAATGTCTTAGATATGGATGCACTTTGTACCAAAATGACTTCTGATGAATGCACAGAGTGGGATAAATCTAATAACTGCAAAGATACCGTTTACGGAATTGAGCTTGTTGAATAAAAACAACTATTCCGTCTACTGGGGCCTTTGATAATTAAATCGATATAGGTTGTTTGAAACGCCTCCAGTTTTTTAGCGTCATACCTTCAAATAATGAGAATGGATCGTTGTCATTCTTAAGAGCTTTAGGTTGTGTACCTTCCTCTGTGTTCAATAGTGTGCCTTTTGGTAGATCATCGTCTCTTTAATTCGAATGTGTGGAAGATAATCAATTTGTCTTAGGAGAGAAATTTACATCAATACTCAATGAAATCGATTGAAATGTATTGATTTGAGGGATATAAATAGTTGCTTCTTTTACATCATTTTTAAAAAGCAAAAAAAAAGCCCTCTAAAAGAGGGCTTTAAAAAAATCAAGTTAAAAACTTAACCGATTGCAGGTGCAACAAGAGCTACAGAAGTAGACTCAGCAGCTGCTAGGTCAAGTGGGAAGTTGTGAGCATTACGCTCATGCATTACTTCCATACCAAGGTTTGCACGGTTAAGTACGTCACCCCAGGTTGGCACAACCTTGCCTGAAGTATCAACTACAGACTGGTTGAAGTTGAAGCCGTTCAAGTTGAACGCCATGGTGCAGATGCCCATAGATGTCAACCAAACACAAATCACTGGCCATGAAGCCAAGAAGAAGTGAAGGCTACGGCTGTTGTTGAAGCTGGCATATTGGAAGATCAAACGACCGAAGTAGCCATGAGCTGCAACGATGTTGTATGTCTCTTCTTCTTGTCCAAACTTGTAACCATAGTTCTGTGAATCAAGTCCTGTGGTCTCACGGATAAGTGATGAAGTAACCAAAGAACCGTGCATTGCAGAGAACAAAGCACCACCGAACATACCTGCTACACCAGCCATATGGAATGGGTGCATCAAGATGTTGTGCTCAGCCTGGAAAACGAACATGAAGTTGAATGTTCCAGAAATTCCTAGAGGCATACCATCAGAGAATGAACCCTGACCGAATGGGTAAACAAGGAATACAGCGAAAGCTGCTGATACAGGAGCTGAGTAAGCAACACAGATCCATGGGCGCATACCTAAACGGTATGAAAGCTCCCACTGACGTCCCATGTATGCAGAGATACCAATAAGGAAGTGGAAGATTACAAGCTGGTAAGGGCCACCGTTATATAGCCACTCATCAAGAGTTGCTGCTTCCCAGATAGGGTAGAAGTGAAGGCCGATAGCGTTACTTGAAGGAACAACAGCACCAGAAATGATGTTGTTTCCATACATGAATGAACCAGCTACTGGCTCACGGATACCGTCGATATCAACTGGAGGAGCAGCGATAAATGCAACGATAAAACAAGTTGTTGCCGCAAGAAGGCAAGGGATCATCAATACACCGAACCAACCGACATAAATACGGTTGTTGGTAGAAGTAACCCACTCGCAGAATTGTGGCCAACCTTTGAGCAACGAAGAACGCTGCTGCTGAATAGTGGTCATGAAAAAGAGCGTTAAGTATTTGCTCGAAAGAGCAATATATAAGATCAGATAAAAAATCTGACAGACGGAATTTAGCTTCTCAATCAGATATGTAGGATCGGTAAACTCACCAAAATCTGGTTAAAGGGAATTAGTAAATCTACTGGTAGGAATAAAACCCTCTTATCCAATTATTGATTTCTCTTCTATTGGTCTAATTTATAAGATTCTATGATATTAGTCATTCTTATCATTTGTGTATGAACCATCTAATGCTTTAAAAAAAAGGAGATTTTCTATTAGCTTTGGATCAAGTATTGATTTCTATTGCTACTTTTTTCTTTTTAAAACCACACAGCTTTATTTACTTAGTTAGATTTCAAAGTTAGCAAGTAATCAATATTTAATTGGATGTATAAAATTAGGTATTTATATAAAGTAGTGAAGTGTAAATAAGACGAACATAGGTGCTAAATATTTGTAAGTTCTATGCATGAGGTGAAATATGTCTTCTAGTTCTTCTGTTAATAGTCAAAGCATAGAAGAAAGAGATGCAATTGAATTGTACTTCGCCTGTGTAACAGCTTTCTCACTTGACGATGAGGGGGTTGAATGTACAACAAGATGTATTGAAGTTCATCTCAAGAATGAGAATTAGTAATGGTTATAAAAAATATTTCTTGCATGCTTAGTTGGTTGTAGGTATTTTCTTTTAAATTAGATTATGCAAATCAAGAATTATTATGATCTAATCAATCTGCTCATAGGTTAAAAGTTTTAGTACCTCATTTTTGCAATCGATAGAATTAAATGGATCTTTGTAAAAAGATACTATTCCCTCTTTCTCGAAAGGAAATATATTGAAATTACTAGTTATTGGCTTTACTTTTTCTTGTGCATGTTTTAACGGTTTTCCGCATGACATAAATAATTCTATTTATGAATATTGCTTTTTACTCCTATCTCAAAAAACCTATAGGGATTTATGCGCAATTATCTTTGCTTATATGAAAAAATTTTTTTTCTAATTGTTTATGCTAAATATTTACCTTCTATATAGTCTTTCAAGTTGATTACTTTCTTCTTTTAGATTGAGACTCTTCTTATTGATTTTGTTGTTCTTTCTAACAATTGGAACAATCCAACAAGCTTAAAGACCTATAAAAAGCAGTTGGATTTCCTATGCAAAGTGATTTGACGGATTTTTTTAAGATAAAACTCTCTATCTTTTAAATCTTGCCATTAAATAACCCATGCCTGATTTTGAGATTAATTACTGGAAAAAGTTATTTCAACATTTTGACTCTAAATTTAGTGAACCTAAAAAATTAAATAGATATGGATCCAATTCAAGTCTTGGGCCGAAATGATGTTAGGAGAGAAGGGTCAGTCAAAGACGAAAACATGGCAGGTCAGTTGTTAGTAAAAAAAACACCTACTGGAGAGCGTTATGTAAGAGGAATGTCTAGGAGTGCTAAAAGGCACTTCATTAATAGAAAAGATTCTCCAGTCAAAAATCACTTCATAGGACTACCAATGTGGACAAGAGTTGATGCGGTAAAAGCATTTGACACTTATCTATGGTCTCAGCATCAGAAAGATTCAATAGGGAAATCTTCTAAAGATTGGTTTAATGCCCGAGTAAAGGAGCTAATGGCAGGACATAGTATAGATCTTGTAGATGATCTTGATTATGTGAAATCTAACGATGATTCTCATGGATTTACTTTGAAAAATTATATTGAATATTTAGCTAAAGGAATTTAGGTTAGATTTACAATTAAATTGCAGTTAGCTACTCTTATGATTATTAGTCCTGCCCCGCAAGGATAACAGGTGTCTTTTTTGGGGATGGTGAAATGTGTCAATATTTTCGTAAGCCCCTTGTTTCGCGCTTTTGCCAAACCTTCTTTTTACTTATTTAAGTGCTTTTTTACTAAATATTTTGGTAAAAAAAAAACTTCAAGGCATGATAGTTATATTGATATGTTCTTTTAAGTATGGGAGAGGCTAAAAGAAGAAAAGAATTAGGACTGCCTCCTAGAGAAAAAACAATAGAGAGGAAGCTCCCCTCACTTGATAAAGAAGCTATACAACAAAAAGTTCGGTCTTTTTTATATAAAAATCCAATTGTTCCTTTACTTTTTTATGCTGCTGCAATAGCGGCTCTTTTTTGGGGTTTATTTAATCTCGCGAAAGTCTATAAATTGTTTTAAAGATAAAATTGCTTTTCGTTATTTATCACTTGAAAGCGATTGGTCTCTAGTTATAACTAGCACAACTTGACAAGTTTTATGGCTTTCATTTCTCGTTTAATTTCCAACAAGATCGCTAGCTTAATCAAAAGATTTGGTGTTACACCTCAAACCTCTGAGCAGTTTCAAAATGACTGTCCTATCCAGCTCAAAGGTGATTATCATAGATTTTTCATTTAAGCCATCGACGACCGCCTGATAGTTCAAGATTTATTCCGCAAATAACAACATTAATTAAAGCCTCCAATAAGATTTGAATGAAAAGTCTTCCTTAAATATACAGATAAGTTCTTTCGATTCTTGGACGTAGGTTCTAATTTCTGTATTTGTAATGTAGTTTTTTGTTCTCAAAAACCTTATAAATTAAATGAAATAGAGAATTAAAAAGATTTAATTGATGTTCTGATATTTGTTTCTAACTCGAGGTGAGTGTGTAATAGTCATTTGAGTAAATTATGTCTTTGATGGCTAAGGGCTATTACTTGTTACAACAACCGTTACTAATCCAGTTTTTGCTGAATATGTTGAAGCCTTTCAATCCTGGGTGGAATCAGTAGGTGGATCAGTTTTCGCAAAAGATTTTGAATCCACCACTGTTGAGGGAAACGGTACAAAATTAGGAGGGATTATTGCGTTTCCATCAAAGCTATTGCTATATACGCTTTCAACAGTCCTGGATATCAAGGATTTATTTAGTTTCGATGAGCATATTCAATTGATACCAAAATCACGATCATGGATGGTGTGTAACTCATAACTAAATTTGAGTTTTTAAAAAGTTAACCTAGTGATGCTTATTTTACTAGTTGGAATGATGAGCTAAAAATGTTTTTTATTTATTGCAGATACCAGGTATCCAGAGGCTCACAATGTTTTTAAATTTCAAATCTTGAAATACGTGAAATTAAAGTGTTCACATTCCAAAAGCTAAAATAAATTCTTAATTCATAAGCTTAACTAATTCTCGATAACCCCACCTTTAAACTGGCACGTATTTCAACAAATGGTTTTAAATTTGTTATATCTTTCTAGCTCACCTGCGAGTACAAGGTCAAATGGCTCAACGCATCAACGTTGCTTTAAATGAAATCCCATCAGGATGTAGAGATCTGGTAGAATTTGCTTTCTTTTGTGGAGTAGGTTTTACTTTTGGGAGCTTAGGTCTGATATGACTTCAACTAACAGCTTAATTACAGAATCAAGAGTAAAAAAGTACGTACCTTATTTTATTTTCGGAAAAGTTGGATTTTTTGCTCTCTTTACTATATACATGATGCAAGGCTGACTAATGACATCTACATTCTTTCTAATTTCTTTAGCGGCCCTGTTCTATGCAATGGCTTGTCTATGGAGAGACTTGAATTCCAATCCTAATTCATATCCAAATTGAATTTATCAAATTCCAAAGCTTGTAGGGAAAAACGAATAATATGTTGGAATTTTTAATGTTTTCAACAAAGCTTATTAATAGAACATTTTTTCGTAATTATGCAGCGTTATTTAATTTCTTATAAATTTAATGATGGAAAAGATCAAGAAATTGGTGGAGATATGTTGGTTAAATGGTATGAAACAGGGGGAGTAGAAAACAGACCAGAAACTTATGAGGTTCATTCATGGGTTTTTATGGTTCAAAATGGTTCTGGTCACTGTGTAGTTAGAGCAGACTCCCTGGAAACAATATGGAAACTATGGTACCCCTGGAGAAAATTAATGGATATAACTATTCAACCTTGTACAGATCTAGATGAAACAATTTCATTGATAAAAAAAACTAAGCAATAGAAATAGAAAAAATTTTAATGCTTGTATATTATACGGCTCTTTTGAATACTATGAATAAACGATTGAAAAGTTCGTCAGGGAACATGGTGATGATGGAGTCGTTATCGACTATGACTTAAATAATATTAATGACCATAAATCAAATTCTTTCTATGACGTCATAAGCCTTGAAGCTTTAATTAAATTTTTTTTTTAAATGAAGCTTGATTAAGGATATTCTAATTGGTAGTGTTGTTTCATAAAGCTTCTCCAAAGATTGAAAAAGAGGTTTAAAAGGATTGATTTCCATTAATTTATAATTAAACAACTAGAGAGGAGCCAATTTGAAATACACCAACTAATAAAAGTAGACCTGGAAGGTTCCAAAGAACTAAAATCTTAATTGCTGTTGATTTATAAGACCGTGCAGTCATTTTATGTTGGAGGAATGATTTATCAGTGAAACTCAGACTTAAAAAACTGACTTATTGAATGTAACTTGCATAAGTGAATTAGTGTTGATACCGAAGGTAGGGTTAACCGAGGAATAATTCTTTCTTATGGGTCAACTATCGCTAGCATCTTTTCTGGAAAATCACTAGTGTGCCCCACAAATGGCTTTCATGGAGTAAATGTTTTGTTAAATAAATCTGTATCTGGCGTTATGAGCTCTCGAAATTTTCTTGGCTTTTAATAACTTTCATTTGACTAAGTAATTGGTCTCAGGCTTTTTGGTTTCAGTTTTTAAGTCTAATTTGTTCAACTTTAGGCTTCCTTTTAATTCTTATGAGTAAATTTTATTAATCTTGGATTATTTTTTCTCGAATCAATTTTGACTGGAGTTATCACCTTAGAAGAAATCTCCTGGGTAACGTCTAAACAGCGCTAGTTTTTACGAGTTGATGAGGCTATAGTTTTTCTTTCAGAGAGTGGTTTAATTTAAATTGATTATCGAGTTTGAATGTATGGAGCATTTACTCCTTATTTGCCTTGTTCTTTTTATTTGTGAAATCTTATTACCTTGTTTGAGACCTGTTAATTTATCAGTGATTTTGATCTCAATTAAGATTAAAATTATTTAATCTATTAGAAACAGAGTTGGCACTTAATGGCTGAGCAAATTGAAGTGTTTGGACAATTTGATGCCAGAAGAGTTGATATTGCTGTTGATTCGGAAGGAGGATTGAGTTGTCAGAAGTCAATTGATAAAGCGCGAATAACAAATACATTTGGAGGAGATCAATTAAATGCTGCTTTGGACGCAGTAAAAAATAAAAAAGGATATGTACGAGGTTATGAGAATCAAGCAAAAAAATTTTATATAAGTAGAAAAGATTGTCCAGTTAGAAATTTTTGTGAGGATTTGGCCGGGCCTAATAAAAGAGAAGAAGCAATTCAAATGTTTGATGCATTGTTTTGGGGGTCATGGATTGCTTGTAATGATATGCCAGATCAAGCGAAAGATTGGCTAGATGCCAGAGTAAAAGACTATAACGATGGTATATATATGGACTTTATATGTGATTGTCGAAAATTTAGAGGCAATGATGCTGACAAGAGCCAAGCGAGTGAGATGACTAGGGCCGACTATCCATTTGATTGCCATGGTTATACCCTAAAAAAATATATAGAAGAAGAGGCTCGGAAATTTAATAATTAATGCTTATTTGAATTTTAATTGATAGGGTTTTAGGAAGCAGGCTCTATTCATAAGGTCAACACCTCAAAAGTTATGCGATGGTCGTGCGTTTAATCCCACCCATAGCATTCTTGCTTTTTGGTTGCTAATTCATCTCCTAAGCAAATTTTGAATGACTTGCCTAACAAAGATGCTTTTTCATCTAGAGTAAGTACTCGATAGCTACATTGTGTACCTGCCGTGCTTGGGAAGTACCTATATCTATCGTCAGAAGCTTCAGGGTGTAAATAAATTATGGGCCATGCATATTGCTCTTCTCCATGCCCTAATAGCTTCATACCTCTACCAGCTTTGATCTCGACTATACGTTTAGGCTTACCATCTTTACAACGTACCTCTATACCTTCTCGATAGAGAGGATAGCTATACACACCGGATCTAGCAGGTGATGATAATGTAAATATTAGTGATGTAATTAGTAGGCGTTTCATTTAATAATCTTTCAGGCCATCTTTCATAGTCGCTTCTATAATTGAAATTTCTCGAGTGTTCCTTTTATTGAGACCTCGTAAGTTTAACTGAAATCTTATGACCTCTAAGGCAAGCTTGTTAAAACGAAAGGTGGCTTGTAAATAGCCATGTGAGAAATCAGATTCAAAATATCCAAAGCCTTTGAGGTCTTTTACTAGTAAGTAGCTATCAAAGATTTTGCCATACCATCTAATCAACATATTATTATCCATAATATCGGCAATAGCTATACGCGCTATGGTTTTAGTCCTTACAGCAAAGTAATCATTGAGGTCTCGATAGATCGGAAATATGATTTGCATTAGGTACCATAAATATCAATGTTTAATGCATGAAAATCAAGAAGTGGAAGTAAGAATCGTTTCATAGAGAAAACTTGATTTGATTAAGGGCTAATGCGTACTTTGGTGCTAAGGAATTAACACTTAGTCTTTGCAAAAATCTTTCAAGGTCAATTTTAACTACTATTACCTTCTTATGAAAATTTCCTAAGAATTCATTAGAAAGCTATTCTGTATAACTTTAATTATCTGACGAGAGATTTCCTGTCCGATTTCATGGTGCTATTTCAATTAAAAGCATTATGGTTTTGAATGCTCTCAATTTCATCTTTTGAAAAAGTGATTAATATCGGCTTCTTCATATCGTTTCTTTCTTAATTGGATATTATTGATGACTTCTGAAGCATTCTTGCTTCTGCATTGCTCCTTTGGGCTTCGATCTTGGCATCTTGTTTAGCAGGAAAAGGATAGTCAGTCAGCTTGGTCATTAGACTTAAGGTTGTATGTGTAATGATCTCTGGATAAATTGAAGGTGGATGTAGCGCTTCGTTCAAGTCTTAAGTCCCATCAATGCGCTAAATGTAGCGTCTTTGGCCTCTATTGGCTCTCATCTTTACATTTTGGACTGATTGGTTTTTAGTTGTTTCATTTGGTATCTCCATTGCTTGACTAGTTATTAAGAAATTTATTTAGTTCATCAACGCTAAGAAAAAAGTAATGTTATTTTTTTGTTTTTTTTTGTCTGGCAAGCGTTTTAAGATATAAGGTTCTTGTTGTCACTTTTAATACAATCAAGTTTTGCTCTTTGATAGATCCTTCTATCCACAAACATGATTGTTATGACTACAAAACTCACTCACAAATATGCTTTCACTTTGTTGAAGATGGAAAACGCAGAGGGTCGAAACGAATATATGGATTTAGTTAAGGAGGCCAACCTCTTATGGCATCAAATTGAGAGAAAAAAATCTAAACATACTCCTCGAATTAATTGCAGAGCGTAGATCTTGAAATTTGGATTTAAGGAACTTTTAAAAATTTAATAGGCTTCTACAAAAAAATAAACTTAAAATATGTTCACGAAGGCAACCAATAATTTTTACAAATTATTGGATCAATTAATACAAATGCTACTAATATTTCAAAATCCTTCGTGAATCTCATGCCAGTGATTTGTGTTTGGTTGACATCTATGGGCATCTGCACCATGGCGTTCAACTTGAACGGCTTCAACTTCAACCAGTCTGTAGTTGATACTTCAGGCAAGGTTGTGCCAACCTGGGGTGACGTACTTAACCGTGCAAACCTTGGTATGGAAGTAATGCATGAGCGTAATGCTCACAACTTCCCACTTGACCTAGCAGCTGCTGAGTCTACTT
>QCJB01000024.1 GCA_003216295.1 Prochlorococcus sp. AG-402-P16 | reverse complement strand
CTTTAAGTAATCTTTCCAAAGTGAAATCAACTCCTAATATCCCTCTCCAACCGTCTGTTCCAAAAGAAATTTTTTCCTTAATTAGATTCAACTTTTTCTTTTTCATCTTTTATTTTGGAGAAACTTTGTTTTAAAAGAAATGCACATTATTCTCTAGGTATGAAATGTAGTAAATCCAAACCTATCAACGAACATCTTCTAAGGAGTTGGATTCGATGCAGAAGAAAAGCCTGGCTTGAAATTTATGGTGATAAACAAAAAAAGTTGTGGACAGCACATAGCACACTTCAATTAAATCATCAAATTGACTGCTTTCATCATCTCTCACAAAAAAGTTATGGGATAGGAATTCAAGCTTGTGAAGAGGGAAAAAATATCGTTTATGGAATCAGAGTTAAATACCCTCTAATAGAAAATAGAAATATAAAAGGTAATCTAGCGCTTCTAAGAAAGACATCAGGAGAGAGTATTTGGGGTAATTTTTCTTACCAACCTGTACTAGCTAGGCAAGGTAAAAAAATCACAAGAGAGCACAAATTAATACTTTCCATGTCAGGATTATTAATTAAAAATCTACAAAAATATCAAGTTTCAAAAGGTTTAATACTGCATAAAGATCATAACAATATTAAAATCGAACAAATAAGATTAACAGATAGTATTAATAAAGAATTAATAGATTCTTTATTAATACTAGAAAAAGATATTGAATCAAAAATCCCTCCACCAATTACTTCTAATAGAAAAAAGTGTACAATCTGCTCATGGAGAAAAGATTGTAATTCAATAGCAAAAAAGGGAGGTTACCTAAGTGAAATCAGTGGAATTGGTGCAAAAAGAGAACATTTACTAATTAAAAATGGTATTAAAGATATAAAAGAACTTTCCAAGATCAAACATTATGAACTAAAAGGAAAACTAGAAAGGCATGGCATACAGCATGCTGATATTTCTAAGCAAATTATTTTACAATCGAAATCTCAAGCAACAAATAAGGCCATTAGACTAAAAACAAAAATAACAATCAATAATTTTAAGAAAGCAAAAGGTTTATTAATTTATGATATTGAATCTGACCCAGATCTTAAGCACGATTTTTTACATGGTTTTATTCGTTTACCAAACAATTTATACAATGAGATAGATTTAAAAAAAATTAAATATTCACCATTACTTAATCTTGAAAAAGATAATGAAAGTTTCTTGTGGAAGAGAATCAAGAAAAAATTAAGCTATCACAAAGACTTACCAATCCTTCACTATGGTGAAACAGAGCCAATATCTTTGATAAGGCTTGGGGAGCGTCAAGGAGCTAATTCTTCTGAAATTGATTCTTTAAAAAAAAGATTTATTGATATACATTCACTAATTAGAGAATACTGGTGTCTTCCAGTAAGGAATTATGGACTTAAATCAATAGCAGAATTCATAGGATTTGAATGGGAACAGTCCAATGTTGATGGAGCTAGAGCTCTTTTATGGTGGAGGCAATGGAAAAGATCACGTAAACTAAATAAAATGTATTCTAGAAATTTAAATTCAATTTTTAAATACAATAGTGATGATTGCTTAGCCACATTAAAAATCGCAAAGTGGTTAATAGATCAAGAGTGAAAATATTTTATGAGATTAATAAGGCTGGGTAAATGAGATTGGTTTTTTTATAATTACAGATTCAAGGTTTTCAGAGAAACAAATATCCTGATCAACAAAATTACTTTTAATCAAGGCAAGTCCACTAAAAAAATCATCATTAATATTAATTGAAGATGTAATAATACCTACTTTTTTTTTCAATTCTTTCTCTTGATTAGTATTTAAGAATTTTTTACCAATATCGAAATCATTAGCTTTCCCATAAGCCTCCCAAAAACGAAGTTGATATTTTAGAGATTTAGATCTAAATAATCTTGCAATTGCTTCTTGGCCTAGATAACAACCTTTGTTTAACTTTATAGCATTTGATAGCCCTAATTCATAGGGATTTGTTTCTCCATTTATCTCTCCATTAATCCTCGGTATTCCTTGTCTTATTTTCCATAATTCCAACTCTTCTTTACTTGCTTTAGTAAAACAAGAAATCTGATCTTCAATCAAATCATTATCAGCAATCCAACTAGGATTTGAGTCCTTCCAGGATTCATTATTGTTTATTTTTTGTATTCTTCTGATTGGTTTTAGAACTTCCAACTTAACTTTATCTGCTGGAAATATAACTGATTCAAACTCATTTCTTATAGAATTAATATCTCCACTAATTATAACTATTTCAGCAATATTATTTGAAAGTCGAATTTCTAATAAAGCTTTTAAACTTCCTTTAGTTGATAGCCAACAGCTCAAAAAGATTCTTGCTGATTGTTTCTGAGCGAAAATATCAGCAGTTGTTTGACCATGTAAAAAAGCTGAAGCCCCCTCCCCTTTTAAAAGTAATGAAGGAAAAGTTTCATCCCAAATCAAAGATTTCTTTTCAATCATTAAAGGCTTTTCGCTCTTGTCACAATTTCTTTTAAAAAGAAAAGACTTACCAAATCAAGATCAGCCTTTGACATAGCACTCTCTCCTCCCTCTTCTCTATCTACTATTGCTAACACTCGATTAACTAAATACCCTTGACTTCTAAGTTTTTCAACCGCTTTCAAAGAGGATCCTCCCGTTGTAACAACGTCCTCAAGCACAGTAATTACAGATCCTTTAGGAGGCAAAGGACCTTCTAACCATGCACCTGTCCCATGACCTTTAGCTTCTTTCCTAACTATTAGACCGCTCAAATTCTGATTTAACTGAGCAGCAAGCATAACCACGCCACTTACAAGAGGGTCAGCACCTAAAGTTAGCCCAGCGACTGCTTTATCATTCTGATCTATTTGATTGAAAAATAATGAGCTAATAGTCAGGAGCCCCTCTCCGGATAGAGTTACGGGCTTACAGTTCACATAATGAGAGCTTTTTTTTCCGGAAGCCAATGAAAAATCTCCTAACTTATAAGCTTTTTGAGCCAATAATGTTAAAAGATTGTCTTTCATTCCGTCGGATGAAGAATTCAATGAGTTCATATCTTTATATTCAAGTTTAATTATTAAACATCTTGGTGGGATTAGATATATATTTACTTTAGGCAAACTGATTAACTATTATCAAAAAAAGTTTTGGTTCTGCTTTATTGGGGGTGTAGCAATCTGGTGAATGCAGCGAACTCATAATTCGCCTTAGGCGAGTTCGATCCTCGCCACCCCCATAGAAAAATTATTAATGAGTTTATTACTTCTTTGTATATTGCTTGTTATACCTGCATTTTTCAATGCAGGTCAAATTGCGATATTACGTCTTCGTTCAACAAAGGCCCAAAGACTTGTAGAGGAAGGACTCCCTGGTTCTAATTCAATAATCCGTCTTCAAAAACGGCTAAGGCGAACTCTTTTAATAGCTGAATTAGGAATCACTCTTTCATTAATTTCTATTGGTTGGATCTGCAAAAGCTTGGCAAGTCGCTGGTGGATTGGAAATAACTCAATTAAAAGTATTTTTGATCTTGGAATATTTATTACAGTTGTTCTTTTAGCGACTGTTATTTCTGGGCTTCTGCCTAAGGCACTTGTTCTTAACAAACCAGAATCTGCTGCATTGAAACTATCTCCTCTTATTGAAGCAGCGATAAAATGGATGTCACCATTCCTTTTTTTATTAGAGGAAATTGCTTCGTTTATTCTTAAATCATTTGGCCTTAATACCCAATCTGAAAGCCTTACTTCAGCAGCCTTTTCAGCAGGAGAGCTAGAGAAATTAATTGAGACTGGAGGAGTAACTGGGTTAGAACCAGACGAAAGAAACATACTTGAAGGGGTCTTTGCCTTGAGAGATACTCAAGTCAGAGAAGTAATGGTCCCCAGATCTGGAATGGTTACTCTTCCAAGAGAAGTTTGCTTTGCTCAGATGATGGAGGAAGTTCATAAAACTCGTCATGCAAGATATTTGGTAATTGATGATTCTTTGGACAACGTTCTTGGGGTTTTAGATCTAAGACAACTTGCCAATCCAATAGCCAAAGGAGAAATGCATGCAAATTCATCTCTAGAGCCTTACATAGAGCCCGTTGTTAGAGTTTTAGAAACTTCTACTTTGGCAGAATTACTACCCCTTATCAAAAACGGGAATCCGCTTCTCTTAGTTGTTGATGAATATGGAGGCACCGAGGGTTTAATTACATCTGCTGATTTAACAGGTGAAATTGTTGGCGATGAAATTCAATTCGACAATAAAGAGTCTGAGCTAAGACCCATAGATGATCAAAAAAAAATATGGATTACTTCGGGTGATATTGAAGTAATTGAACTAAATAGACAACTAACACTGGATTTGCCAGAAGCAGATGATCATTACACTCTTGCAGGATTTGTTTTAGAAAAACTTCAAGAAATACCTGATTCAGGAGAAACTCTGGTTCATAATGAAATTATCTTTGAAATCATCTCTATGAAAGGTCCCAGAATAAACAAAGTAAAAATAACACTTCCAAAATAAACTTTAAAAAGACTATTGATAATAACTAAATAAGGTATGAAAACAATCTCCAAGATCACAAAAAACATCATCCCAGTAAAGGTTGGGGTAATAGGTATTGGGAATATGGGATGGCATCACGCCAGAGTACTTAGTCTTCTAAAAGATGCTGAGCTGGTAGGTGTTGCGGACCTAGATGAAGAGAGAGGAAATTTAGCTATGGATCAATTTAATTGTAATTGGTATAGAAATTACAAGGATTTATTAAATGAAGTAGAAGCAGTATGCATTGCAGTGCCTACGTTGTTTCACCACGAAGTAGGCTTGGAATGTCTAAATTCTGGGAAGCATGTATTAATTGAAAAACCGATAGCTGCAAATAAAGATGAAGCATCATCTTTAATTAATGCTTCAAATATTGCACACAAATTATTACAAGTTGGCCATATAGAAAGGTTTAATCCAGCTTTTAGAGAATTAACAAAAGTAGTCGCTAATGAAGAAGTTGTTGTTCTTGAGGCAAGAAGGCACAGCCCTCATCCTGAGAGAGCTAATGATGTCTCAGTTGTATTGGATTTAATGATTCATGATATTGATTTAGTAATTGAGCTTGCCAATTCAAAAGTCATACGACTTGCTGCAGTAGGGGGATGTAGTGGATCTGGTCCCATGGATTACGTTAATGCAACACTTGGGTTTCAAAATGGAGTAGTTGCAAGTCTGACTGCAAGCAAAATGAGTCACAAGAAAATTAGAAATTTAAGCGCACATTGCAAACAAAGTCTTATAGAAACAGATTTCTTAAATCACAATATTCATATCCATAGACAAGCTCATGAATGGTATTCAGCGGACCATGGTGAATTACTTTATAGAAATGATGGTTTTATCGAGGAAGTAAGTACAACTTCAATTGAGCCTTTATATGCAGAATTGGAACATTTCCTTCAATGCGTCAGAGGAAAAGAAAAACCAGCTGTTGATGGTCTCCAAGCTTCACGAGCACTTCATTTAGCTGATTTAATAGAGAAAGCAGTATCAAATCCAAGCGCAGAAATATATTTAAACGATGGAATTTAAAGCAAATCAACAAATACAAAAAAATTTTTACCTGAAATAGACACCTCAGGCAAAAATTTTATTTTGTTAAGAACATCTAACGATTTCTTAAATTTTCAAAATTTAAAAGAAAAAACTTGCAGCCTTAACGAAAGCCAACTGCCGCTTGCCATACAAATACAAGCAGAAAGAAGAATAAAGGTATAAGCGGAAGTACATCTACTGTTGGTGCAAAAGCCTGATAAGCAGTAGGAAGTTCAGCAAGCAAGTTGAGATTAATCAGTGCCATCCCTAAGAAATAATGGACATATTAAGCAAGCACGCTACCACGTATGACGCGCTTTAGAGTCACTCTGCCACGGAGCGAAATCCTCTGAAAAACAACCGTCCTTAATTGCTTGCCTCATTGCGCCTGTAAAACGAATCAAATGAGTAATGTTATGCAAGCTTAAAAGGGTAAGGCCTACTAATTCTTTGTTACGAATTAAGTGATGAATATATGCCCTTGAATAGCCTCTGCAAGCTTCACAATTACAGGATGAGTCAAGTGGTCTGTAATCATCCCTAAAACGAGAATTTCTTAAATTCCATGTCTCGCCATTAACCAAAGCACTCCCATGCCTCCCTAGACGCGTTGGAATTACACAATCAAAAAGATCTACCCCATTTGCTACGGCTATAGCCATTTCACGTAATGTTCCTATCCCCATAAGATATCTAGGCCGATCCTCAGGAAGCAATGGACAAACTTGCCTTACAATCTTATGCATTTGATTTATTGGTTCCCCTACACTTACTCCTCCAATAGCTATCCCAGGCAAATCAAATTCTGAAACAATTTTTGCACTTATTTCCCTTAAATTAGAAAAACATCCGCCTTGAACTATTCCAAAAATTGCTTGGTCATCTTTGTTATGCGCCTTAATGCATCTCTCTAACCAATGATGAGTTCTATTGCAAGCCTCTTTAACTTGAGATTCAGTAGCTGGATAAGGGGGGCACTGATCAAAAGCCATTGCGATGTCAGAACCTAAAGCCATTTGTATTTCAATTGCTTTTTCGGGAGTTAAAAAAATCTTTTTTCCATCTCTAGGACTTTGAAACGAAACTCCTTCATCTTCAATTTTATTTAATTTCGCCAAGCTAAAAACCTGATATCCCCCTGAATCAGTAAGTATTGGTTTTTTCCATCGCATAAATTTATGTAATCCGCCTGCGCCTCGTACAATCTTTTCTCCTGGTTGGAGATGAAGATGAAAAGTATTTGCAAGAATCATTTCAGCCCCTGTTTTCTCAAGTTGCTGAGAGGTAACTCCCTTTATTGTTCCTAAAGTTCCTACAGGCATAAATCTCGGAGTCTTTACCACTCCATTTGGTGTCTTAAAAGAACAAACACGTGCTGATGTCGATTTGCATCTGCATTGAATTTGAAACTCAAATAAAGTCTTATTCAATTATTTCGGATGCTCCATAACTCCAAATTAGTTATATAACTAATTTGAGATATTAGAAACAGTTGAGGTTGCTATTCTGATTTTCACAAAATGGCTCAATGACTTTGCTGGGGCGTGGGTTTTTTACACGGTTTTACCTCAATGGCCATTAATCAAACCTAAATTCAAAAGAATTGCTCGTTTTGCTCCTTGCATAGGGTTTTTTATAGGTCTTTTACAGTCTTGTATTTGGATCTTATTAAGACACTTTAATTGGCCAACGATTTCCACAGCCTTAATCTCAATTGCGATTAGCATTTTTGTAACTGGAGGTCTTCATATTGACGGTTTAATGGATACCGCAGATGGAATTGGAGCCGGACCATCTAAACGTTTAAAAGCGATGAAAGACAGCAGAGTTGGTTCAATGGGCGTGCAAAGTTTGGTAATCATATTGATCCTACAAATGGCTGCAATAATAAAACTCGATGTATATGCACCTTTTGCTTTCCCTTTAGCGGCCTTCTGGGGGAGATTATCCCAAATCTTTGCTATTGGAAATTACGAATACATTTTCAAAAATGAATCAAGCTCATTACATAAAAAGAACTGGAAAGGAATATCTAAAGAAATAAGGCCTTCCTTAATAATTATTTTCTTAGTTATAATCTTTTTTTTGTATAATAATAATATAAATACACCTAATATTTATTTATTAATAACTTGTTTAGCAACAGGCCTACTAACTTCATTATTAATACCACATTTAATCAATAGATCTTTAGGAGGTCATAATGGTGATAGTTATGGAGCAGGTTTAATAATTACAGAAACAACTAACTTATTGATGCTAAGTATCATTTTAGTTCCAAATTAAAAACGAATGCATTACCTGATTTAGGCAAAGAACTTTTAAACTCGCTTGGATCAACAATTAATTTTAAATCTCCTCCAACCTGTCTTGCTAAATCTCTTGCTAGAGCCAAGCCTATTCCACTGCCAGACATTTTTGAGCTGCTCTCCCCTCTGAACCCTTTCTCAAAAATTTTTTCTCTTTCATTTTTATTTATTGGAATCCCCTCATCCCAAATACAGATTCCATCCTCATTCACTTCTATTCCAATGGAAGATTTAGGTGGGCTATAACGAAAGGCATTTTCTAAAAGATTTGCCACTATTTCAGCAATAACTCCTTCCGAGATTGATCTTGATTCCATCCAAAGTGGCCATTCTGAAGGACTAAACCATTTTCTTCCTTGCAAATTAGCTCTGGCTTTTGCTCTCTCAATTAAAGGTTCGATTAAATTTTTAAGACTAATCGCAGTTTCAGTTGATAATAGTGGAGGTAAAAGTAATCGATTTGATCCATCATCAGCCTGAGGCAATTTAACTTGGCTGAGTTGATCAAGGGCTGAAAGATATTTATTAACTTGTGCTTGTTCGTTCATTAGACCTTTAACAAGATTTTCATGTTCACTTTCAGGACCTATTTTCCTCAAGAGAAGTTTTGCATATGTTCCTAGAGCAGCTAATGGATTTCTTAATTGATGAACCATTAAGGATATTTGTTCCTTTTGATCATCCAATTGATCTAATAATCTTTTTCTATCAAGTTCAGAGGCAAGAGCATTTGCTACTGAAATTGAGGTTGATTGCAATCGCTGATCAAGATTCTCAGGCCATTCGTCTTCAGAAGGAATTCTTTCAGCTCTAATAACACCTAGCAATATTGAGCCCTCCTGAAGTGGATACCATCTTCTATTAGAAGATGGAGTTCGAAGAGCAGCATCAGTCTCTACTGGTTGCAATACCTTCTCTGATTTCGGCCACTGCCCAACAACTTCAAGCGTCGGAGATCCACTATCGCCAGATCTTGCGACATAAACAACGACACGCTCCACTTCTTGATCAGCCTGAAAGCTGATCAACTGTTGTTGAACAAAATTCAAAAAGCGTTCTGAATACTGCATTGAACTCATTTTCTAATCCTAGGCAAGAAATACGAAGTACTCAAAAACTTGAAAAATTTAAAAAAAGTATTAAGATGTGAATAAAGAATTTAGACAACTACTTAGGAGGTTATCTCAAAATTTAATCAAAAGTGAGCACTTGAGTGGCTTTTGTACTACAGAAGAGATTGATGGGTAACCTCTGTAGTCAACTTTTAATTTATTTGAGAAAACGACTTTCCACCCAGTTTTTAACTCTAATTTTCTTCATTAAAAACTCTTGCTTTAGCTAGAGCTAATACGACAGCTAAACCTCTCAATTCCCCTTTAAAAGGTTGTTTTTTTCATGTCTAAGAAGCGCAAAAGAATTAGCAGGCGAAGACTCGCAGGCCAAAGAGTTATGTCTCATGTTCCTATTTTCCATTTAGGGACTGGACAACATAAACCAGTCACAGCGGCAAGGCGCTTTATCGCTGAAGAAGGCTTAAATGCTCCTGCAATACTTAATGTTCGTCGTAATGAACACACTACTGATAGGTTCTTTTGGGGAGAAAAAGGCCTATTTAGCGCTCAATATGCTGAAGAAAATCATTTTCTCTTCCCATCATTACGTGTGATCGTTGAGTTTCTTGGGGAAGATAAAATTTTTGCCGGATTAGAGCTAACTGCTGATGATTGGGAAGAAATTGAAGAATATGAATATGCCTTTGTTTAGCTGAGAAATTTTTTCTTAATAATTTCTCTACAATAATTGATTAAATCATTGTTAATTTCGTGACCACCATCGAACAAATACAAATCAGATTCAATTCCATAGTTCAATAAAATATCAAAACTCCTCTCAGAGGCCGATTTAGGAACTACTTGATCCATTTTTCCATGGCAAAGGTATATAGGCGGCATTTTATTTGGGGGCAGTGGCAGCCAATTGGGATGGGGATAAGAGCTAAGAGCAAAAACCCCTTTAAATTTCATTCTCGAAGCAAGTTCTAAAGCCATTGCACCTCCTTGAGAAAAACCCAGGAGCAATGTTTTATTTAAAGGAATTTTTTTAAAACAAAGATTTTTCAAACGTCTCTCAAGATCTAATACTGCATTAGGAACCTTTTCCCATTCATGAGGATATAACGGATACCATTGCCTTCCTGAGCCACTTGGATGCTTCTGTGGCGCTGAGATAGAAACTATTTCAAAACCCTCATTAAATTCTTGTGTTAATAATTTTCCAATAGGCAATAAATCTTGTGCATCAGCTCCCCAGCCATGCAGTAAAACTAATCTATTTGTTGCGGAATCAGAATTTAAGGAGATTAGTTCAGTCATCATAAATGCAATATGCTTCTTTGATGCGTAGGTTATCGAGAAGAATCGATTTCAAACAATAAAGATGTCACCAATAGCTCTGCTAAGTGTCTCAGACAAAACTGGCTTAATTGAATTCGCCAAAGCATTAGTTAATGAATTTGGTTTCAAAATTATCTCAAGCGGAGGAACTGCAAAGTTAATTGAGAGTAAAAATCTTCCAGTAACCCGAGTAGCCGATTACACAGGATTTCCAGAAATTCTTGAAGGAAGAGTGAAAACACTAAATCCAAAAATTCATGGAGGAATATTGGCTAAAAGAGATAAAAAATCGCATTTAAATGATTTAAATAAACAAGACATCAAACCAATAGATTTGGTGGTTGTGAACTTATATCCATTTGAACAAACAATTTCAAAAGAAAATGTTTCATGGGATGAGGCTATTGAGAATATTGATATTGGTGGTCCAACAATGATCAGAGCCGCAGCCAAAAATCATCAAGATGTTCTTGTGGTAACTAATCCAAATCAATACTCTGACTTAATTGATGCATTTAAATCAAGCGCAATAACTACTGAATTACGAAGAAATTATGCTCAAAAAGCTTTTGAGCATACTGCCATTTATGACCTGACAATAAGTAAATGGATTGCCAACCAAATCACTTCTAAACAAGCTTCATGGTTGCAATGCTTGCCCTTAAAACAAGAACTAAGATATGGAGAGAATCCACATCAAAAAGCGTCATGGTATGGAGACCCTGAAAAAGGATGGAGTGGGGCCAATCAATTACAAGGAAAAGAATTAAGCACAAATAATCTTCTCGATCTTGAGGCTGCATTATCTACTCTCCGTGAATTTGGATACGAAAATACAATTAAAAGCGATTCATATCAAAAAGCTGCGGTAGTAATTAAACATTGCAATCCGTGTGGTGTTGCCATTGGAGATTCTCCCTATTTAGCTCTAAAAAAAGCATTGGATGGAGATAGAGTAAGTGCCTTTGGTGGGATAATTGCCATCAATTGCCCTGTAGATGAAGCTGCAGCCAAAGAACTTGAAAATATATTTATTGAATGTGTTGTTGCTCCATATTTTGATAATAATGCCAAAGAAATACTCTCGAAAAAGAAAAATCTAAGGCTATTAGAATTAAAAGCTGAATCTATTAAGAAAGCAGATAAAAATCATATTAGGAGCGTACTTGGAGGCTTGTTGATTCAAGATTTAGATGAACCAAATCCAGATCAAAAAGAATGGAAAACTGTTACAAAACTCATCCCAACAGAAAAAGAAATGAACGACTTGTCTTTTGCTTGGAAAATAGTCAAACATATACGATCCAATGCAATAGCTGTTGCATCTGATAAACAAAGCCTAGGAATTGGGGCCGGTCAAATGAATAGAATAGGTTCAGCTAGAATTGCTCTGGAGGCCGCTGGAACTAAATCAAAAGGTGCTGTCTTAGCTAGTGACGGTTTTTTTCCATTCGATGACACTGTAAGAATGGCAGCTGATTATGGAATTAGTTCCATCATTCAGCCAGGGGGAAGTATTAGAGATAAAGATTCAATTAATGCCTGCGATGAGTTGGGAATTAAAATGGTTGTTACTGGTAAAAGACACTTTTTACATTAATTAATTTTGGTTTTAAAAATATTGATACTTCACTTGAAAATTAATATTTAATTATGTACCTTTTGGATAATAAGTTATTTTATTTGACTTTCTAAAAAGTGATAGCCTTCCAGGCCCAGCGCATAAGAAGTAAAATGATATCGCCGCATAAATAGCTGACAATTCAAAGATGTAATTGTGATTTTCCACTACCGCAAAAGGAAACCCTTCTAGGCCAGTATCTATAAAATGAAAGTACAAAGCAAATACCATCGTTGATAATAAGCCCAAAGAGGATAATCTTGCCAAAACTCCAGTTGCCAATCCAATGGGACAAACTATTTGGGTAACTCCAGCGATATATGTCCAAATCACAGGATCGCCTGGAAGAAAGCTGAAGTATTTGCCTACAACAAATTCTGCAAACCCACCTGGGTCATTTAATTTTTCTAAACCATGGTGAATCATCAAAAAACTAAAACTAACTCTTAGTACTAATATTGAGAGTTCTCCAAAAATATTCACTTCCCCTTCAGGACTCTGAACAACGACTTCAACTTTTTGTGAGTCAGAATCTTTACTATTAGATTGTGTAGGTTGAGCCATCTTCAACAAATATTGATAATCTATCCTACGAGAAATCTGGTCAAAATTGTGATTTATCCGAATTAATCTTTTTCACTTATTTTCATAAGCTTATGTATAACGTGCTCGACTACTCGATCTGGAGTAGAAGCACCCGAGGTTATGCCGACTTTTATATTGCCAATCGGAAGAAATTCATTCTCAGTAATTAATTCACCTTCAAGTGGCATATGGGTAATAGTATTTGTCTCTTCTCCAATTCGCTCAGGAGTGTCAATATGAAAAGAGCGTATACCTCTGCTAACTGCTATTTCTTGAAGATGGGTAGTGTTTGAAGAGTTATAACCACCAATAACAACCATCAGATCAAGGGGTTCATCAACAAGAGCAAACATTGCTCCTTGTCTTTCCTCAGTAGCATCACATATTGTATTGAAAGCTAGAAAGTGTTCATTTAACTCTGCAGGACCATATTCTTTTAGCATTGTTTTTTCAAATAGTTTTCCTATCTCCTCTGTTTCACTTTTAAGCATTGTTGTCTGATTAGCGACCCCAATTCTTTTCAAATCCTTATCAGGATCAAAGCCTGCTGAAGAAGCTTTTGCAAAACGCTTTAAAAATTCCTCTCTATTTCCATTACCAAGAATATATTCAGCGACATAATTAGCTTCATCCAGGTCAAATACAACTAGATAAGTTCCTGCAAAAGAGCTAGTAGCAAGTGTTTCTTCATGTTTATATTTGCCGTGAATGATGGAAGTAAAGGTATGTTTTTTATGCTTTTCAACTGTATGCCAAACTTTTGACACCCATGGACAAGTGGTATCAATAATGTGACAACCTTTATCGTGCAGCATTTTCATATCTTGAACAGTTGCACCAAATGCAGGAAGTATTACAACATCTCCATCTTTTACTCCTGAAAAATCCTTAATCCCTTTCTCCTCAGTAATAAAAAGTACATCCATTTTCCGAAGCTGATCATTTACTGAGGGGTTATGAATAATTTCATTGGTAATCCATATCTTTTCATTCGGATAGTGCTTTCTAGTCTCATAAGCCATTGCTACAGCCCTTTCTACTCCCCAACAAAATCCAAAAGCGTCTGCAATTTTGACTTTGAGTCGGCCATGTTCTAATTCATTACCATTTTCTCTAATAGATCCAATCAACCCACTTTGATAAGCCTCAGCCAGGGCCTGAGCTCGCTTGTTTGCAGAGCCAAATCCTCTCCTGTTATAGCGATCCGATTTATGAAGAGTTTGCTTGAATGCTTGAGTATCCATTTCAATTAAACAATTAAAAACAAATTGATAGGATTCTCATCTCTATTAAACCACACTAAAAAAGCCCGGAATATATCCGGGCTTTTTTAGGTTTAATGTAAGAGAATTAAACAAGTCTACTAGCTAGAAGCAAAGTCAGGATAAGCCTCCATTCCATGCTCACCAATATCAAGACCCTGAGTCTCTTCAGCCTCGCTAACCCTGATGCCACCGAAAAAGCCACCAATGATTTGCCAAGCAATCCAGCATGTCACAACAGTCCAGATACCATAAGCAGCTGCACCCAATGCTTGAATTAAGAATTGGTTAATTCCTCCTCCATTGAGAAGACCAATTCCTGCTGAACCTGGATCCATGCCATCAACGCCCCAAAGGCCAATAACGACAGTTCCCCATACACCACACACTCCGTGAACTGAGAAAGCACCAACTGGATCGTCAATCCCTGCAGAATCTAGTGCAGCCACTGCAACAACAACGATTAATCCACCTACTGCACCAGCGAGCCAAGATCCAGCAAAGGTCATATTGCCACAACCAGCAGTGATACTGACTAGTCCAGCAAGGATGCCGTTAATGATCATTGTCAGATCAGGCTTTCCAGAGGTAATTGTGGATAAAACTGTAGCTGCGATTGCTCCACCAGCGGCTGCCAAAGTTGTTGTTACGGCAACGTAAGCAACATATTGATCCATCGCCAATTCGGAGCCAGGGTTAAATCCATACCAACCAATCCAAAGGATTAGCGCTCCTAAAGTGGCAATTGCCATATTGTGTCCTGGCATTGCTTGAGCTTTGCCATCTACAAATTTGCCAATACGTGGTCCAAGAAGCATTGCCCCGACAAGACCTGCCCATCCCCCAACAGAGTGGACGATAGATGAACCAGCAAAATCAATAAAACCAAGCTCAGAAAGCCAACCACCATTCCACTGCCAGCTACCAGCAATTGGGTAGATGAAAGCAGTTAAAACGATAGAGAAAACAACGAATTCACCGAATTTGACTCTTTCAGCAACCAATCCAGAAACAATTGTTGCAGCAGTACCAGCAAAAGCTGATTGAAAAAGGAAATCAACTGCCGGGACTAAGCAACCTGTGTCACCAGCAGCAGCACACTCTAGTGCCCCTGAGGGATCAGGATCAACAAATAAGCCTTGGAAATAAAGCCAACCATCGATTACTGAACCGCCATACATAAGGGAATATCCAATAACCCAATAAGCGGTAACAGCTAGAGCAAAAACAAATAAATTTTTAGCTAGGATGTTTACCGCATTTTTTTGTCGGCACATACCAGCTTCAACCATTGCAAATCCTGCATTCATAAAAATGACGAGGATTGTGGCTATGAATAACCAAAGGTTGTCGGCCAAAAATGTAGCGGCCTGAGGTCCAGTTAAATCAGAAAGTGCAACCTCAGCGCGTGCAGAGAAAGTAAAAACACCTAATCCCAAAAGCGCTAATGGGATAGAAGCAAGCCAGGCCCAAGACTGACTTCTCCTAAAACCTTTAATGCTTCTTAGAAGAAGCATTGGACCGTTCAAAAGACTTGCATCTTGTAGACGGGAAGAACTTCGCCTTGGAGGCGATTGCAAAGCAGTGGTCATAAATGATGCTTACTGCGAAAAAAGAAATGGATAGTTAATCCAAAATTTATACATTTATAAATATGCACGCAACAGTGATATGAAAGATGTACGTATTTTTACAAAAAAAGACTTCCATACCTCGAAAATGTATTACTCTATACCTTTTTTTGTGTTCATTAAGTAACTTATTAACTTAACTCGAATATTAAAAAAAAATTACATCAAAGATAAACTATATAATCTATACGAAATATAAATACAATCTTTAAGAATTTAAAATTAAATCTCTTCTAATCTCGCTTTTCTTGGAAATTCCTGAATGGCTTGACTCCCTCCCATGAAATGTGATCATTAAAAAAGCCAAATGAGCATGGAATAACTTCCATACCCTTAGTCAAAGCCTCTCTGAATAGCTCTCCATATAAACGATCAGCAGCATCTCCCGGTGCAAAATATTCCATGTCATTACGGCTTATACAAGGAATTAAAACTGCTCGAGAATTCGGACAAATACTCATAAGCTCTCTGAGATGTTTTTGACCTCGTTTAGTAACTGTGTCTGGAAATAAAGCCAATGAATTATCACACCAAGTAGTATTTTTAACCTCTACGTATATCTTTCTAATATCTTTATTTGTATTGACTGGATCAAGTAATAAATCAATTCTACTTTTTCCTTCTGAGCCATATACCACTTCAGATTGGATACTTGAAATAGGCCCCAATTCTCTCTCTAAACAATTTGCTTCAATTAAATACTTAATCAATTTATTAGGCAAAGATGTGTTGATCCCAACCCAACATTTTCTCAGCTCATTATGACTTGGCACTTCCGCTTGCTCCCAAGACCAATCTAATTTACGTTTAGGAGAAGGAGAATACTTAAGCCTGACTCGCCCACCAGGCCACAAAACCCCTTTCATTGGACCTGTGTTTGCACAATGGGCAGTAACAATTTCTCCATTATCCAACTCAAAATCTGCCAAAAATCTCTTATATCTCTTAATCAATATACCCTCCCTAAGAGGGGGAAATTCAAGAATGGTTTGTCCAATTTCAATCACTTAATTAACATCCAATGAAACCAAGAAATACAAAATAGTTTAGGAAATGAAAGCTCTTTATTTAAAAATCTAACATGGCGAAAACAATAAAAGAAATAGCTTTCGTAGTAACTTTAGGAACTTTATTAAGCAAATTTGGTGGAATGGCGAGGCAATTAGTTATTGCTGGTGCTTTTGGTATTAGCGCTTCATACGATGCATATAATTACGCTTACATTATACCTGGTTTTTTCTTAGTTCTTTTAGGGGGTATTAATGGGCCATTGCACAACTCTATGGTTACTCTTTTA
>QCJB01000023.1 GCA_003216295.1 Prochlorococcus sp. AG-402-P16 | reverse complement strand
GTAAACGCCGTTGGACTATCGATCTCAAGTGATTTCCTGAAACGATAGACGTTTATTTTCTGGATTAAATCTAATACTTTTAATGGTTTCATGGCTTAAATCAATCCGTGTAGTAATTACTTGAGATACCTTGATGTAAATAAGAAACAAGATTTTGTTGCATTTCTTCTAGACTGTCTTTAGGTATAGGAGCAAAAATGAAATACATATTTTTCAAGTCTGAGACAGTATATGTTCATGTCATCTGCTGATTCTATTTTCTTTAAGAGTCGAGCGGAATGTTTTAGTAATAGTAAGCTACATGCCTTAGACCAATATTGGAGTATAAACAACTCACACCCTATGCATAAGCAAATGCATGAAATAATTGAAACCATTTTAAATGCTAGAGGTGAGAAGACTATCAAGCAGTCAAGATTAGATCTAGTTAGGAATTTTGAAAGATCTTTATCAATCTCGACTCCTATGGGGCGCTTGAGTGCAAATATAATTTCTTTTATTTCAAGTTTAGTTATGTCTAAGGTTCATCTAACTAATTTATGAATATCGAAAATGAGTAGACAATATAAATCTTTAATTGAAGCCAGAAATCAATGGGAGAGGGATATAAAAATGTACAAGGATTTTCTTAAAGGAGAGTCTAAAACCTTTGAAGGTAGATACGGTGCGGAAGAATATATTTCAATGGCTGAGAATAGATTGAATGATATCAACCTAAAATTAAAGGAAATAGAGAAAGAAAATCTACCTGACTAGATCAAAGATGAGAAGCCCAGCAGCCAGGGCAACAAATAAAAGCCGGCGCATAAAATAAACAAGTCGAAGTCGTAGGGCATGAGTCCTCACTCGGCATTAAAGCATTTTCAAAAAACCAATGACATCTTTTACATGCGTAATGGCATGGCTTTGCGCCTTGCTTATGGTTCCTCTAATGCTGTTTATCTGGGCTTTGATACTAAGAGAACCATAATTAATAGATACCGCTCTTACGGTGGAGTTGGAGAAAGATCGCTGATATATACGGTGTAAGTCCAACTACGGTCAGGCGGTGGTCTATGGCTTAAACGGTTACTTTTGTTACCGGATGAACAATATGAGTAATTTTATTCATTTACTAATGGTTATCTTTTTCATCAAAATATTTCTCTAATCCTTACTTCGACTATGGATTCTTACAAAAAAGAAACTCATAGATATGCTTTCGAGCTAGTAAAGGCAGCAAGAAATATGGCTGTAGATATAGCCGAAAAGCTCCCGCACCTAACGGAAATAAGAAGCAATTATCAAGCCGAAGCCTTAAAGATAAGAATCAATAAAAAATTTAATTAAGTAGAGAGAGAGGCAAATAACCTCTCTTTTTTATTGCTGCTGCAAAAATGTATCGGAGGATGCGGCAGCCTAAAAATACCTGCGATACAAATAAATCAAGAGTTACCACTCCACAATGGCAAAAGAACTTAAGGTTTCTTCGTCCTTGATAACGGTTGGTGTAAGCGTTCTTATGTCTCTGGAACAGCTACATTTTTTAACTATCTAAGCAGCAGTTTTAACTAAGAGGGTTGTCTCGTCGAAGGCACTAGCAAGATCTTTCGTTTGGAATCTGGAATAACTCAATAGGTGAGTATCAAGAGTGTGGCCCATAGCATCAGCAACTTGTTTAGGTGCTCTATAACTTCCATCCGCTTTAGGTCGATTGTGACCGTAATAGGCATATCTATGCCGGAATGAATAAGGGGTTAATTCTTGCTTTTCTTTTGCAATTTCTTTTTTAATTGCCTCCCAAACTTTTCTCCGGCTTAAGTAGGTTTTGCATGATGCAGCCGCCTCGCCATCCCTGCCTAAAGGTGGAATTAAAGATCTACCCTCTTGTTCACAAATATGTAGCTGCTCTTTCAGATGCCATGAAATAGGTCCATCAATGTCATTTACCAGCAGGGGATATAAACGCCTTGGTGCTGTTTTATTACCTTTTTTACCACCTTTGGATTTTTCATAATTTGACCAAATTTCTTGTCCTCCATTGCGGGTGTGGATGTGTCGAAGATCCTCAGGTCGAAGGCCATAAACAGCCATACATTGAAAAGCAAATCTCCATTTATTACCAACATCATCAATGGGGAATGAATCTAATAATCGAATTATTTGAGCATCAGTTAATGGGTATCCAATTCGTTTTACTTCCTCTACAGCATCTTTAGATGTAACCGCTGGAGGCATCCAAATTGATTCAAAGTTTTGTTCCTCTACGCAATATCTAAGGAACCCATAAAGTGCCAGCCGCATATGCCTATGTTGAGTGGTTCCTTGTTCCCATCTTTTTAAGGCTGCTTTGCAAAGAGCTTTACTGTTGGAATATTTCTTGGCTAGTCGTTCAATATTGCTAGGAGAGCATGGGATCTTTTTACCCTCCGAATCTTTTTTGTATTTTCTTCGACCATCAATAATTTCATGTTTGAAATCAATAAGGACAGGCATATATTTATTTTCCCAATTTGAGTCTTTAACTTTTTTGCCTTTGGATTTTCTAAAAGCAACTAAAGCTCCAGCCCAATCAATTTCGGTTTCGCTTGAAACTGTATGAGCAATATTGAAGCAAGTTTTTAAATCTAATTTTTGCCCAGACTCTTCATAAGCTTTTGCCGCTGCTTTAATCCGCATTAGTGAATCAGGCCAATCTGATTCTTTCCATGCGTATGGAATTGTTATATCTGCAATTTTTTTAGCATCCTTACGAATTTGTACCCTTGTAGATTCTTTCTTCCCTTGCATGACTAACCACCCTTTTGGGGTAGAAGCTTTAACAGCTTTCCTAAATTCTTTTACCCAACTTGGTTGATCGGATTTCTGAGGCAAGAGGAGCACTAGGTTTCTTGTTCCTTATTTCTACCCCCGCTTGGGGGTAAAAGCAACCTTTAGTGGTCGTTAGTTTACAGTCTCAAGGATTAGTAGACAGGCTATGATTAGAGTTATAGCTTAAATATTACCGTTCTCACTAGGGCAGTACCCTTGCTTTGGGAGCACTAGGTTGCAGGTTCGAATCCTGTCGCCCCGATCAGTCAGAGACAGGTTTCCCAGTCTGTCTTTTTTAATGCCTTAAAGTCGTTTATGTCATATTTATGTCATACCGTTATTGCAAGTCCTTTCTGGCACTGGCTTGATAGGACTTGTTGTCAAAATATAAAAGTGTGATTATCTTATTTTTATCCAGTTGTGCTGGTTAGAAGGGTTGTGCCCCTCGGAATTGGACTAAACCACTGAACTTTGTAAAAGTTGTGCTGATCTTTACGAGATCACAAAGTTGATGGCTATGCCGGTGGGTGTCTCCGAGAGTTCTGCCTCGCCTTATGGGCTGAGTCTTAAGCAGAAAGTTAAATAATTCGATCTAAAAATGAAAAAGGAGGAATACATTAAAGATGCATCTTTTGGAGAGCCTTTTATGGTTCAAACCGTCACGAATATGATCTATGTAAATTCTTGGGATCTTGAATGGAAAGATGGTGAATACTCTTTTACGAATGAAGAAATAGCTGATTATTGGGGACTTAGATATGAAGATTGTGATCTAATTAGGTCTTCATGGTCTGATGGATAAAATGAAACTCTTGATGAAACTTCTATTCCTAATAATAATTACTGGAATAAGTCTTATAACTACTCAAAAAGGTTTTGCTGAAGAAGATCCATGGCAAAGAACAGTAGAGCACAATCTTAAAGACTTCTTATATTTCTCTTCACCAGAAAATTTTGCCAAATTGAAACAGTACGATGGATTGCTGAAAAATATGTCTCAAAAGGATTACGTAACTTTCATCTTCCATCAACACAGACTTCATTATCAATGCTTTGTTGCTGGAAATTCGTATTCAACAGAAAATGTTGGAGAATGGCAAAAGGAGTCTAGAGACGTTTATAGAAAGATAGCCAAAAAATTAAATTGGTCAAAGACAAGACTATTCTCTGTCGAAAACGATTCAAAGTTGTTGAACAAGGCGACCAAGAATATTATTTTAAATTGTCCAAATGCTGTTAGCTCTCTAATTTTAAAATTCAATACTCCCTCCTTATTTAATACGTCAGTAGAAGCATTTAAAAGATTAGAGAAAGATTTTAATCAGCAATATGAACTAAAACTTAATACCGCCTCAACTTCAGAAAAGGAACAATTAATTGAAAAGTATAATGAGAACATGGCTAGATTTATAAATTCAAACTCTCCACCAGAGTCACAGCCAAATCGGCAAGAAGCAAAGAAAGACATTAATGAAGCATGCCAATATGTCTGGGCAGACAATTATAATGGCTACCTAGGAGAGGACAAAGGATTAAAGCAACTCGAAGCATTTTGTCTGCAAAATAAGGATTTAAAATATAATTAAAGCAAAATGAATTATCAACCATTTGCTACTTGGTAAATAAATGTACCGCTTCTTATTACTCGTCATAACTGCTGGGCTGCTTTCTCCTATATCTCTTAAAGCAGAGCTTAATTCGGAAGTCCATCAAATTTGCTTACAAGCCGCTGATTATGAAGGATGTGTAGAAGCTCAAAGTGATTTCAATTCATCTCAAAGTGAACAATCAATAAATAATCATAATCAAACTATTGTAAAACCAAATTGTGAATTACGTCGTAAAGATGATTCTTTCGAAGCCTTTGCGCAGCTCTATTCTTGCTTTATATGTTGGGATGCATATGACCGAAATATAGAAGGTAAGGACTCAATATTATCTGGCAATTCAAATCATCGGGATGAATGGTATCAAAAATCATTAGACATTTCTTTAGCTTTACAAAAGGGATCTGGAGGACAACTAATTGATCCAAATCGTTTAGTAGACATATGGATTGATATATCCCACAAGCGTTCTTGCCCAACTCTGTATTAATTAATCTTAGTCATGTACAAATCTATCTTCTTTACGATAGTTGCTCTTATTAAAATAACCTTGACCGCACAGACTGTAGAAGCATCTGTAGATCCTAAAGTTCATAAACAATGTTTAAATGCAAAAGATTATAAAGGGTGTATAAAAATCAATAGTAATCAATCACAAGGCTATAGAAATCAAGAAAAAGACAATTGCTATGGATATAAAAATGCGGTTGAAGCTTGGTGTCTAGCAGGTAGCGGAAAAGATTTTCTTGGAGAAGAAAAAATTAAGGGCTGGGCTTACAAAGAAGTTCCAGAGCATAAGATGGTTCTCTATATAAATCCGACGTTATCTCAATTAAAAGTAGACAATTCCTATGGGAGATATTTAATAAAAACTTCAATACTTAGAAGTTTTCGAGAGTTTATTGCAGACAGACCTATGCAGCAAACTACTGTGGGTGGAACTAAAACTGATTGCTCTATCTCTGGCTATGGTTCATCAAATATCTATGGTGATGCCTTTGGAGATACAGGTTTCAATAATCGATTTAGAAGTTTGAATAATTTTTATGGTTCAATGAAATGTAATACCAGTAGTCCAGAAACCATGTGGATTCCTGGTCAAATTGGTCAAAGCGAAGGGGTCGACCAAGATAAATATCATGACATCATTGACTGCGACAAAAGAGAATTTGCAAATATTACTTCAAAAATAGTTTCAAACAAAATAGTGACTCAAGTCTCCGATTGGAATCCGGTAAAAGGTGTTCAAGAAAGTCTTGCATCAAAAGGATGCAAAGATTATATGCTTTTACCTTTATCAAATAATCTTGAATATGCAAAGGTCAAGCTAAGAGATTAATAATATATTTAAGTACTTAACAAGGAGAGATCTTCTAATTGTTCTAATTTGTCAGGGTATATTGCTTATATATTTAGTATAGTTATTGCTAAAGTTTTTTCGCAATTCTGCAGCTTCTGATTCTGTAGCATTTGACAGATCTATCATATGTTTCTGCATAAACTCATTACTTAATCTATTGAATGATTTGATTGAGTTATTAATGGAATCAGGTGTCCTATAGCTCAAGATAAGAGAAGCATTTTTGGGAGAACAAGAACCTTTTAAGTTAACAAAGTCAATTGCCTTGTTTAGAACTTCTCGATTATTTTCAATAGACTCAATCCTTTCATTAGTCCAATTCATCAAGGTTTACAGATTTCAATCTATTCTTAACTACTTCTAATGCCGCTAACTTATCTGCAGCAAATAAGATCTTTTTATCTTTTGCCATTAAGGAAGAAATAATATTTGTAATTGTTTGACTTTTACCTGTACCTGGTGGCCCCTCTACAACAAAACTCTTTCCTTCAAGTGCTTTTTTTATAACTGCATATTGAGTACTATCTGCATCTGCCATTAGTTTTGGCACTTCACTTACAGGAATTTTGGACTCTTCCTTGTCTTGATAAATATCAAGTGAGCCTAAACTCTCGACTTCTTTAGACATATTACCTAACAAATAACTTCGTATTAATTCCTTTGTTTCACATGGATTTTGATCCCATGATTCAAAATCTAAATCATTATATATAGCAATATTTGCAAAAGAGAAAAGACCTAAAGTTACCCAGTTCTGCAAACACCAATCAGAATCTTTCTCCTTAATATTTCTCCTTGCTATCACAGATGTAATGTCATCAAATATTTTTTTAACATTGGGTTTCCCATCAGATGATTCAACTAATTCAGGTAGCTTTATCCCATATTCCTCTTTTAATTTCTGCCATAGAGTTATATTAGGTTGAATATCCTCACCCGAAGATTCGAGATAAAATACATAACCTGAAGATGTTTTCTCTCTTGATATTCTTACTGGGTATAAAAGTATTGGTGATAGTCTTTTTTGATCTTGACCTGTGATACCTTTGGCCTCATTCCATTCCAAAAAACCAATAGCAATATTCAAAATATTTATTCCTTTTTCCTGATTACTAAGTCTATTTTCAGCTCTAAGTTTTTCACAACTTAGACTGAATACAGGTTCTTCTTCTATTACTTGAATTTTATTATCTGTATATGCATCAACAAGTTCTTCAACCTGTGATTCAAGCACTAAGTTAATATCATAATCTTTATCTTTAGGCTTCGAAATTAGCTCTAAGATTGAATTAGATTCAAGCTTATTAATAATAATCTCTGGGATTTCATTAACTATTCTTAAATAATTTTGCTTACCAGATCTAGAATTTTTACTGCCGTGTTTGTAGTTTAATAACTTATTTCGGCCAGTAAAGTCCAAAAGGCGCTTTCTTTTAAATTCAGATTTTTCTTGTAACTCTCTATTCACTTGGAAAACTTAGGGAATTAACCACCTAACTATCAAATCTAGCCTTTTTAGCACCTAAAAACATCATATTGTATTTTCATCAGTAATAGACCTTGCCAAGAACAAGCACGCAAGTCATGATTGGCAACCAACTCACAAATCAGCACACTCGTTAAGGCTGTGCTGATGGGAAGCGAAATACCAGTTCCTTGGTCAATCACAGAAAGCCAGAGATTCAATTAATCGAATTGAATTGATTTTTCGCTAGATACAACTCCTCACAATTGAATCCAATGAAAGTTCTATCTCTCATAAGAGCTTTACCTTTTAATGCGGTTGAAATTATTCGACGCACTCCTCCTCTAGTTTTTGCCACAACAGTTTTATCAATTGGTGGGCTATTAGGATTTACAAGTGCATCAAAGATTTTAGTTGATGGTCTAAAACCTGCAGCGAACAGCATCACAGTTACTGGAGCGAGTACAGAGCGAATAGAAAGTGATTTCGCAAAATGGGACATTAAGGTTGAAACGACAGGAAATTCTCAGATTGATTCATATAAAAAGCACAAAGTATCTATCGAAAAAACAATGACTTTCCTTGATCGTTATGACGTTAAGAACAATGACTACCAATCAGTTGCTCTATTACCTGCCTCAACTTCAAAAGAAATAAACAAAAACCCTAAAACAGGTGAAATAATTTCTAAGAAATGGGTCACTACTCAATGGATCGAAATTGAAAGCAATGATGTTTTTAATATTGATCAAACATATAGACAGATGAGTGAACTGCTAGGTAAAGGAGTTCTTGTAAGGCCAAGTCGACCAGAGTTCACATACACAAAACTCGCAGCGAAACGGGTAGATATGCTTGCAAAAGCGACAAAGGATGCACATACAAGAGCTGAAGCTATTGTCTATCAAACGGGTTCAGAACTTGGCAGTGTAAGGAAGGTTGATACTGGCGTTTTCCAAATAACAGTACCCAATTCAACAAGAGTAAGTAGCTGGGGGTCTTATGACACCAGCACAATTAATAAAGACATTACTGCTGTGATGGGAGTCACATTCCAAGTCAACTAAAGACTAAAAGTACTAACCAACTGCTTAAAAGAAATCATGTGTTTAGACCCAGAAGACCATATGGTCTGGTACGACAGAACAAAAGCTCTTTCAACTGAAAGACTTCATAACTTAGATCTCTACTGGAGAGACAACTTTGAGAACTCCGTTCATCAAGAACTCCATTCAATGGTTCAAATGATCTTGGTTGAAAGAGGTGAGCAAACCTTAGAAATGAAAAGGCAAGAACAAATCAAAGAACTAAATAGATCTCTCAGCCTATCCAATCCTTTTGGTCGAGTTGTTTCAGGATTCAAAAGTGTATTCACTATGAGAACAAAGTCATGAATAAAAAAAATAAAAACGAGAAGGTACAAAGACAACTCGAGATAGATCAACTTGATGAAATGCTTTGGCTATCCACCCCTCTAGGAAGATTCATGAGTTCTATCAATAGACAGGCAGAAAAGATTTTCCCTTCATCCAGACCAAATAAATACACTCAAAGAGCTTGGGTCGTTCGCATCCCCAATTCTTTTGTCATAGACAGATCTAAAGGCTCTCATGGATTCCAAACTGTCGTAATTGCTGAAACACCTGATCAAGCATTAGATATAGCTTCCGAGTCTAGAAATTGGGAAGTATTAGATTTCGCAGTAAGTGATTTCCAAGTTTTCCCTAATACACCACTTTAGAGTTTGACTAGTTTCGTTACTAATAATGAGTAAGAAGAAACTTAATTCTGAACAACAGTTCTTGAGAAATCTACTAATCGGATTTTTTTCGACGTTATTCATTGTCTTTGTTATCTCCATGGTTGCACTGTTCCAAACATTGATCACTTATCCAAACTCTCCCGAACTAGCAACCGTTACAATTCATAATTGCTATGACGGTGATACGTGTACAACTACTGAAGGAGAAAAGTTAAGACTTGCTTGTATTGACAGCCCTGAACTAAGAGGGGGAAGAGCTGATCCAATTCCAGCAAAGGCAGCAAGGGAATTTCTTAATAGTGAGATTAAAGGTTCAACCTTAAATATTCGTCGCATCACTAAAGATAGATACGGCAGAACAGTCGCTGAATTATTTAAAGGACCTGTAAATATTCAAGAACAACTGGTTGAAAAAGGCTTTGCTCGTATCTATGAAAGATATAGAAGTCAATGTGAATGGAGTAAATAGTTGAACATCTTATATGCATTAATTATTCCAACAATAATAATTGGATTTATCTATCTTTTCATTCAGGAAAATGAGGTCATCCCAGATTGGTTAAAAAGACTATCTCAAAAGAGTGGTTCTTTCTGGACCTACGGGGTGATTACAATCACTTTTCTCTCAATCATTAAGTACTTAACTTCTTATTAAAAGGATGAGTGAATCTAACGACGAAATAAAAGGATACGAACTTAATGAAGAGGAGTGGGATCTTGTAGACATATTTAAAAACCCAGATGATCTAAGCAAAGGTGAATGGCAAAAGAAATATCCTTTAAAGACTAAAGAAGATTGGGATATTCTTAAAAAAGAACTAGATAGAGAATGGAGTGAACTCTGGTCTAAGCCACCAGGTAGAGAACTTCTAAAAAGCAATATAAATATTGTGCTTCCTGAAATTAAAAGTCAGAGAGAACTTATAGATCTTGGTATTTCGAGAGTAGGACTACTTATTAAAGAAGAATATTTAATTGCAAAGGATTTGAGCCAAATGAGTTTCGATAATCTATTAAACATTCACCATAACCTTACGGCTCAAGGAGTATTAGACATTTTCGTTAAACTAAGCAAGCATAAGATTATTAAAAATCAACTTGTAGTTGAATTAAAAAAAGCTCTAGAAACATTAACTCTAGAATGGACAGGGAAATATGTTCCATATAAAAATCAAAAAAATAAAATCTAAAAGGATGAATAAGCAAAAATTAATAAAAGACCTAAAGGAAATATCCATTCTTCGTCATTCAAAATGGGACCCATTGGGATTAATGGCAGTTCGTAGTTATGTCAAAGAACGCCTATCTTCTTTAGGTCAAGTCGAAGAACACTTTTTCAAAGAAGGTTCTGAAGAAGGAGTTAATTACATACTTAAATTTCCAGGTGAGAAAACTAATCTCGATCCAATACTGATAGGTGCTCACTATGACGGTCCTATTCAATCACCTGGTGCAGATGATAATGCAAGTGGTGTTGCTGCATTACTTGAACTCATAAGATATTTAACTGAGCACCCTCCAAGAAGACCAACATGGATGGTTGCTTTTGATCAAGAAGAATGGGGATTACTTGGCAGTAAAGCCCTATCAAAAGAGTTAAAAGCAAAAGGGCAAAAGCTCAAGCTAATGGTCAGTCTTGAGATGCTTGCCTTCACATCTGAAAAGCAAGATTATCCTCTCCCTGCCATGAAAAAGATCTATGGAGAAAAAGGAAATTTTATTGCATTAGTAGCCAATACAGGTTGTGCTGTCATGCTTCCTGGCTTGTCATCAAGCATGGGAAAACATCTCCCAACAAAAGTTCTACCAGTTCCTTTAAAAGGGGATGTTTTACCTGATGTTCGACTAAGTGATCACAGTCCTTTTTGGGACGAAGGATACAACGCAATGATGATTACTGATACGTCATTCTTGAGAAATCCTCATTATCACGAACCAACAGATACTGTTGACACTCTTGATTTAGATTTCTTCTGTAAGGTTGTTGAAGGACTCATTGCAAGTCTTTTTAAAATATAAGATCATAATCTTAAGTTGGTATAAACTTTATGCATGCCAATAACCAGTCGGGCCGAAAGAAAAAGTAGACGTCTGGATGCGCTCTCGAAATTAAACACTGGCTGGGGTGTGGGTGATACCATCAGTTATCTAGTAAGGGACTATAAAATCACTCGTAGAAGTGCAAATCTGGATGTCGCGTGGGCAAGTACCGAGCTTTGTAAGAACTTCGATAAGACTGAGAATGCAGATATGTTGGCTTGGCTGTTGACACAGATTCAACGTGTCGCTGTTAAGTCAGAAGAAGACAAACAATATGGAGCTGCGGTTGGCTGCTATCGATTAATTTACGATCTGATCTTTAAAGACATGAAGAAGAAACAATCGACGTCTACTTTCCATGCAACTGCAAAAGGTAATTATTGATCTCATTGTGTATTGGACTGCGACTGGACAATATTGAGTAGTTTTCTGTTTAAAGTTTCAGAGAGATGAGACAGCAAAGCCATTGCAAATAGGTCAGCCAGTCTCAAAAAAGGGATGCGTAACTGTCGTACAAACAGTTATTCAAGCGTTGATCGTCATATGCACCTCGAATCTCATCAAAAGCTGAGTAGAGCTTTTCAAGCATAAGTCTTCCTTCTCGCGAGTAGTAAGCTGAATGTGTTATTTAATTTGATTTAAAGCATTGATTAAATCTAATAAATTATTTATTTTATTCTTTACTCCTTTTCTTTTTGTTTTACCTTCCCCTGTCAAGGCTGAAATTAGCATGCAAAAAGTCAAAGCAGCGCAGCAGAAATTGTTCGTCCTTTGCCAATTAGAACAAGGTTTAGATGAGGCAAAACTGGAAAGAGAGGCAAGTTTTGTTCTTCAGAGTAATGGAATCCCAACTCGATTAACTGAAGACAAAGAGGTCTTAGATAGGGCCCAAACACTTTTTGATATGGCAGGCTGTGATGCATTTCCAAAGGGGGTATATATGTCGGATTGGGTTAAATCACTTGTGAAGGATTCAGACGAAATTTTCAGTAATGCAAGTAAAGAAGAACAAAGTCTTATGAAAGAATTTTCCTACGCAGTTTGCAAATACAACAATAAAGACTTCACTCTTGAAGAAAGAGATTCATACATTAATAACGCTTCGATGAGAAGTTCCGTTGCTTTAGATCCTGATAACTTAAAAAGACTAATTGAGGGTGCCGTTGGATACTCTAGGAATTTAGATAAAAATACTTGTACAAGTATTTGAAAAATAAAATCATGAAATTCATTAATCATCTACTAAAATCAGCTTTTCTTTTATCTATAGTCTTCTCTTCTATAAGTACTAAAAAAGTTTTATCTGAAGATTATAATTATCAATCTATTGTAGAAAGAAACGCAAAAGAATTTATCAAGATGAGTTCGCCTGACTTTGTGAAGATGCACAATATGGCTTTCAAAGAAAGTTTGTCTCAAAAAGACTTTGAAGATTTTTATTTTCATACCCAAAGACTTTTTGCTCAATGTGGTTTTAGTAACGGAGATGCTCAAAATGTTGGCTATTGGCAGAAACAAATTAGAGACATTTATAGAGACATCGCTAGACAAATGAATTGGACTAATGAAAGGATTGAGTCTATTGAAAATAATCGAGAAGTTCTAAACAAGGCAATTGACTTTGTTAACTTAAAAGGTTCTTGTTCTCCCAAAAATGCTTCTCTTATCTTGAGCTATAGGACACCTGATTCCATTAATAACTCAATCAAATCATTCAATAGATTAAGTAATGAGTTTATGCAGAAACATATGATAGATCTGTCAAATGCTACAGAATCAGAAGCTGCAGAATTGCGAAAAAACTTTAGCAATAACTATACTAAATATATAAGCAATATACCCTGACAAATTAGAACAATTAGAAGATCTCTCCTTGTTAAGTACTTAAATATATTATTAATCTCTTAGCTTGACCTTTGCATATTCAAGATTATTTGATAAAGGTAAAAGCATATAATCTTTGCATCCTTTTGATGCAAGACTTTCTTGAACACCTTTTACCGGATTCCAATCGGAGACTTGAGTCACTATTTTGTTTGAAACTATTTTTGAAGTAATATTTGCAAATTCTCTTTTGTCGCAGTCAATGATGTCATGATATTTATCTTGGTCGACCCCTTCGCTTTGACCAATTTGACCAGGAATCCACATGGTTTCTGGACTACTGGTATTACATTTCATTGAACCATAAAAATTATTCAAACTTCTAAATCGATTATTGAAACCTGTATCTCCAAAGGCATCACCATAGATATTTGATGAACCATAGCCAGAGATAGAGCAATCAGTTTTAGTTCCACCCACAGTAGTTTGCTGCATAGGTCTGTCTGCAATAAACTCTCGAAAACTTCTAAGTATTGAAGTTTTTATTAAATATCTCCCATAGGAATTGTCTACTTTTAATTGAGATAACGTCGGATTTATATAGAGAACCATCTTATGCTCTGGAACTTCTTTGTAAGCCCAGCCCTTAATTTTTTCTTCTCCAAGAAAATCTTTTCCGCTACCTGCTAGACACCAAGCTTCAACCGCATTTTTATATCCATAGCAATTGTCTTTTTCTTGATTTCTATAGCCTTGTGATTGATTACTATTGATTTTTATACACCCTTTATAATCTTTTGCATTTAAACATTGTTTATGAACTTTAGGATCTACAGATGCTTCTACAGTCTGTGCGGTCAAGGTTATTTTAATAAGAGCAACTATCGTAAAGAAGATAGATTTGTACATGACTAAGATTAATTAATACAGAGTTGGGCAAGAACGCTTGTGGGATATATCAATCCATATGTCTACTAAACGATTTGGATCAATTAGTTGTCCTCCAGATCCCTTTTGTAAAGCTAAAGAAATGTCTAATGATTTTTGATACCATTCATCCCGATGATTTGAATTGCCAGATAATATTGAGTCCTTACCTTCTATATTTCGGTCATATGCATCCCAACATATAAAGCAAGAATAGAGCTGCGCAAAGGCTTCGAAAGAATCATCTTTACGACGTAATTCACAATTTGGTTTTACAATAGTTTGATTATGATTATTTATTGATTGTTCACTTTGAGATGAATTGAAATCACTTTGAGCTTCTACACATCCTTCATAATCAGCGGCTTGTAAGCAAATTTGATGGACTTCCGAATTAAGCTCTGCTTTAAGAGATATAGGAGAAAGCAGCCCAGCAGTTATGACGAGTAATAAGAAGCGGTACATTTATTTACCAAGTAGCAAATGGTTGATAATTCATTTTGCTTTAATTATATTTTAAATCCTTATTTTGCAGACAAAATGCTTCGAGTTGCTTTAATCCTTTGTCCTCTCCTAGGTAGCCATTATAATTGTCTGCCCAGACATATTGGCATGCTTCATTAATGTCTTTCTTTGCTTCTTGCCGATTTGGCTGTGACTCTGGTGGAGAGTTTGAATTTATAAATCTAGCCATGTTCTCATTATACTTTTCAATTAATTGTTCCTTTTCTGAAGTTGAGGCGGTATTAAGTTTTAGTTCATATTGCTGATTAAAATCTTTCTCTAATCTTTTAAATGCTTCTACTGACGTATTAAATAAGGAGGGAGTATTGAATTTTAAAATTAGAGAGCTAACAGCATTTGGACAATTTAAAATAATATTCTTGGTCGCCTTGTTCAACAACTTTGAATCGTTTTCGACAGAGAATAGTCTTGTCTTTGACCAATTTAATTTTTTGGCTATCTTTCTATAAACGTCTCTAGACTCCTTTTGCCATTCTCCAACATTTTCTGTTGAATACGAATTTCCAGCAACAAAGCATTGATAATGAAGTCTGTGTTGATGGAAGATGAAAGTTACGTAATCCTTTTGAGACATATTTTTCAGCAATCCATCGTACTGTTTCAATTTGGCAAAATTTTCTGGTGAAGAGAAATATAAGAAGTCTTTAAGATTGTGCTCTACTGTTCTTTGCCATGGATCTTCTTCAGCAAAACCTTTTTGAGTAGTTATAAGACTTATTCCAGTAATTATTATTAGGAATAGAAGTTTCATCAAGAGTTTCATTTTATCCATCAGACCATGAAGACCTAATTAGATCACAATCTTCATATCTAAGTCCCCAATAATCAGCTATTTCTTCATTCGTAAAAGAGTATTCACCATCTTTCCATTCAAGATCCCAAGAATTTACATAGATCATATTCGTGACGGTTTGAACCATAAAAGGCTCTCCAAAAGATGCATCTTTAATGTATTCCTCCTTTTTCATTTTTAGATCGAATTATTTAACTTTCTGCTTAAGACTCAGCCCATAAGGCGAGGCAGAACTCTCGGAGACACCCACCGGCATAGCCATCAACTTTGTGATCTCGTAAAGATCAGCACAACTTTTACAAAGTTCAGTGGTTTAGTCCAATTCCGAGGGGCACAACCCTTCTAACCAGCACAACTGGATAAAAATAAGATAATCACACTTTTATATTTTGACAACAAGTCCTATCAAGCCAGTGCCAGAAAGGACTTGCAATAACGGTATGACATAAATATGACATAAACGACTTTAAGGCATTAAAAAAGACAGACTGGGAAACCTGTCTCTGACTGATCGGGGCGACAGGATTCGAACCTGCAACCTAGTGCTCCCAAAGCAAGGGTACTGCCCTAGTGAGAACGGTAATATTTAAGCTATAACTCTAATCATAGCCTGTCTACTAATCCTTGAGACTGTAAACTAACGACCACTAAAGGTTGCTTTTACCCCCAAGCGGGGGTAGAAATAAGGAACAAGAAACCTAGTGCTCCTCTTGCCTCAGAAATCCGATCAACCAAGTTGGGTAAAAGAATTTAGGAAAGCTGTTAAAGCTTCTACCCCAAAAGGGTGGTTAGTCATGCAAGGGAAGAAAGAATCTACAAGGGTACAAATTCGTAAGGATGCTAAAAAAATTGCAGATATAACAATTCCATACGCATGGAAAGAATCAGATTGGCCTGATTCACTAATGCGGATTAAAGCAGCGGCAAAAGCTTATGAAGAGTCTGGGCAAAAATTAGATTTAAAAACTTGCTTCAATATTGCTCATACAGTTTCAAGCGAAACCGAAATTGATTGGGCTGGAGCTTTAGTTGCTTTTAGAAAATCCAAAGGCAAAAAAGTTAAAGACTCAAATTGGGAAAATAAATATATGCCTGTCCTTATTGATTTCAAACATGAAATTATTGATGGTCGAAGAAAATACAAAAAAGATTCGGAGGGTAAAAAGATCCCATGCTCTCCTAGCAATATTGAACGACTAGCCAAGAAATATTCCAACAGTAAAGCTCTTTGCAAAGCAGCCTTAAAAAGATGGGAACAAGGAACCACTCAACATAGGCATATGCGGCTGGCACTTTATGGGTTCCTTAGATATTGCGTAGAGGAACAAAACTTTGAATCAATTTGGATGCCTCCAGCGGTTACATCTAAAGATGCTGTAGAGGAAGTAAAACGAATTGGATACCCATTAACTGATGCTCAAATAATTCGATTATTAGATTCATTCCCCATTGATGATGTTGGTAATAAATGGAGATTTGCTTTTCAATGTATGGCTGTTTATGGCCTTCGACCTGAGGATCTTCGACACATCCACACCCGCAATGGAGGACAAGAAATTTGGTCAAATTATGAAAAATCCAAAGGTGGTAAAAAAGGTAATAAAACAGCACCAAGGCGTTTATATCCCCTGCTGGTAAATGACATTGATGGACCTATTTCATGGCATCTGAAAGAGCAGCTACATATTTGTGAACAAGAGGGTAGATCTTTAATTCCACCTTTAGGCAGGGATGGCGAGGCGGCTGCATCATGCAAAACCTACTTAAGCCGGAGAAAAGTTTGGGAGGCAATTAAAAAAGAAATTGCAAAAGAAAAGCAAGAATTAACCCCTTATTCATTCCGGCATAGATATGCCTATTACGGTCACAATCGACCTAAAGCGGATGGAAGTTATAGAGCACCTAAACAAGTTGCTGATGCTATGGGCCACACTCTTGATACTCACCTATTGAGTTATTCCAGATTCCAAACGAAAGATCTTGCTAGTGCCTTCGACGAGACAACCCTCTTAGTTAAAACTGCTGCTTAGATAGTTAAAAAATGTAGCTGTTCCAGAGACATAAGAACGCTTACACCAACCGTTATCAAGGACGAAGAAACCTTAAGTTCTTTTGCCATTGTGGAGTGGTAACTCTTGATTTATTTGTATCGCAGGTATTTTTAGGCTGCCGCATCCTCCGATACATTTTTGCAGCAGCAATAAAAAAGAGAGGTTATTTGCCTCTCTCTCTACTTAATTAAATTTTTTATTGATTCTTATCTTTAAGGCTTCGGCTTGATAATTGCTTCTTATTTCCGTTAGGTGCGGGAGCTTTTCGGCTATATCTACAGCCATATTTCTTGCTGCCTTTACTAGCTCGAAAGCATATCTATGAGTTTCTTTTTTGTAAGAATCCATAGTCGAAGTAAGGATTAGAGAAATATTTTGATGAAAAAGATAACCATTAGTAAATGAATAAAATTACTCATATTGTTCATCCGGTAACAAAAGTAACCGTTTAAGCCATAGACCACCGCCTGACCGTAGTTGGACTTACACCGTATATATCAGCGATCTTTCTCCAACTCCACCGTAAGAGCGGTATCTATTAATTATGGTTCTCTTAGTATCAAAGCCCAGATAAACAGCATTAGAGGAACCATAAGCAAGGCGCAAAGCCATGCCATTACGCATGTAAAAGATGTCATTGGTTTTTTGAAAATGCTTTAATGCCGAGTGAGGACTCATGCCCTACGACTTCGACTTGTTTATTTTATGCGCCGGCTTTTATTTGTTGCCCTGGCTGCTGGGCTTCTCATCTTTGATCTAGTCAGGTAGATTTTCTTTCTCTATTTCCTTTAATTTTAGGTTGATATCATTCAATCTATTCTCAGCCATTGAAATATATTCTTCCGCACCGTATCTACCTTCAAAGGTTTTAGACTCTCCTTTAAGAAAATCCTTGTACATTTTTATATCCCTCTCCCATTGATTTCTGGCTTCAATTAAAGATTTATATTGTCTACTCATTTTCGATATTCATAAATTAGTTAGATGAACCTTAGACATAACTAAACTTGAAATAAAAGAAATTATATTTGCACTCAAGCGCCCCATAGGAGTCGAGATTGATAAAGATCTTTCAAAATTCCTAACTAGATCTAATCTTGACTGCTTGATAGTCTTCTCACCTCTAGCATTTAAAATGGTTTCAATTATTTCATGCATTTGCTTATGCATAGGGTGTGAGTTGTTAATACTCCAATATTGGTCTAAGGCATGTAGCTTACTATTACTAAAACATTCCGCTCGACTCTTAAAGAAAATAGAATCAGCAGATGACATGAACATATACTGTCTCAGACTTGAAAAATATGTATTTCATTTTTGCTCCTATACCTAAAGACAGTCTAGAAGAAATGCAACAAAATCTTGTTTCTTATTTACATCAAGGTATCTCAAGTAATTACTACACGGATTGATTTAAGCCATGAAACCATTAAAAGTATTAGATTTAATCCAGAAAATAAACGTCTATCGTTTCAGGAAATCACTTGAGATCGATAGTCCAACGGCGTTTAC
>QCJB01000022.1 GCA_003216295.1 Prochlorococcus sp. AG-402-P16 | reverse complement strand
AGCCCAAATTTGGTTTATGGGATGATCTTTAAATATTTTTGGAAATTTTTCTCTGAGCTCTTCTGCTATTTGAATAATTAATGGACTTGCTAAACCTTCCTTCAAATATGCTCCAAGGTATCCACCTTTTTTGACTTCAAACCAAATTGTGCTTTCTAATAAAAACTCTCTAAGAGCTTTTAAAGCCTCTGAACTTAATAAATTGTCAACATAAGTAACTCCAAACTGATGATCGAAATAGTCCTTTGTAATTTTTTCAATATTCAGAGAGTTGTTTAGTGCTCCTTTTGTTAGTCTTGGCGCTTCTACTGTATGTATTAGGTGATTATAGCTATCTTTAAGTAGATTTTGATATTTATTATTTAGAGAGATTAATTCAGTTTCTGATGGCCAATTAATTTCACTAGATACTTTTTTATAGAGAATAGCAAGACTAGTAAACTTATTAATCTCATAACCTTTAGATGATAAATATTCAAATTGTTCAATATCATGATCTATCTTAGCCTTACTAATAGTTGAAAATTTTCTATTATGAGATTCTGGAGCGTTTCTTCCTCTTAGCAACTCAGCACTTTTTGAAAAAGATTTAAGTGATAAATCAATCTTTCCCTCATTTAGGAGTGTCATACCTAAGCAAGCATGAGCCTGTGCAAAATTCGGCTTTATTTTAATAGCTTGTCTAAGTGATCTTTCTGCTTCTTGTGATTTTCTAAGCTCACCTAACAAACTTCCAAGATTATAATGAGCTTCAACAAAATCTGGTTTTATTTTAATAGCTTGTCTAAGTGATCTTTCTGCTTCTTCAAATTTTCTAAGATCTCTTAATATGAGTCCTAGGTTATTATAAGCTTCAGCATTATCAGGTCTTAGTGAAATTGATTTATGAAGATACTTTTCTGCATCGTTTAATTTCCCAATAGTTCTTAATATATTTCCTAAATTTGAAAATACACGTGAATCATTAAAACCTTTATTAATAAAATCTTGATAATATTCTGCTGCTTTTTTGATATTTCCGTTTAAATGAAACTTAAATGCTTGATTTATTAGATCTTTTTTAGAAGACTTAGTATCACTTTTGGTATAAATAACAATATTTTCTTCATTTGTTTCATTGGAAAATGGCACTGTATAAGTTTTTATATTTAGTATTTCTCTTGTTCTTGTTTTTTGTTCGTCTGCTTGCTCCATTTTTGCCTTTCTATTTCATGAAATTAAATATGCTTTATTTTAGCATTATTCATTTAAGTAAATTTAAATTTAAATTTATTGTTAGAAATAAATTCTGATTATTCTAATATTCATCATAGATATTAAAACTATATTTATTTAATCATATTAGATAAAATTTTATTTCTATGATTATTATATCCTCTTTTCTATAATATAATCTTTGATTACTTTAACTAATTTCTTTATAAGAATGATATTATTTTTTCTTCTCTAATAATTGTTTCTTTATTAAACTTTTAGATTTAAGTTTTTTAACTTATAAATTTTCTTTTATTTACACAAATTATTTGTTACTTATTATATTTTATTTACTCTAATAATGTTTTTTGGAACTGTAAAGTAGTAATTTAACTTTTTTTCGATTTCATTATTTCAACACTCTATGTATTTAGATTTTCCCATGATAATAAATCAGTATTAACCTATAGGAACTGAGTTTTGATTCTATTAAGCCATTAAAAATAATAAACATTCTTATATTTGCCTCGCTTGTTTTTGCTCAATTCACTATGAATTGAATCGAATAAATAAAATAGGGATAGTCCAAGATAATTAAATCGATGTAAAGATAAAAGTCCTTTTGAGAACTTTATAAAATTAGAGTAAGTTATCATTAGGTCTTTTCCTTCAAGTCTGATAACATATCTCAAGGCATAAACTAATGTTCCAAATTTCATCTTTTTGTCAAGTGCTTGAGAGATTACTTAGGAACAGATTTTATTTTTATATTTTGTCGTACAAAGGTTTTGGAGATTTACCAGAAGCTCGATATGCAAGCGAGCGAATAAGATATTACCATTTCGGTACTACGAGTAATGACAAACAGATAAAATTAATTGGATGGTTTTTTCCGGAAGATAAAAATGCATTTATAGAAACGTAATTTTATGAATATTTCAACCCATCTTTGTAACTTTATTTCTGCGCATCTTAATTGCACGACTGTTTTCACATTGACAGGTGGTGGTGCAATGTTTCTCAATGATGCTTTTGGGAATCATAAGAAATTAAGGTCAATCTATTGTCATCATGAACAAGCAGCAGCTATGGCTGCAGTTGGCTACGCTAAATTAAATAATTTAGGAGTCTGCATTACTACAAGTGGATGCGGATCTACAAACTCATTAACAGGTTTACTTGATGCATGGCAAGATAATGTGCCAGTCATTTTTATATCAGGCCAAGTAAAGCTTCAGGAAACATCATATTTAGCTCCTGCTAAATTACGTACTTTTGGAGTACAGGAATTTAATATAATACCTGTCGTAGAATCCTTTACAAAAGCCGCTTACTTTATAAAAGATCTTGATGAATATTATCTTGCAATTAGAAATATAAAGTCGGATTTATTTGATGGTAGACCAGGTCCTGTTTGGTTAGATATACCTATGGATATTCAAAGCAAAGTCTTAACTCATGAAGAAATTCAAAAAATAGATTCAATAATAAACTTCAATGATAATTGTAAACCAATGACAATCCCTGAGAATCATCTAGATATTATAAAAAGCTATATAAGTGAAAGCTTAAAACCGGTAATTCTTGTTGGTAATGGTTTACGACTTTCTCAAAATGGAGAAGGGATATCTCTTCTAGAAGATTTGGCTAATTTGTACTCAATTCCTATAGTAAGTACTTACTTAGGTGCTGATTTTTTTCGTATTGATTCTAATTTTTATTTCGGTACCATTGGATTGAAATCATCAAGGATAGCTAATCTTATAGTTAATAATAGTGATTTATTATTAACTATAGGTACTAGATTAGCAACATCAACTATTGGTTTTGAATATAAAGAATTTGCTAAAAGTGCAAAAAAAATAATTGTTGATATTGACCCAGAAGAACATAAAAAAGGCACAATTAATTATAATTTATTTATAGAATCAGATGCTAAAGAGTTTCTAAAAATATTACCTAATTGTTTTCAAAAAACTAATTACAAAAATTGGCTTTCAAAATGTCAGATTGCATCGACTAAGCTTCCTATTCAGGAGGTTTTTAGTACTGACGACTTTATTAGTATTTATGATACTGTAAGGCTTATAAGTACTTATTCAAATGATTTTGATATTCTAGTAAGTGATGCTGGTAGTTCATATTATGTATCTTCAATAATGTTTGCTAAAATGAAATATCAAAGATACATAACATCAGGTGCTCAAGCAGACATGGGTTTTGCTTTGCCTGCCGCTATAGGATGTTCTTTTGCTACAGATTCTTGTCATCGCATTCATGCAATAACTGGTGATGGTTCCTTACAGCTGAATATTCAAGAATTACAAACTCTTAAGACTTATAGAAGAAATTTAACATTGTATGTTCTTAATAATAATGGATATCTTTCTATTCGAAGTACGCAAAATAGATTCTTTCACGGTCGTCAATGTGGTACTGATTCATCCAATGGGGTGGAGTTCCCTGAGCTTTCTAAAATTGCTGATGCTTATGGAATACAATATTTTAAATTTAATAAAATAAATAGCTTTATTAGCTTTTTAAAAAATAATAAGGATTATATAGGTCCACAAATTGTTGAAATTCTCTGCCCAGATGATGAAGAGATTATTCCAAGAGTATTTGCTGAAAAAGATGAAAACGGGAATATAAAATCAGCACCTTTAACGAAAATGTATCCCCCATTAGATAATAAAATATATGAAGAATTAACTGCTTTAGGATTTCAAATATGATCTTTATATATTTATTAGTTTCTTAATAATTAAATCTATTATTTAATTATGATTATTTATAATATTTATATATGTTCTTTCAAGATCTAATGTAAAATTTTTGGAATTAAAAAAGGAACAATTTTTTATATTTTGAATTTTTTCTTTGATGTTATCCAACATTTTTTTATTGGTCGCAAGTTCATATGCTTTGTATTCATATTCTTGATGATCATGAGTGATTAATTCTTGTAAATTACAAGCTGTAAGAATACTACCTGCAATTCTCGAACAATAACTATTGCCTAATAAGGTTATTATTGGTAGCCCGCACATTAAAGCGCTACTTGCTGTTGATGCTGCGTTAAAATTAAATGTATCAAGGAATAAGTCGCCGCAGTAATGTCTTGATAAATGGTCATCTAGTTTCATTCTTTCAGCGAAAATAACTCTATTTTTATTTAAATTATTGTTAGTTAGTTCTGTTAAAATATTATCTATTGCACTTTGATTAGGTTTTATTAACCATAAGACACTTTTGTCGACTTTTTTTAATAATCTTATCCATATATTAAATTCTTTCCTGGAAATTTTTTCAATTTTATTGAAGCATGTATATACAAATGCATTTTTAGGTAGTCCCAATTCTTCTCGACTAAATTTCGTAATTGGTTGGCATCTTGTATCATCGTGAGGTAGATGACAATTAGGCAAATATATAACTTTTTCAGTAAAAAATTTCTTATTGTATTTTGGTATTGTTATTTTATCAGCAAGAATATAATCATAGCATTTAGATCCAAGCGAGCTTGGATAACCTAGATAGTTTATTTGGATTGGAGCTAAACGATATGAGAAGATATTCATTCTATTATCTTTTGTATATCCATTGAGATCTATTGCTATATCTAGTTGATCATTTCTAGCTATGTTGACGATCTCAATATCACCTAGATTTTTTATTTTCCGAAAGCAAAATACAGCAGTTCTTATCCTTTCCGTATAAAAATCATTTATTTCGGATAGGCTATATGCATATATGTTAAATTTAGACTTATCATGTAATTCTATAATTCTTGTAAGTAAATGCGATATTGCATGATTCCTAAAATCAGAAGAAAAGTAACCGATATTAAGTTTACTTTTTTTTTGAATAATCATATTAGGTAAATTTTCTCTTTTATGTTCTTCATAAAATTTTTTTGATCTTTTTAATTGATTTTCTTGATTATCCTCTAAATACATAAAAGGCATTGGATCCGTTGCTTTTCCTTCTATTCCTATTTGATCCATATAGTCTGTGTATTTATCTAATTCATCCCACATACAAAGTGAATTTAAAATGTCAATTAGTTTTGAAAGTCTATGATATTGTATGGGTTCTAAATTTATACTTTTCTGGAAATAATTTTTTGCTTCGTTAAGTTTGCCCAGATCTTTCAAAATTAGACCTAAATTATAATGTGCTTCTGCAAAATTTGGCCTTATTCGAATAGCCGTTCTAATTGATAATTCTGCTTCTTCTAATTTACCAATGCCTCTTAGAATGCTGCCCAGATTGCAATGGGAGTCTGCAGAACTAGGTTTATTTTCAATTGCCTTTCGAATTGGAAGTTCTGCTTCCCTTGCTTTGCCAAGTTGACTCAATATAGTTCCTAAATTGTTTAAGGCTTCTATATAGTCTGGTTTGATCTCTATGGATTTACGTAGACAATTTTCAGCTTCTTTTACTTTGCCATTACTTTTTAATATAGTAGCTAAATTGTTATAAGCTTCTGCAAACCTAGGTTTGAGCTGAATTGCTTTTCTAGTAGCTATTTCTGCTTCTGATAATTCACCCATATCTTTTAAAATTAAACCTAGATTGTTATAGCCTTCTGTAAACTCAGGATTCATTTTAATTGCTCTTCGGATTAAAATCTCTGCTTCCTTTAATTTATTTTTACCTCTCAATAAAATTCCATAATTAGAGAATACTCTTGAATCATCAAATCCTTGATCAATAAAATATTGATAATATTTTATTGCCTTTGCTAGATTACCTTGGGCATGAAATTTAAATGCCTTCTCAATAATTTCTTCTTTATCAAGTTTAGATAAATTTTCAGTCCAAATATTAATGGTTTTTTCGTTGTAGGAAGGAACTGGGAATGTTGATACTTCAATATTTGAATTATTGTTTTGTGGCTCTGTCTTCAATTCTTTCATTCTTAACTAAATGTTTCAGTATTTATTTTACTACTATTTTAAAAATTTTCTAACAGTTTTCTTATTTTATTCCTGCCATTAAAAACATTATCTTCTTAATAAGATAATGTTTTTAATACTTGGCTATTTGCCTATAAATTAATTTTCATTCACTTTAACTAAGTGTATTTGTTAGAAAAATATATTTTCTATTAAAGGAATGTATTTGATATGACAAGTTTTTATTTTGAGTTTATTAGTCGTCTGCATTTTCAAATTGCTTTGCTAATCTAAACCCCTTTCTGATAATTAAATAAATTCCATATAAACCAGCAATTAATGGAATAACAATTAATGGATTTGGACTATAGTTGGAATAATCTTTAACGCCATCAACATATTCGACACCTGAGCATTTTAAAAAAAGAAAACTTGTAAAAATAATTCCCCAACCAATAATCGATAGAACACCTCCTTTTTTATCACCTTCATAAAACCTATCCAAACCCCAGCCCCAACCAATAGCAAGGATTACTCCCCTTGTGATTGCATTTTTTTCTTGTTTACGAAACATTGAATCCTTTGCTTAAGTTTGCAGTGAACATAACTGAATTTTTGAGACTCTGCCAAGTCTTAGTGAAAAGAAGCTTTTTCTTGTAAGAAAATTCTATATTTCTCAGTATTTCACAAAAACAGTAGCCCTGAATTAATTAGTGTAAGATTCCGCGTGAAGTTTAAAGAACAGACAAACAGAGGCAAATTGAAGACAATCTATTAGATCCAGCTATTTGAGAGTGTGTACTTGATTTCATGATTAAGAATTGTGCTTTCTGGCAAATATCTTCTAAAACAGAATTTAGTTCAAATATTTGGACATGCACTCATTAAGTACTTGTAAATGAGTTAACTGCTTTTTAAGAGATGAATACTTTCTTTCTTTTTTTAACGTTGTAGGCTTTGTTTACAGATTTATTGATGAATAATTCAGTTTTTAATGATACGTAGGGCTGGTTTAGTTGAAAAAAATAGATAACGTAGTTTAATAGCTGATTACTTTTGATAGTTGCACAACAAGCTGATTTGCAGTTAAACCGTCGCCTTCAGAAGGATAGTATATCCATTGCGGGAAGGGTTGTTTATATTAATCCTTTTCTCTATTGGAGACGCTTTGACACTAATACTGATAGATGGTTAAGAGAGCCTGGCCAACTTGGAGAAGATCAAATAAGCATTAATAGAACTCGTTTTTATCCTGAAATTGATTGGAATTTTCTCAAAGATGACGAGCGGATCATTAAAGACGCTGCTGTTGAAATGTTTTTAAAAACTCTTGAATTAATAAGTACTTTTCACCCAGATCTCACTGCTGGACAATTGTTGGAGATTGAGAGAAAAATGGCAGTAACTAAGAAGAGGTCTTTTGAACGCTGGGTAGAAAAGTCCTTTAGAAGGAAAATAAATGAGGCCTCCAGGGAGCGCAATCGTTTTGCAAGAGAACGCTTTGTAAGAGGTTGGAGAGAGTGGTTGACTCTTGAAACTACTCATCAAGCATTTCTTCCATTTGCAGCAATGATTGTAATTTCAATATTTGGTGGATGGTCTATTGGAATTTCAAATAATAGTTGTACCCCTTACTTTCCAGCATCTGAAACTAGTATTCTTAAGTAGCACTCATAAAGCCACCATGGCTAAAGATCAATTTAGGGATTTGCATCTATTTGCAATGCAGTCTGTTTTACCGTTTGGGATGGGCATTGTTAATAATGCGAAATCTGGTGGATTCAGAAAAATTATTGATGTATTACGCTCGAACGATCCTTTTTCAGAATTTCAGGTTGCTGGAGATGTTGCTGCAGGTGTAGTGAGAGATAAAATTGATGAATTTATTCCTGGCTTAGGGCATCCAGTAGTTTCGGTTGAAGTTAACGTTGAAGAAGAAACCGCAGATTCTGAGCGTATTAATTATGATTCTTTAATATCCACTTTAAATAGAATTAATACGCATGCAGATCAATTAAGGGATTTCTTTGAAAATAGCTCCAATCAAATAGACAATTAATATTAGTGAATTATATAAATGAAAAAAAAAGAAAGTTTTTATTTAAGTTCTAAAAAACATGTAGGTGCTTTCAATCAACCCATAGTTTTCTTTTTATTTGTTTGTATAATTTTTTTATTGACAGGTGCTCGTCTTTTTTGGATACAAATAATTAATGGTTCTTATTATAAAAAGCTTTCTGATGAAAATAGAATTAAGTTAATTTCTAATCCACCAATTAGAGGTAGATTATTAGACCGTAATGGCATAGTTCTTGCTGATAACAAATTATCTTATTCATTAGCTATTCAACCTAGGTTATTGACGGAACGTGAATGGCTTAGTTTGCGTGGGACTCTATCTGACTTGTTAAATATTTCGACACATAAATTAGATATTGCTTTTAAAAAAATTAATATTGATACGCCATATAAAAAAGTTTTAGTTACAGACTTATCGGAAGAGCAAGTTATTAGGTTTAAAGAACAAAAGAAAAATTTGTATGGTGCGCAAATAGATATTGACTTGGTAAGAAATTATCCTTACAAGTCTTTGGCTGCACATACTTTGGGTTATACACAGTTGATAACTCAACAGGAGTTTTTTACGTTGTCAGAGCAAGGCTATAAACTATCTGATCGAATTGGTAGAAAAGGTATAGAGGCTGCTTTTGAATCTCAATTGAGAGGTAAGTGGGGAGGTGAAATGCTTGAGGTTGACTCCCTAGGAGCCGTTCAGCGCAGTCTTGGATTAAAGTTGCCTAAAGCCGGTAAAGATATAACGTTAACTCTTGATATAGAGCTACAACGTACTGCAGAAAAAGTACTCTCTGATAAAGTAGGCGGTGCAATAGTAGCGCTTGATCCACGTACAGGAGCAATTAGAGCACTTGCTAGTCAACCAACATTTGACCTTAATTTTTTTTCTCAACCTTTTACTAATTATCAATATGACAACTTATTTTTGTCGTCAACTCTTCCTTTATTGAGTAGAGCATTTAATGCATATGATCCTGGCAGTACCTGGAAACCAATAACAGCTATTGCAGGTATGGAAAGTGGCAGATTTCCTCCAAGTCGGAAATTAAATACAGTTCCTTGTATTACATATGGGAGTCATTGTTTTCCAGAACATAATAAAAGAGGTTTTGGTTGGATTGGATATGAGGATGCATTGAGGGTCTCAAGTAATACTTTTTTCTATCAAGTGGGTGTTGGGAGTGGTTCTCAGGCTTTGTATGATGCTGCAATTAAACTTGGTTTTGATACCTATACAGGCATAGAAACTCTTCTTGATGAAAATAAAGGTTTAGTAGGGAACAAGAAGTGGGCAGATGAGGGACGTGGGTGGGGGAAGCCCGGAGAAACTCCTTGGATCGTAGAAGATATGGCTAGTGCATCTATTGGTCAATCTGTTGTTCTCGTTACTCCATTGCAATTAGCACGGGCATATGCAGTTTTTGCGAATGGCGGTTATTTGATTACTCCTCATTTGGTTGATGCGAATATAAACTGGAGATCAGAAAAATATTTACAAAAAGTAGATATTCAAGATATGACACTCGATACAATTCGTCGTGGGCTTCGCAAAGTAGTAACTAACGGTACTGCTATGGGACTCAATATAGATGCTTCAATTTTTCCTCCAGTCGCTGGTAAAACTGGAACGGCTGAGGATAGTAGTGGAGGTGCTGACCATGCATGGTTTGCTGGCTTTGCACCTTATGACACTGGAGAAATAGTTATTATTGCATTTGCTCAGAATACACCTGGTGGTGGTTCAGTGCATGCGTTACCTATGGCAAAAAAAATGTTGCAGACATGGTATAAGTTAAATTCTAGTGAGCGGTTAATTAGTGGTAAAGAAGAGTTATAGATCTAATGAGAGTGATTTAGTTGTAATAGTTGATTAAGAATTTCGTTGATTGATTTATCCTCAGCAATTTTTGATTTATTAGTAGCTAATTGTCGTCCTAAGACTAAAGCCCCCAGATGGGTTAATTGAATTCGCATCGAAAGTAATAACTCCATACACCCTCCTCCTGAAAAACTTGCAATTGCAATTGGACGTTCGTTAAACAAACTTCGAAAATCTGTGCCTTGCACAGAAAGCCAAGCTATTGCATTTGTAAGAATAGGAGGAATTGAACCGTTATATTCAGGCGCACAAATGACCCAGTGTGAATGGCTTTCCATTTGAGTATTGATCGACTTAAGATTTTCTGGTGCTTTATCTTTTGAATTATGACGTGGATTAAATATAGGTAAATCATTTTTTGATTCTGTCAAATCAAGTAATTCGCATGAGTAATTCAGTTCCTTGCATGCTAGTAAAAATCTCTTGGCTAGTTTGAGATTTTCACCATTGCTAGCAGCTATAACAAGAAGCTTTTTATTAGACATTGTGAATCATGCGGGAAGTATAAATGGATTAAGTCGTTTTTGTAATGGATCTAGTAGTTCGCTCCGGTTTTTCGATGATGAACTGCTGTTACTCCATCTTTTTTAATGACTTTTCCATGTGTAATCTCAGCATATATCAGCCAATGATCTCCACACTCCATTCGTTGACTAACTGTACCCTCCAGCCAAGCTAAAGCTTCGTTTAATAATGGCTGATTGCTTGGACTTAACTTTATATCAAGATTTTTAAATCTATTATCTCCAGGTTTAAATGATTGAAGAAATTGTTTAAGGAGGCTTTGATAATTGTTTTGCTCTAAAATGTTTAACGCAAAGTTATCACCTGTATGCAATAAGTTCTCTACAGCTCTTTCTTTAGCTACTGCAATCGTAATACCAGGAGGAGAAAAGCTTGCTTGACTAACCCAACTAGCGACCATTGCTCCGCTAATTAGATTATCTTCATTTTCTTTTTGAGCAGTCAATATACATAATGATCCTACGACCCTTCCTAGTGCATTAATTGTTGGATCACTTTTACTTGTATTTAAACCAACATTAGCCTTTCTTTGTTGACGTAATTTCGCATTAATTAATTGCTTACCAAATCGGATCCCTGTTTCTTCAAGTGTTTTAATCATTAAAGAATCAGGACTAAATTTAATTTTTATAGGTTCAAATCCAAATTTAAAGCCTCCATCTTTTAATTTTTTTTCAAGTAAATCAAGAGCTTCCCCACTCCATCCATAACTTCCAAATACTCCAGCAGGCTTGCCCCTATCTCCCTCAGCCAAAAGAGTGCCAAGTGCTGAAACAATTGGGGTGGGTGCATGTCCTCCTAATGTTGGTGATCCAATTAAATATCCATCTGCTTTACGAATTTCAGTAATTAAGCTATCTGATGTGGTGAATTCACAATTAATAATCTTAACTTTGACTCCTGTTTTACTAATTCCTCTAGCAATGGCATCAGCAATAGCGGCAGTATTTCCATATGCACTAGCAAATAATAGAGCAACTCTTAAGTTGCTGTATTTTTGGCTTTCTCCCCAGCTTTGGTAGTTGTTTAATAAACTTCTCCAACTACCGCTGATTGCGGGCCCATGCCCAGGCACTATCGTATCAATCTCAAAGTCTTCAAATTTTTCGATAATACTATTCACTTGAGTAGACATTGGTGCCATTAGACAATCGAAGTAATGTCTTCTTTCTTCTTCAATGCTAATACTGTTTAATTCAGCCCATTTTTCTTCATACACGTGCGCACCAAACAATTTATCACTCATCAATAAACCAGTTTGTTTTTCAAAAACAATTAGTCCACCAGGCCAACGAGCTGTTGGAGCAGGAATGAATGTAATCTCAAAATTACTGCCGAGTGACAGAGTTTCTAATTGTTTAATGATTTGTATATTTGGAAGAACTTCAACTGACTCCAATTCTTTTTTAGGATTTGTATCTTTGGAGGGTTTTCGTAAATTCCAAATCTCCTTGAATAGTTTTGCACCTGGATTAGAACAAATAACCGTTAAATTTTTGTATTTAATATTCATTCTTTTCACAAAAGCTACTTTGTTGGGATTGATATGACCCATGACTAATTTTATTGCAGCCGAATCAGTGCTAATTAATGCCTCAAACTCTTCTAAAAATTCTTTTTTAAATGTTAAACCAGGAGGATGAATTAAAATATATTCATGTGATTTAGAATGTTCATCTTTAGAAGACTTAAATAAAAAAGAATTAGTGCAACTTCCTTTTTCAAGAGAATATTCAACTTCAAATCTTGTTCTTTTTGGGTTTAGGCTTCTTAAGCAAATGAAGTTTTCCTCAATGGGAATCTGAATGGTTTTTTTTATGAAAGCATTTAAATTTGGCGAAGAAATATTCTTTACTGTCATTGTTAATAATTACTACCAACTCTTCTGTGATGAACTGCTGTCTTACTTTGAGTATTAGATAAATTACCTTTTTCAACTAATGAATAAATAATCCAATGATCTGTTGTCTCCATTCTTTGAATAACTTTACAAGATAGAAACGCTAGCGCATCAGATAGAACTGGCCCCCCAGTTGCAAGATCATTCATTAATTCAACTCCTTCAAATCGATTAGCACCTGGTGGAAAACGTTTTAAAAAGTGTCTGAAAAGGTGCAAATAGTTATTTTCCTGAAGAATATTCAGAACAAAATGATCATTGACTTGTAATAGTGACTCAATGGCTCTGTCTTTAGCTACCGCCACGGTTATTCCAGGGGGTTCAAAACTTGCTTGACTAACCCAACTCGCAACCATTGCACCGTCTCGACTGTCCTTACCTTCACTGTCTTTTGCAGTAACAATATAGAGTCCACCACTTAAGCAACCAAGCGCTTTATTTAAGTCACCATCAAGGCTTTTAGTAGCCGCTAAATTTTTCTTTCTAGTAAGAATTTGACCTAAATCTGTACCAGCTTCTTCAAATTGTTGGTAAATATTTTTGTTTGGCTCGTAACGAACTCTAAGTGGTTTAAAAGCTTCTTTTTGTCCAAGCTTTCTTAATTGGTTAGTAATAAAGTCAATAGGCTCTTCATTCCCACCATAGGAGTCATAAGTAGCTACCCACTGCTTTTGTTTTAAGGATGCAAGTAGGGTTCCAATATTGCTTTGTAATTCTGAATCAGATTTGATAGGCCATGTTGGTACAACGACTGCACTTGCGTCACTAATTAGAGCACTTAACTCTTGAGTGTCTGAAGCAATAAGATCAACTAATTGAACTTGAGCATTTGCCTTGCCTATTCCATGAGCAATTGCTTGACTAAGCCGATCACAAAAACCATATTGGCTTAGATAGCAAACTACAGCGTAATTTTCGTCTGTACTTCTTTGCTTACTCCATTCTCTGTAATTATTCAACCATAACTGTGTATTAAAATTAAGTATTGGTCCATGTCCAACACCAATAGTCTTGATAGTTGGCAATGTATCAATTTTTTTTAATGCCTGAACTACGCTGCGGGCATTAGGACCCATAAGGCAGTCGTAATAAAATCGGAAATCTTCATTTAGTAGGCGTGGATTTTCGTCATACAATTTTTCTGAACAGTAATGCAAACCAAACGCGTCACAAGTATATAAAACTTGTGTACCGTGATCAAAAGAAAAAATAGTATCAGGCCAGTGTAGATTTGGTGCACTAATAAATTCAATTTTATGCTCGATTCCGCTGATTGAATTAGTTTCTAAATTGAGTTCTTCACCACTTTTGACTGCTCTTGACTGAAAAGGTTGATGAATCTGGTCTTCTAAGAATTTTATAGCTACTTTAGATGCGACGATTTCAATATTTGGGTTTAATTCAATTATGTATTTAATGAGTCCTGAATGATCTGGCTCTGTGTGACTGACTATTAAATAATCAATTTCTGTTGGATTGATTTCTTGTCTTAGTTTTTCCAACCAGATATCTTTAAATTTTAAATGGCTTGTATCTATAAGTGCAGTTTTTTTGCCTTTTATTAAAAAGCTATTGTATGTGGTTCCATTGCGAAGGCCAAATTCGATATCAAACCTGCTTCGATTCCAATCTAATGATCTTAAAGTATCTGTATCTGCAGCAATTTTTTCGTATTGCAGTGAAAGCTTAGTAGTATCACTTTTCTGATTTTCTAAAGCTGTCGAATCAGTAATAATCATGTTCCTAAAGTAATTAATTAGAGGAAGCCTTAAGGTTGCACCAAATCAGGTTACTAAGTGAAAATACCTAATTATTTTTAACCATAATAGGATATTGAGGTTTGCACGTGTGATACTGCTTCCCGTAAATAGTATTTGTTTGCAATAAGGACCCTTCTCGAATGATTTTTTTTGAATATTTTGTCTTTCCAAGTCTCACGGGTTTCCATTTTGTTATTGTTTAAAGGTGAGTTGAGCAACTTTGACGTTTTTTTTTGATTATTTTCAAAAACCTCACTTGAGATAATTTTTACGCATGCAAAAAAATTCTTCATCTTTAATTAATCCACCGTCTCTTTCTGGAGATGAAATTAGGGAATCATTTATAAACTTTTTTATCCAACATAATCACAAAAAACTTGAAAGCTCTTCTTTGATTCCAGATGATCCAACAGTTTTATTAACAATTGCGGGGATGTTACCTTTTAAGCCTATTTTCTTAGGATTAAAAGAGTCTTCTACTCCTAGAGCAACATCCAGTCAAAAATGTATAAGGACAAATGACATTGAAAATGTAGGGAGAACTGCAAGGCATCATACTTTTTTTGAGATGCTCGGTAATTTTTCTTTTGGTGACTACTTTAAAAAAGAAGCAATTCAATGGGCATGGGAATTAACTACTGAGGTTTTTCGACTAAATCCAAAGAATATAGTCATTAGCGTTTTTGAAGAAGACTCAGAAGCAGAGCAAATATGGAAAGAAGTTGTAGGGGTTGATGCAAAAAGAATCATCAGAATGGGTGCTTCTGATAATTTTTGGTCATCTGGAGCTACTGGACCTTGTGGTCCATGTTCGGAACTTTATTTTGATTTTAAACCGGAATTAGGAAGTGATGGAATAGATCTTGAAGACGATAGTCGATTTATAGAATTTTATAACTTGGTTTTTATGCAATACAACCGAGATTTAAAGGGCAATCTTCAACCCTTGGCGAATTGTCATATTGATACAGGAATGGGATTAGAGAGAATGGCTCAAATTTTGCAAAAAAAATCTAATAATTACGAAACGGATCTTATTTTTCCTCTTATTGAGGCTGCGGCTTTATTAGCTCAAAGCAATTATGAAACTACAAATAAAAAAGATAAAACATCATTCAAAATTATTGGAGATCATTGTAGAGCTGTCACTCATTTAATTTGTGATGGTGTAAGTGCTAGTAATTTAGGGCGAGGCTATATTCTTCGTCGTCTAATACGGCGTATGATTCGACATGGTCGACTGGTAGGTATTAAGCAGCCGTTCTTACCTCAGCTAGCTGAAGTTGCTATTGAGTTGATGAAAAATGCTTATCCTCAATTAATTGAGAAAAAGAAAATTATTCTTAATGAGTTAAAAATAGAAGAATCTCGTTTTCTTGAAACTCTTGAACGGGGAGAGAAACTTTTGGCAGAGATAACAGCTCATGAATGTGATGTTATCTCTGGTGCGCAGGCATTTGAGCTTTATGACACTTATGGTTTTCCTCTTGAATTAACAGAAGAGATCGCCAACGAAAAAGGTATTTCTGTTGATATTACTGGTTTTGAGAACGAGATGGCAAAGCAACGTAAACGTGCAAAAGATGCCTCTGTCAGTATTGATTTAACTGAAGAAGGTTCAATTGAAAGAGAAATTTCTTTATTTGATGAAACAAGATTTGAGGGCTATGAAACATTAGAAAGCACTTCAACTGTTGTAGGCATTTTTAAAAATAATGAATTAGTAAAACAAGCTGTTGAGGGGGATTTTGTCAAGATTATTGTTAATAGAACCCCTTTTTATGCTGAGTCGGGTGGACAAATAGGAGATAAAGGTCTAATAACATCTCAAGATCTTGAGGTGTCTGTGGAAAATGTTAGAAAAAAGAAGAATATTTTTATTCATTCTGGAATTGTTAAAACTGGAGTTCTAACAGTTAACTCATCGGTTCAGATGAATGTCACTCCATCTTTTCGTCAACGAACTACATCAAATCACACCGCTACACATCTATTGCAATCAGCCTTAAAGTTATATATTGACTCAAATGTAAGTCAAAGAGGCTCGTTAGTTTCAAATGATCGATTGAGATTTGATTTTAATGCTCCAAAACCTTTGACGATAAAAGAACTTGAAGATATGGAAGTACGAATAAATCAATGGATTAATGAAGATCATCCAATTCAAATTAAAACAATGCCAATTAAGGAAGCCATGGCAGCTGGTGCCTTGGCAATGTTTGGTGAGAAATATGGAGATGTGGTACGTGTTGTAGATGTTCCAGGCGTTTCTATGGAGTTATGTGGAGGAACTCATGTAACTCGCACGTCACAACTAGGTACGTTCAAGATTATTAACGAGACAGGTATTGCTTCAGGTATTAGACGAATAGAGGCTATAGCTGGCCCATCAGTTTTAGATTATTTTAATGAACGTGATTCGGTAGTTAAGGAGTTAAGTAAATCATTCAAGGTTCAATCATATGAAATTGTTGAGAGAGTTTCATCTCTTCAACTTGAATTGAAAGATAAAACAAAAGAACTTATCAAAGTGAAGAATGAACTTGCATTAGCGAAGGCACTGGGTTTGGCAAGTTATGCCAAATCTGTTGGTCATAGTAAATTATTAATCAGACGTTTAGATGGAGTTGACGGATCGGGATTACAATCTGCGGCTTCAAGTTTGATAGATCATTTAGGCAAGTACTCTGCAGTTATTTTGGGTGGTATTCCAAATCACGAGATCGATAATAAATTAGTTTTGGTCGCTGCATTTTCTTCTGATTTAGTCTCAGATGGTTTACATGCAGGCAAATTTATAAGTGGGGTTGCAAAAATGTGTGGTGGTGGTGGTGGTGGTCGTCCAAATCTAGCTCAGGCTGGTGGTAGTCAACCTCAATCGTTAAATCTAGCTTTAGAAAAAGCTAATGAGGAATTGACTCAACAATTGTCTTAGTTAGCTCTGTAGGTAAGTACTTTGACGGAGGCTTGTTTCTACATGCTCGATCAGTTTTTGTGCATCATGGATTTTTAGATGACCGCCTTGAATAGCTGATTCGCTTGATTTTCTTAATCTCTCTAATAATATTCCTGGATCATGTTCTAAATATTCAAGAACATTTGATTTTGTATTCCCACGAATGACATGCTCCACTTTATATGTCCCTTTTTCTGTAAATCTTATATGGACTGCATTAGTACTCCCAAATAAATTATGCAGATTTCCCATTACTTCTTGATAGGCGCCACCTAAGAAAAGACCAATTAGATATTTTTCGTCTTGATTAAATTCATGAAGAGGTAGCAAATTTTTAACTTTTCCATTATCAATAAATTGATCAAGCTTTCCATCTGAATCGCATGTTAAATCTACAAAGTGACCAAGTTTGTTCGGCTCTTCGCTAAGCCGATGGATCGGCATAATTGGAAAAACTTGATCAATGGCCCAAGTGTCTGGAGCCGATCTAAATACGGAAAGATTTGCATAATATGTTACGGCTAAACTTTCACTTAATTTCTTTAGTTCTTTAGGTAAAAGTATATTTTTTGGTAATTGATTAACTATTGTTTTTGCACAGGCCCATGTCAACTGCTCAGCTTTTGCACGTTCAATTAAATCTATATAACCGAGGCGAAAAGCCGCTAGTGCATCGGCTTTAAATTTAAGAGAATCATTCCATGCTTCTTGTAGTTTTGCTAAATCTTCTTCTTGCTTAAGTTCTAGAGAATTTATATGGACTAATGTTTCACGTAAATTTTTGACAGAGAGACATTCTTTTTCATCTTTTTTTGGAATGTCAGAAGGTAATGAATTTTTGCCTAAAATATTGAAGATTAAGATTGAAAAGTGACTAGCAATAGCTCTTCCACTCTCCGTAATCAAAGTTGGTAGTGGTATCTTTTTAGATTCACAGCACTCTTTAATTGTTGCTACGACATCATTTGCATAATTTTGAAGTGAGTAGTTAGTAGATGCTATTGAGGCAGTTTGACTTCCATCGTAATCAATTCCTAAACCGCCTCCAACATCTAAGTATCCCATAGGTGCTCCAAGATTAATTAATTCTGCATAAATTTGCCCTGCTTCTTGTAAGGCATCTTTTAAAATACCTATATCGTTAATTTGACTCCCTAGATGAAAATGTAAAAGCTTTAATTCATTGAGAAGATTTGCTTTTTTTAACCTTTTCGTTGCTTTCAATATTTCTGGAATTGAAAGTCCAAATTTCGACTTATCACCAATCGAGCTACTCCACCTTCCACTGCTTTGACTTGATAGCTTGGCTCTTATTCCTATGAGTGGAGATGCTCCCAGTAAATTACTAGATTTGATTATAATATCAACATCACTTGCTTGTTCTATAACTACTATAGGTTGACGTCCAAGCTGACGCGCTAAAATAGCTGTCTCAATATAACGTTGATCTTTATAGCCATTGCATATGAGTAAAGCTTTAGGATCTTCTAGGATTGATAAAGCAATTAGTAACTCTGGCTTGCTTCCAGCTTCTAAGCCAAAATGCCATTTGGAACCACAGGTGATTAATTCTTCAACTACGTGACGCTGTTGATTACATTTGATTGGAAAGACACCTTGGTATTTTCCTTGATATTGATAGTCATTAATCGCTTTTTCAAAAGCTATATGTAAGTTTTTTAAGCAGTCTTCGAGAATATCGTCAAATCTTATTAACAGAGGAAACTTTAGTTTTCGACTTTCGAGTTCATCTAATAGTTCCATCAAATCATGAGATTTGTTTTTGGAACCGTTAGGACAAATACCAATATTCCCTTTTTCATTGATAGTAAAATAACCCTTTCCCCATCGATCAATCCCATAGAGGTCTGAGCTATTTTGGATAGTCCAAGATAGAGATTGATTAGTATTTTTCACAGCCATTTATGCGATAACAAAGTTGCCAAGTTTTGATAATTCACGATTAATACAATTAAATCTAAGAACAGTTTTATCAAGTGTCATGTTTTACTTGCCAAGAGGGTAGTTTTAGGAAGACTATGGCTTCATATTATTGAATATTGCAATGACTTTGGAAAGAACCTTTGTTGCTATCAAGCCAGATGGTGTGCAAAGAGGTTTAATCGCTGAGATTCTTGGTCGTTTTGAAACGAAAGGATTCAAATTAGTAGGCCTTAAGCAACTAACCCCAAGCAAAGAACTTGCGGAAAAACACTATGGTGTTCATAAAGATCGTCCATTCTTTTCAAGTTTAGTTGATTTCATAACAAGTGGGCCAGTTGTGGCGATGGTTTGGGAGGGTGAAGGTGTTATTGCAAGTGCGAGAAAGTTGATTGGAGCAACAAAGCCTCTTGAGGCTGAACCTGGAACTATTAGAGGTGATTTAGCTGTGAACATTGGTCGTAATGTCATTCATGGTTCTGATGGCTCTGATACAGCAGCTTTTGAAATCGATCTATGGTTCCAGGAAAATGAACTTGTTGATTGGACTCCATCAGATCAATCATGGAGAGTTGAATAAATTATTGTTGAACTTCACAATCTTTTTTTGAGCGTTTTTTTTAAAATCTGTCCCATCTGAATTGGGACAAAAAACTACTTTCTTGATTACTTAAAGAGATCGAGCAAATTGATTTTCCAATTAATTCAGCAGTTATCGCAGCCAGTAAAACTCCATTGCGATGATGCCCAGTAGCAAGCCAGAGTCCATTAATTGATGACATTCCAAGTAAAGGCC
>QCJB01000021.1 GCA_003216295.1 Prochlorococcus sp. AG-402-P16 | reverse complement strand
TAATCAGGCAATTCAATTACATCTACAAGGAGATATTTCGGAAGCAAAAAAATATTATGAATACTGTATTAGTAAAAAATCTGATGATCACAGAGTATTTTCTAATTATGGAATAATTTTACAGGATTTAGGAAAATTAAAAGAAGCTGAATTAATGGCTCGTAAAGCGATTAAAATCCAACCTGATTTCGCAGAAGCACATTCGAATCTGGCAGATATTCTAAAAGATCTAGAACAGCTCGAAGAAGCAGAATTATCTGCAAAAAGAGCAATTGAACTGAAACCTAATTTTGCAAATGCTCATGCAAATATGGGAACGATATTAAAGAATTTGGGAAAATTTAAAGAAGCTGAATTATTTACACGTAAAGCAATTGAAATCAATCCTAATTTTGCAAATGCTTATTATAATTTAGGCTCAATATACTTGGATCAAGGAAAATTAAAAGAAGCTGAATTGTTTACACGTAAAGCAATTGAAATCAATCCTAAATTCGCTATAGCTCATTGCAATCTTGGAAGCATTTTAAAAGATCTTGAGAATTTAAAAGAAGCTGAATTATTTGCACGTAAAGCAATTGAAATCAATCCTAAATTCGCTATAGCTCATTGCAATCTTGGAAGCATTTTAAGAGATCTAGGAAAACTAAAAGAAGCTGAATTATTTACACGTAAAGCAATTGAACTAAATCATAATTTGGCAGAAGCTTACTCAAATCTAGGAACAATATTGAAAGATATGGGTAACTTAAAAGAAGCTGAATTACTCACAAGAAAAGCAATTAAAATCAAACCTGAATTTGCAAAGGGATATTTTTCTCTATCAGTTCTTAAGTACTCAAAAAATGAGAATAATTGGCAAGATAAACTTTTTAGTGAAAGTATATTAAAAAATAAATCAAAAAAAGATCTTATTGATATTTATTTTGCAAGAGCAAATATTCTACATAAAGAAAAAAAATATAAGAAAAGTGCTCAATGCCTGCAATTAGCAAATAATTTAAAACTAGATCTAAATCCATATAAGCTTGATCGTTTAATAAATCAATCCAAAGATTTAGTTATTGAATCAGAGAGAAAAATAATTACTCGAAAGGAAGACATAAAATTTCCTGAAAGTATATTTATTGTAGGGATGCCAAGAAGTGGATCGACATTACTAGAATCTATTCTTAGTATGAATAATAATGTTAGTGATTTGGGAGAAGTTAATATTCTAGAGGAGTCATTTTTGTACTGTAAAAAATTTAATATAGAATCAATTTTACACAAAGAATATTATAAACAAATTGAGAATAAACAAAAGCAACAAAAAATAACAACTAACAAATGGTTATATAATTATCAATATGCAGGTATCATAGCAAGTCGCATTCCTAATGCTAAAATTATTCACTGTTTTAGAAATCCACTGGATAATATTCTTTCTATTTATCGAGCACATTTTGTCAGAGGAAATAAATATTCTTCATGCTTAATAGATTGCGCAGAAGTTTATTTAGATCAAGAGAAAATCATGAATCAATACAAGAAAAAATTTAGATCTCAAATATACGGGTCAAATTACGACCAATTAGTAAAGAATCCTCATAAAGAAATTACAGCTTTGATCACTTGGTTAGGTTGGGAATGGGATGATTCATATTTAACACCTCATCTAAATCCACGTTCAATTTCAACAGCAAGCAGTATTCAAGTTCGTTCACCTATTAATACAAAATCAATTGGTGGATGGAAGAACTATAAAGATATGCTGATCCCTGCCATTAAAATCCTTGGCAAAAATCATAAATATAAAAATATACAAAACTCAATTTAACGTGAAAAGTTTAAAGATATATCAATACTGCATTAATAAGAAATATTATAAGCACTTTAATATAATAAATAATAATAATTCCTAACGAAACTATTTTATAAAAGTGAAATGAAAAACAAAAAATATAATAAGAGACTAAAAGTAAAAAAATTATCGTTATAATTAGTACTTAGAAATAATTTTCATATAAAACATAGTAAAATATTTATTAGATTAGAAGGTGCTAAAAAAAGTGGAGGAATTTACACAAGAAGTGAAAACCAGGAAGCAGACAGCTGAAATAACCACATTTCCTGTTGAATTTAAATTAGTAAGAATTCAAGAAAATCTTACTATAAATACTAATACTTCTTCTGAAACTGCAAAAAAAGAAATACTTAATAAAGCTTTTTATCTACATTCACAAGGAAGAAATTTAGAAGCTGCAAAATATTACGAATATTTGATAAATCACGGTTTTAATGATGAGAGAGTTTTTTCTAATTATGGAGTTATTAAAAAAGATTATGGAAAATTACATGAAGCAGCATTATTACAAAGAAAAGCAATTGAAATTAATCCAAAATTTGCTGAAGGTTATTCAAATCTAGGAATAGTTTTAAGAGATCTTAGTGAATTAAAAGAAGCAGAACTTTCATTAAGAAAAGCAATTCAAATTGAACCTAATTTTGCAAATGCTCTTTACAATCTAGGGAATATATTAAGTGATATTGGTAAATTAGATGAAGCAAAAATATATTATATAAAAGCAGTTGAATTAAATCCTGACTTCTCGCAAGCTCACTGTAATCTTGGAGCAATATTGATAGATCAAGGGAAATTCAAAGAAGCTGAAATATCTCTGATCAAAGCAATTCAAATTAATCCTAAGTTAACCAGCATATATTACTATCTATCAAAACTTAAAAACTCTATTAATAATAAGATTTTGAAAGATAAAATATTTTCTAAAAATATTTTATATAACCAATCAAAAAGAAACCAAGTAGATATTTACTTCGCAAGAGCAAATATTCTTCACGCTGAAAAAAAGTATTTAGATAGTGCAAAATATCTTCGGTTAGGCAATAAATTAAAACTTGAACTAAAGCCAAGTAACCCTGAGATTCTAATTAATCGATCTAAATTATTGCTTATTGAATCTAAGAAACAAAAAATTATTCAAGAAACAGATAAAGACTGCCCAGAAAGTATTTTCATTGTTGGAATGCCAAGAAGTGGATCTACATTAGTGGAATCAATTCTTAGCATGAACAAAAATGTTAATGATTTAGGGGAGGTTAATTTCCTTGAGAAATCATTTTTAGAATGGAACAAAACAAATAAAGAATATACTCTTGCAGAATTGTATTGGAAGAAAGTAAATTTTAGATCAAATAAATTGAATATCACAACTAACAAATATTTATATAATTATCAATACTCAGGTATAATTTTAAATCAAATTCCTAACTCAAAAATTATTCACTGTTATCGAAATCCACTAGATAATATTCTTTCTATTTATCGTGCCCATTTTGCTAAAGAAAATAATTATTCTTCTTCATTAACTGATTGCGCAAAAGTTTATTTAGATCAAGAAAAAATAATGACTATATATAAGAATAGATTTCGATCAAAGATATACGAACTAAATTATGATTTGCTAGTAAAAAATCCAAATAAAGGGATCCAATCTTTGATCTCTTGGTTAGGATGGAAATGGGAACATTCTTATCTTTCACCCCATTTAAATCAACGTTCAGTTTCAACTGCAAGCAGTGTTCAAGTTCGTTCACCAATTAATTCTAAATCAATTGGTGGATGGAAAAACTACAGAGATATGCTTCAACCTGCTTTTGAAATCCTTGCTCAAAATCATAAATATCGAGATATGCCATTGCACAAATAAATTTATAAATCCAATTATTATTTTTCATTACTGTTGCTGTTGATCCTGTTCATATCACTTCTTAAATCCTTTGAACTTTTCATTATGTTCTCTCAGTTGGAATGCATCTCTAAAATATCTAGGCTCTACTTTTATAGGCTGACTTAATAGGTTTATTTGAATTCTTCACAAAGAATTCTTCCTAACAAGAAGTTGGATTGTAAGAACAAATCTAAAGTAAAACTTGATTAAGCGAAATTATTTTTAGAGTCATTTTAAAGGATTGGTAAAAAACCTGATCATCAATCTCTGTCAATTTGTAAATAAAAATATTTACTATACTAGTAGTTAATAAACTATAATCAAAAGATAGAAAAGATTAAGGTGAAACAAACCAATCATCAGAAGCAAGTACAAAAAAAAGTAACTGAAATAAAAACATTTCCAGTTCCATTTCCTTTAGCTGAAATGACAAAAAATATTAGTCTTACTACAAATGCCTCTACTCAATTTTCGAAAGAAGAAATAATAAATGAAGCCTTTAAATATCATTCACAGGGAAAGATTTCGGAAGCAATAAAATATTATCAGTATTTCATCAATCAAGGTTTCATTGATCACAGAGTTTTCTCTAATTATGGAAACATTTTAAAAGATCTCGGCAACTTAAAAGAAGCAGAATTATCTACCCGCAAAGCTATTGGGCTAAATCCTAATTTTGCAGAAGCATATTCTACTCTTGGATCCATATTAATAGAGATTGATAATCTAAAAGAAGCAGAAATATGCATTCGCAAAGCTATTCAACTCAATCCTAATTTAGCTGAAGCTTATTTAAGTTTAGGAACAATATTCTTTGAAATTGGAAAATTACAAAAAGCCAAAGAGGCTACTCATAAAGCTATTGAACTCAATCCTCATTTCGCTGATGCTTATGTCAACCTTTCATTCATAGAGCTCCTAGAAGGTAATTATCAATCTGGCTTAAAGAACTATGAATTTAGATTCAAAAAAAAGATACCTACCATTCCTCACTGCACAACAAAACTCAAACGACTTGATGATCAACAATTAGAAATAGGAGAAAAACTTTTAGTTGTGAGTGAACAAGGGTTAGGCGATACACTTCAATATATGCGCTATATACCTTATTTAAGAAATCTAGGTGTAGATGTTGCTTTTTGTGCTCAATCAAAACTCCATTCATTAATACGATCATCTGGTATTGATTCTCATCCATTCACGCCAGAGGAGACAAACAAAGTTGCAAAAGGTAAATGGATCCCACTCTTGTCTCTACCAAGACTACTCAAAGTAAACCCAGAAAATACACTCATTTCTCAGCCATACATCAAGTCATCAAATGAATTAAATCAAAAATGGAAGAAGATATTGTCTAAAGAAAAAAAAATAATCATTGGTATTAATTGGCAAGGAAATCCAAATATGGAAAATACTTACCAGGGACGATCAATACCTTTGGAAATATTCTCAACCCTTGCTCAATATGATGAGATAAAAATACTTTCTCTCCAAAAAGGATTTGGTTCAGAGCAATTAAATCATTGCTCATTTAAAAATAAGTTTGTAAAATGCCAACAAAAAATTAATTCCATTTGGGATTTCCTGGAAAATGCTGCCATCATTGAGAACTGCGATTTAATTATTACTTGCGATACTTCAATTGCTCATTTAGCTGGAGGTATGGGAAAAAAGGTTTGGTTGCTACTCAAAGATATCCCTTATTGGACTTGGGGGCTTAAAAAAAGCAGCACATTTTGGTATCCTTCAATGAAATTATTTCGTCAAAAAGATAGACGCAACTGGCAAGAAGTTATGAATAGAGTATCAACTCAACTAAATACAGAAATTGTAGAGTTAAGTACTACACAAAACTAAGAGAAAAAAATATAGATCAAATTATCAGTGGAATGTAGAGGTTACCTTTATTCCTACTAAATAGTTCTTAGCATATGGTATTTAACAACGAAGTCATGGAAAGAGTTTTTTCATTACTCATGACAAAGTGAAGTGCTTTTTTGAAAGAATTTATACCTTAGGCTTAGCCCATAGAAATCTTGATCATATCGTATTTCTGCTTAAAAATATTGTCACCTTATGCTACTTATCTGAGTAGAGAATCCTAAAAATACTAATTTAACCTCTCCTTCTATGAATTAAAAATGATTTCATAGATACGCAATAAAGATTAAAATTAATAGTAAAATACTAAAATCAAAGACTAGAAACAGCCGAAATGGAGAAGTCTGATAAAAAAGAGCAAGGCGAGAAGAAAGTCACTGAAGTACAAACTTACCCAATACCATTTACATTAGAGAAAATCAAACAAAATCATAATATTACTAATAATACACCTACTAAAAACTCTAAAGAACACATCATAAGTCAAGCTTTAAAATTTCATTCACAAGGAAACATTCAAAAAGCTGCAAAATATTATCAATATTTTATAAATCAAGGATTTAAAGATCACAGAGTTTTCTCTAATTATGGAATAATTTTAAAAAAACTTGGCAAATTAAAAGAGGCAGAAATCTTATACCGAAAAGCAATTAAACTCAATCCAAATTTTGCTAATGCTCATTTAAATCTAGGAAACATTTTAAATTATCTTGGCAACTTGCAAGAAGCAGAATTATCTACTCGCAAAGCAATTAAACTCAATCCTGATTTGGCAGAGGCTCATGCAAATCTAGGAAACATATTGAGAGATCTTGGAAACTTACAAGAAGCAGAATTATCTACTCGCAAAGCTATTCAAATAAATCCTAATTTAGCCAAAGCATACTATTTTCTATCGTTACTTAAATATTCTAATGAAAATAAGATATGGCAGAATCAACTCTTTTCTAAAAGTATTTTAAATAACAAATTAAAAAAAGATCAAATTGATATTTACTTCGCAAGAGCAAATATTCTTCACAATGAAAAAAAATACACAGATAGCTCTAAATACCTCCAATTAGCAAATCACCTTAAACTTAATATTAATCCATTTAACTATGAAACTTTTATCAATAAATCTAGAACTCTATATATTCAATCTGATAAAAAAGAAATTAATAAAGAATACACAAATTTATCTGAGAGTATTTTCATTGTAGGTATGCCTAGAAGTGGTTCAACATTACTAGAGTCGATTATTAACATGAACAATAATGTATGTGATCTAGGTGAAATAAATATTCTAGAGGAATCATTCCTAGAGTATAAGAACTCTAAACGAGAAATAAATCTTGCTAAATTATATAGCAAAAAAGTAAAGAGAAAGACTCAATTTAATATCACAACAAATAAATTGTTATATAACTATCAATATGCAGGTATCATTGCCAAGCATATACCAAGCGCAAAAATTATTCACTGTTATCGAAACCCTTTAGATAATATTCTTTCAATTTACCGAGCACATTTTAATAAAGGAAATGAATATTCCTCGTCCTTAGTTGATTGCGCAAGAGTTTATTTAGACCAAGAAAACTTAATGATAGATTATAAGAATAGATTTAGATCAAAAATATACGACTTGAATTATGATTTATTAGTGAGCAATCCAAATAAAGAAATTAAATCTTTGATCTCATGGTTAGGTTGGGAATGGGACGATTCATATCTATGCCCACATCTTAATCAACGCTCTATTTTAACAGCAAGCAGTGTTCAAGTTCGTTATCCAATTAATTCAAAATCAATTGGTGGATGGAAGAACTACAAAGAAATGTTAAAACCTGCTATTAAAATTCTTACTCAAACTGATAGATATCGAAACTTAATATAATAATTGATTAACAAAATAAGATGGTCAGAAGTAAATAACTTGCAAAACCAGCAATGTTTTCATCTAGAAAAACAATCAATTGTAGACATATGAAAGATCACTAAGAGTTAATGTTAGTGTAAATTACTAATCACAAAGGATCGGAAATAAAAATGAAGGACTCTGATCAAACAGGGAAAAGAAAGAAGAAAATCACTGAAGTTAAAACATTCCCCGTTAAATATGCTTTAGGGGAAATTAAAGAGAGTATTTCTATTTCCACTAATAGGGAATCAATGCCTTATGAGGAAGAACTCATTAATCAAGCATTTAGATATCATTCACAAGGAAACATTTCAGAAGCAAAAAATATTATCAACTTTTCATCAAACAAGGCTTCAAAGATCATAGAGTTTTTTCTAATTATGGATCAATTTTAAAAGATCTTGGCAATTTACAAGAAGCAAGATTATCTACGATTAAAGCTATTGAACTCAGTCCTAATTTCGCAGCAGCTTATTCCAATCTTGGAATCATATTAAGAGAAAGTTTACACATAGCTAGAAATCCTAATGAACTTATAAGATTGAAATCTAAATTGAGCAAATTAAGAAAAACATCACCACTGTATAATTCTGAGCTATTTACCAAAAATCTAGAGTATAAATTCGAAGAATTAGTTAAATAATTACTGAGATATAGACGTATTCTTTAATCCCACACAATAGTTTCTATTAAAAAGAATTAGTTCTATTTTATGAGTTGATTGACTAAATAATCCTTTCAAAAGCAATGAATCATTCTTCTAACTCTATCAATTGAATAAACATAATCTGAGAAAGAATTTTAACTTGTCCCCCTAATTTACCGTGTGAAACTGTAAAAACAGCCAATATTTATCATGAGCAAGAGAGTAAACAATTAATGCCTTTCCCTAACTCCGATCAATTTTTACACCAAAACCCTCAGGTATCTCGTCATTTATATCTTTTAAATCCATCCATCTACTCTCCTCATCTATAGTTAAATTTTTAAACTGTCTGACATAGACATCTCCTGCTAGATCGGGGTCTTCAACTCCAAAGAAATCGCATATTTCTTCTACTCGTGCCCAATGCTCAATTTCATTCGTTGCTCTTTTGAATTCAGTAATCTCAAACTTCCCTTGTTCTTCCTGACTTAATTTGTTTAAAACTGAGTACGAAACAGAGACGGTTGCACAATCCCATTTAGAACTATCTTCTCCTTCCAACTCAAGATTTCTTTTATTTAGTTCTTTTAACCAAGTTTCATCCATAATCTTCAATTTTTTTCAATCCACCCAGAGTTTATTTGATTCAATTAATCTTTCCAATATTCGTCCCATTCACTATGCAATTCAGTCTGCGATAAAGAGTTATAGAAACCTCTCCACTTCTTTTCTGAATTAGTGTCAGTTGCACTCAATGACACCATTCAATCTATTGCTTCTTCTTTGGTGAAAAAATTTCCATTATTTGATTTGAATATCATTTTTATTAGGCATTCGTAGCAAACTCATTGTCATTAGATACATTTTTATTTTTATCTTGTACCCCAATTGATTCACTGAATCCAGATGCAAGTATTCCAGTAGGTATTGCTATTGCAGCAATACCCATAAGAGAAGTTATCGATGCAATTATTTTTCCAGCCACTGTAACTGGTATCGAATCTCCATATCCAACAGCACTGACAGTTGTAATTGACCACCAAAGACATCTTGGAATGGATCCTAACAATTCTGGTTGAATAGAAGATTCAGCAAAATACATAAAAGTACTACTGATCAACAAAAGTAAAACTGTATAAAAAATCGAGATTTGTAGTTCTTGACTCTTTGATCGAAGTGCATAATTAAAGTGATAGATACTTTGCTTAAACTTTTCACTTCTTCCAATTTTCAATATTCTTAAAAGACGAATAATCCTAAGGATTTTCAATTCAGCACGAACACCTATAAAAGATGGGACGATTGCAATGACATCAATCATTGCCATTGGTGAGACCATATAACGCAAAACGCCTTTCCAACCTTTTCCAAATTTCTTTTCAAGGGGTGCGACCCATAAGCGACAAAGATATTCAACGCAAAATAAACCACCAATAATCCAATCCAAAAGATCTATCTGATCACCAAATTGATAATCAATTGAGTTTTCAGTAACAATAACTGCGAAAAAAATCGAAATAAAAATGGTAACGCCACAAATTTTATTGAATAAAGAAGTTCTTCCATCTGGAGAGTCATTAATTATCTCCTTATAGATTCTTAGACGTAATTCATTCATCACTACCTGCAGCCTGAAATAGGAATGCCTATAACATAGGCAAATCTCGCTGATTTTTCCTCTGATCACCTTACGACCACAAATACAAGAGATAGCATATCTGCAATAAAATATTCTCAAAGCAAGCAATCCTAATGAATACAGCACCTCCATATGAGCAATGAGCAAGGTACTTGATTGATGTCGCAACGTTTTAAATATATAGAGAAGTTGTAAATAAATTTTTACTAACTAAACCCTGAAAAATTAATCACAAGTGTAGGGAAAACCTCTTTCTACGATGTCTTTACAGAGAAAGTGACAAAGAGACACGTGAACTACAACTTTTGATAATAACTACCTTTAGTAGTTATTATTGCTCCCACTCGATAGTGCCTGATAAAATTATTTAGTGAGGAAAAAGGTATTTTCTACTATTTACCACGTGGAACTCACTGGGAACTTGTTTTAAAGCAAATATTTGGAATTTGCGAAGAAGTACAAAATAATTTGATTTGAGATACCTCTTTACATTTTTGATCCACTCCACAAGAAATGAATGCTTAGACTATTGATATGATATTTCCACCCCCACAAGTTGTTTTTGGTTTGCTTCTTTTAAGTACAGCAGTGGTTTTGATTTTTAATATCAGATACAATCCCTTTGGGAATAGCGAAGACGATATTTAAGAAAATATTTCTCTTTCACCCAACTTGGTCTTGGGCATATCAGAATGGTGATACAGAACAACTCCTCACACATAGTTCTGTACCAAAAGGGCATCCAATAGGGTGCTTTTTTAGTATCTTGAATCCATGTGCCAATCTTTAAACCCTCCTGCTAAGGGTTTATTCCTAATACTGTTCCGATAAGTTCCCACTGTGAGGAGTTGAGATTCTCCGCAGTGGAAACAAGGAAACACTTGCGCCTGATCTCACAAAAAACCGCCCTAACAGAACTGGGCGGTTTTTTTGTCCCTAAAAAAAGGCACGGTTGAGTAAAATTACTTATAAAATGAATAATATTCAACTCTAGAGATGATCAAGAAGTACCCCTTGCTTCCTTTTCTTACCTTTGCTGCTTTCGTTGCAGGTACAGCAATAGTTGGTCTCCCAGTATTTGCTTCAGTTGGTTGATTTCTTTCTAGAAAAATTTAATTATAAAAAACCATATTTATTAAAAAGTCCTGTTTTCCAATACATCAATCAATTCACGTATCGTCTAATTTATTTGATATTGGAGAAGGCAAATCCTATGTTTCTAATAGAGTTAGAATTAAGCAATTAGAATCTAACCATTAGTTATAACTGCAATGCTTATTTCTCCAATAGCAGCAATGGCAGATAGATATCATCACCAGAGGGGATTGACTACTCAATGAAGTTGCTACAAAGAAATTTATAGAGAGGGATATGTTGTTGGCAACAAAAGATCAAAGGGTAACGTAAATTCCTATTCGGATAAGGTACAAGTTCCTTGTTCTTCATAGAGTTGGAATCAACCAGTTCGCAAATATCGTCATCACCATAATCACGTTAATTATTTTCCTCACACTCATCGCAGGTATTACAGACCAGCTCACCAGAACATATTAGTTTCTCGCAATTATCGAGCAAGCGGTAATAGTTGTAGTTCAGGTAATTCAACTACAGGTGTATTGATTGGAGGTGGTCTTGCTGCTGCAATTTCCAAGAAAAATGCTTACGCGTGGTCTATTCCTCTAGGTGCTGTTCTTGAGATGGGTATTGTTAACGCTGATTGCTAATTAGGAATAATTTCCGATTCTTCTCTTTGATGATTGGATTAGAAAGCAAAAGCAGAACAAATCCTTACCAGTGTTAGTTCTGTAAATGAAGAGAGGGACTCAAGGTCGCTGAAGCAGCAGGGTCCCTTTCTTAATGCCCTTTAATTAGTTAAATCAATCTCCTTTGTCGTGAATATCTCCTGAATAGGATTGAGTTCCTATCTCTGGTGGTGGATTATTTCTGAAGTCATCAATTAAAGCATCTGCCTCACTTGTAAAAAGTTTGGTGAACCATTGCTTAGTTGCAATAATTGCTGTCCAGATCTTGTCTCTTTTTCTAGTCATAGAGATACCTCAAAAGTAGTAAGGGGCGAGATTTTGGTCGCCCCCTTTGAGTCCATCACTCCAGAAATTGAAATATTACTTTCAGTTAAAATATTGAGGACATAACAATGATTTTTGATCTACTCCAATCAATTTTCAGAGAGCATAAAGATTATTGAGTTGTTGGTTAAACAGGAGTTTTTTCTCATGTTCACCTGATCTAGATTTGTTAGAAATGAATTAGGAGTCACAGCACCTTCTGTGGGTCAAAGTTAAATAAAGGATGTAAATTTAGTTCAGTCAGTTGAGTGCTTGACTCAAAGGGAGCGACCAAAATCTCGCTCCCTTATTTAATGCAAACTTTTAGGTTGACTAATTCTTATTTGAGAAATGGAAGCAACTTGCTGAAGGTTGCTGAAAACGAATCAACAATGAATGCAACTGCTCCAAGAACAACCGTCACTATTGCAGTATCTACAAAAAGATCTTTCCAGTTGTATTTCATCTCAAAGTGACCATTTCTGGAGTAGTGAATTCGGTGGGATATGAGATCACATTCTTTACTGTAAATCCTGCACCTGTCGCAACAAGTCCAATTACAAAGATCCATTTAGATCTCTCACTAGAGAGCAATCTGTTCATAAAATTGACAAACTGATGTGAAGTTTCCATCAGCGATAACAATAATGTTTTTTATCAAATGACCTTTAAAACTATTAAAAGTATTTGTCTTAGTTGTTTTGCACTTCTACTTATTTTCTATCCATCAAAAATAGATGCTCTATCGCCTGAGTGGGTTGCAGTTCCAAAGAGTCAGTATGGAGAGCAATTATGGGATAAGAACAGCGTTCAAAAAAATAAAGATGGATCCATACGAGTATTCAGCAAATTCATTCCTAAAAGCACTACTGACATTACTCAAGATATTCTTTATACGATGGATGTGAACTGTTTGAAAAATTCTTTTAGAGACGTTGCAGTAGGAACAAAGGAATTTAATGAATTTAAAAACAAAGATTCACAATGGAAAGATCCGAATGGAGACAAACTGATTATGGGTGTTATCGATCAAATTTGTACTATTGAAAATTAGATGCAAAAGCAGACTACAAACGTCTAAGAAATTGCGACTATATTGCGACTAAAATACTCTCAAATAATCTCAATATTGGTAGGCAATTAGAAGAATGTTAATAGCCTAAATCCCAAAGATGTATATTTAAGAATTTCCGTTATTTGATATGAATGTCAATTTATTCTGCAATGCTTAGTTCAATATAGTTATCTAACCTTATAGATTTTAACCTAAATTACTTGACGACACTACAAATAATTAATAGTATACATGTACTAGGACATTCCTCGCGCAAGCAGTCCTAATTCATAAAGCACCTGCATAATACCATTGAGCAAAGTGCTTTTTTGATGCCTTGAATTAAAAAAGAGAAGCATGAATCAACAAATCAGAGAAGCATTGCCAACACCAAGAGGATGGTTAGTTGCACCTACTAGAGATTTTTGTCTGTTCTTTATTCATGATCCGAAATCGGTCATGGTTGCTCCGAGTGTCTTCACTCAACTTTGGTATTGCACTGAAGAAGGCATTCCAACCAAATTAAAAAATACAAGAAGACTAGATTATGAATCTGCCCATGAAACTTGGAATGAACTGCTATCTAATGACTGGGAATTGATAGAGCATCAGATTAATGATACTGCTGCTTAGTCATCGAATCAGATATCTAAAAATTCCAACGAGGACGATGGCAATAATTCCATATATCCAGACGAAACCACTTTTTCTTGAGACACGTTCCATCCAATCTGGAAGGCCATCACTTTCAATGATGAATAGATAAAGCAATTCCAAAATCAGTACTGGGATAACAAGTGCATAAATGAAACTCTCAAACTGTTTTACCCTTACGCCTGAGTCGGGATCTAATGATTCATAGAATTCGTCAAAGATCGCCACTTTTTATTCTTGAATCCTTTGTCCTTGCTTCTAATTTGCAAGATCTCAACAGTTTGTCTTTTTAGTAGTGACAAAAGGCGCATGAAATAGTAGAAATGAAAGAACAGAACAACTCCTCACACAATAGTTCTGTTGTAAAAAGGCACTCGACTTCGCGTAAGTGGGGGTGCTTTTTTAATAGTTGAATTTCAAGAATTGCCACATGTGACAGTTGGGAAACTCAAATACTCAGCATTCCTCTTGTCGTGAAGTTGATAATTTTTAATTTGTGAGGAATTGAGATTCTCCGCAGTGGAAACAAGGAAATACTTGCGCCTAATCTCACAAAAGAAACTGCTTTAGGGCAGTTTTTTTGTGCCAAAATGATCAATCAAATAAGTAAATAATAGTTCTCTAAGGTGCTTTTTGATCTCAGAAAGTTTTTAATCCATAGATAAGCGTAGGAACTGATGCATCGAAATAAATTACAAGTGTTGAGAAAATAAACTTTCTACGATTTCTTTCCAGAGAAAGTGGCAAGGATAAACATGAAACACGTCTCTCAAAACCATTGCAAATAGATTATGCAATTTTTACTTTGCAGTCATGTGGAACCACAACTTTTAATCTACAACTAACCTTTAGTAGTTATATTAACTCCCACTCAATAGAACTTCGCAAAAGAGGATACCTAAACCCCAGTCATACCAATGAGTTACAGGGCAAAAACACTCAATGATGCTTTTGTAGAGAAATAGTAAATTTCCCATGTCTATCTCTCCATCTATGTTTCTATCACCTTGTCACCTACTCTTCTAGGTAGTGAAATAATATACAGACCTGTTTTTTTTCGCTCTATCAGTTCAAAAATAATTTTAGAAAGAAGTAATAAGGTTTAAAATTAGTAGTAAAATCTGAAAAACCAAAAGAAAGAAAAGAGCAGAGAGGATGGATAGTTCTAGTCAAGAAGTAAAAGGAAAGAAAAAAATTACTAAGGTAAAAACATTCCCAGTTCCATTTGCTTTAGGAACAATAAAAGAGAATATTTCTATTTCTACTAAAACTCCTTCTAAACCTTCTAAAGAACAAATAATTAATCAAGCATTGAAGTTTCATTCACAAGGAAACATTTCAGAAGCAGCAAAACTTTATCAATCTTTCATCAATCAAGGATTAAATGATTACAGAGTTTTTTCTAATTATGGTGTCATATTAAAAGATTTTAGAAAATTAAAAGAGGCAGAAATCTTATTACGCAAAGCAATTGAAATCAAGCCTGATTTAGTAGAGGTGTATATCAACCTTGGAGCCATATTGATTGATATTGGAAAATTAAAAGAGGCAGAAATCTCATTACGCAAAGCAATTCAACTTAACCCTGATTGCGTAATGGCGCATTCCAATCTTGGAAGAATACTGAAAGATCTTGGAAAATTAAAAGAGGCAGAAATCTCATTACGCAAAGCAATTCAACTTAACCCTGATTGCGCAATGGCGCATTCCAATCTTGGAAGCATACTGAAAGATCTTGGCAAATTACAAGAAGCTGAATTATTGACTCGCAAAGCAATTAAAATTAAACCTGATTACGCAGATGCTCATTTCAATCTTTCAATACTTGAACTACTTCAAGGTGACTATATAAATGGTCTAGAGAATTATGAGTATAGATTTAAGAAGAATAAAGCTCTTATTATTCACGGTAAAACAAAAATTCAAAGGGTGAATAATCAAAAACTAGAAAAAGGAGAAAAGTTATTAGTCGTCGCTGAGCAAGGTTTAGGAGATACTCTTCAATATATGAGATATATTTCTTACCTTAGAAATCAAGGACTCAAAATCTCTTTTTGTGCTCAAGAAAAACTACATTCATTGATCCAATCCTCAGGGATTGATCAAAATCCATTAACGCCAAAGGACGCAAGCGAAGTTTCAGAGGGTAAATGGATCCCGCTATTATCTTTACCAAGGTATTTAAAAGTAAGCCCAGATAATCCAATCATTTCAGAACCATATATCTTTTCAACTAATGAACTAAAAAAGAAATGGGATAACATACTATCTACAGAAAAAAGACCAATCATTGGTATTAATTGGCAAGGGAACCCAAATGCCGAGAAGGATGGTCTAAGAGGTCGCTCATTACCTCTAGAAACTTTCTCTACTATTGCTAGAAACAATAATTTCAAATTTTTATCACTACAAAAAGGATTTGGTTCAGAGCAATTAGAGCACTGCTCATTTACAAATAAGTTTGTTGAATGCCAAGCTCAAATTGATGAGACTTGGGATTTTCTTGAAAATGCTGCCATTATTGAGAACTGTGATTTAATTATTACTTCTGATACTTCAATTGCTCATTTGGCGGGAGGGATGGGCAAAAAAGTTTGGTTACTGTTGAGAGATATACCCTTTTGGACTTGGGGACTAAAAGGGGAGAGTACATTTTGGTATCCATCAATGAGATTATTCCGACAAAAAGAACAACATAATTGGACAGAGGTTATGGAGAGGGTATCAAGCGCTCTTAAAAAAATTGAAAGAAACAGTATGAGTTCATTAGATTTCCAGTCAAGGATCTGGAATCAAAAAGAATTGCTATAATATAAAAAATAATAGCTTTAATTTAATATATATCTATATTTAGATTCAATCACTCCCACTCAATAGTCAATCGCAAAATAGCGCTCCAAAACCCCAGTCATACCATAAGATTTTATCTTTACATATAGCACGTAAAACTAACACTTGAAAACCGTAGTTACACCGTCATGTCTCCTCTCAGGGAAAACCTATGTAAAACTATACAAATTAAATTATCACTTAAAGTAGACGTTTCTGCTACTCCCTCTCAATAGTCCCTACCACAAAGAATGAAGATATAACTAGATTCTCAAGGATTATTTGATCGTGACAAACCCGTGACAAACTGACAATTTTAAGAAATGAACAGAATTAGTTCTACTCTATGAGTTGATTTTCTGAATAATCGTAAAAAGTTCATTGAAAATATTTGTTTTTCATCTAGGAATTAGAGTTTTTTTAACTATCCACTTGAATGCAATACTTTCTAATAGATACATTCGTTCTTTAGATAGGTTTCCTTTTGTAGAACTCGTCAAAGGTTGCCACTTTTTATTCTTGGTTCCAATGTTCTAGCTCCTATTTTGCAGGGTCTCATCAGTTTGTCTTTGTAGTAGTGACAAAAGGATCATGCAGGAGTAGAAAAGAAATAACAGAACCCTCTTCACACAATAGTTCTGTTGTAAAAAGGCACTCAACTTCGCGAAAGTAGGATGCTTTTTTAATGGTTGATTTTAAAGAATTGGCACATGTGACAGTTGAGAAACTCATCCGCTCATACTTGAGATACCCAGTTGCATCTAATAAGTTTCATTTGTGAGGAGTTGAGATCCTCCGCAGTGGAAACAAGGAAACACTTGCGACTGATCTTCAAAAAGACCTGCTTTATGGCAGGTTTTTTTGTGCCTACTTATCTTCATAACCAATCTTGTTTGCTGGGTTAGTAATAAAGAGAATCATTAGAAAAACTACGTTTGCAGGCAAAGAAAGTTTTTTTAGCAGCAAAAGAGTCATGCCCTGCGTCACGTTGAATTTCTCTTTTTCCTTACTCATATTGTTTTTCCCAAAAGAGATACAAATTAGAGAATTGATTAGACGTGTCAACCACAGCAGTACTGGTAGAGACTAATTTCCATCCCAGTGAATTTCGTTTTTTAATAATTTCTCCGATCTCAGTTTCTTGCCTAGAGGTATTGGCATTCCCAACTGCATAGTAAATATCAAGATCATTTTCAGTTTTTGCCATAAAACCTAATCAGGTACTTTTAATGATTGAATCTGAATCTTAGAAGAATTAGAAATAAATCAGGAGTTATAGCACTTTCGTTCCATTAGGTAAAAGTTGGTTAGTACGGATGGAAAGTTCAGTTGGAATTATGAGTGCTGAACTCAAAGGGGCGACCAAAATCTCGCCCCCTTCTTCATACAATATACTTTTTTGATATGAAGAAGTCTTTAATGCGTAGAGAAAACAAACTTTCTACGATGTCTTTACAGAGAAGGTGACAAGATTACACGTGGAACACGTCTACCAAAACCATTGTAACTAGGTTCGTCAATTTTTACTTTGGACTCACGTGAAACTACAACTTTTAATCTATAACTAACTATTAATAGTTATATTCACTCCCACTCAATAGTTCTTACCATATATGGGGTGTAAAAACACAGTCATAGAAAGGGTTTCTTAAACCCACTATACCACGTGAAACTCACGTGGAACATTTATCCAAAGGAAAAGTGGGGACTCATAAACCGTAAAAACAAATCACTTATAAACCCAGTTAGCAGAAACTATTTTTGCTTCTGGGTTACTTTCTTTTGCAATCTTTTTTGCTTCGTCCATATTTCCTGCAACGATTGTTTCTTCAAAAGTCTTCTCCTCCTTGTCGATCATCGTGACTTGAAATCTCATTACCAATCTGGATAGAGAACATCGTCCTCAATAAGGACATAAAACTCTTTTTTTGCAAGTCGCTTTTCCCATTCAAGAAATGAACTCTGACAATTAGGAGTAGGAGGTTCTCGATATCCTTTCATCTTTTTCCAACGGGTATACAACGCACCTAATAACCAACTATCAGTTAAAGACTTTTGATCATGCTTCAATATCTTTTCTTGCTTGCCATTGAAGTTTACTGAATCGAGTAGTTCTTGCTTCCAATCAATTTGTTCTCTCATTGCTGTTCTTCCTCTTGTGCTTTTTGCAGTTTTAGTTGCTCATATGTCTTCTTCAATCTTTTGTATTCCTGATGAAGTGCACCCAGTTGCCATGCGTCTAGGAATCCTCTTGGACCTTCCATTAGCAGTCTCACTACTTCAGGTTTATGTGTCTTCATTTCTAAGAACTCTTCTTGCCATGAGGTGTCATCCCATTTGGTGCTCATGCTTTCCCTCCATATTTTTTAAACTCATCCAATGAGCTGACAACTATGCTCTTGTAATCCTCAGGGAACCGTGCCTTTATGATTGCTGGAATTTCCAAGCAATCTGGATAGGGGTTATGCAAATAAAAAATAACTTCCTTCTCTTCCTTCAAAACAATGTAATTAGATAATCCACCTGCATAATTATTGTTTTTAATCATGTTGCCACTCCATCTCTTTCAACAATCTTTTGAATTGTAGGTCTATTCATGTGTTCTTATTCCTTTTTTGCAGGGTCTCATCAGTTTGTCTTTCCCTAGTGACAAAAGATGCAGACAGGAGTAGAAAAGAAATAACAGAACACTCCTCACACAATAGTTCTGTTGTAAAAAGGCACTCGAATTCACGAAAGTAGGGTGCTTTTTTAATGGTTAATTTTAAAGAATTGACACATGTGACAGTTGAAGAAGTCAAATACCCAGCATTCCTCTTTTTATGGCATTGATTAGGTTTGGTTTGTGAGGAGTTGAGATCCTCCGCAGTGGAAACAAGGAAACACTTGCGACTGATCCCACGAAGAAACCGCCTTGTTCAGAACGGGCGGTTTTTTTGTGCCTAATTTTTATCATCAATTTAAATAGTTTCTTAGGTAATAGATCCACAAGGGAACAAGGTTCCTATGTTGGTTCTAGAGGAAATGAGGAATTATGGAAGTTGGGTTAGTCGCTCTTCTACTTCTAAGTTCAGTTCCAGTTAATGCTCACGAATCCCAGAGAGGATATACAACTCAACGCTCTTGTTATAAGGAAACTTATAGAGAGGAATATGTAGCAGGGACAAGAGATTCGCAAGGATACGTGAAGTTCTTTACCGACAAAGTAGAAGTCCTTTGCAGTCCATTAGCAAAGGTTCATCATCACCATCACCCAATAACTTCTTACAACTACTCCAGAACTCGCTACCAGCAACCAACAACCACTTACAGAGTTTCTAGATCTAATCTTTCATCTAGTGCTTGCAGATCATCAAAAGCAACAGGTGGTCTTTTAGGCGGTGGTCTTGCCGCTGCAGTATCCAAAAAAGATGCTTGGGGTTGGGCAATTCCTTTAGGTGCTTTTGTTGGTTTAGGTATTGATGATGCGAACTGCTAAAGAACAGGTATTTGATCTCATGTTCTAATAATTCAGTTTGGTTAGAAATGGGATGGAGTTCTAGCACTTGTCTTCCCGTAGGTCAGGGAAGTGGTTAGTTAAAGGGAAATGGATTGTTCACACGGATAAACAAGTGCTGAACTTAAAGGGGACGGCCAAAATCTCGTCCCCTTCTTAATATCTTTAAGTTTTCCAGCACTCATTCCATTCTTCTATATCTTTCAACAAAATCAGTGATTTATTACTTGTGAAAATTGAATCGTTGAAGAACCAGGTGATCTCTTTAAAGTTAAAAGAACTAGCAGGACTAGATGAAACTTAGAAATACTGCAATTGCTTTAGGAATTGGTGCTGCGACTGCGACTGGTTTATCTCTTCTAAAAGTTAATAAGGATCTTGTTGTTGGATCGACTGCTGTTGTTATTGGTGCAGGATTGATGGTTGCTTTAAGCGACAAGAACGATCTAAATACAAAAGCAAGAGATTATGAATATTTTTTTAATAGAGCACAAGATAAATTTGAACTTGCAGATTATGAAGAGGCAATACTCGACTACAACAAAGCATTAGAACTTTCACCTACTGAGATATGCCTTGTCTATTCAATGCGCGGCAATGCTAAACGTAATTTAGGTGATTTTGATGGAGCAATCTCTGATCAAAATAAGGCATTAGATTTTGATCCTTTATATGCAGATGGATATTTCAATAGAGGTAGTGCCAAGTATAAAATGGGAGATTTTGCTGGTGCAATTGAAGACTATACGCAAGTCATAAAGATCGACCCAAAAGACTTAGATGCATTTTTTAATCGTGCCAATATCAAAAAAGAAATTGGAGATATGAGAAGTGCATGCGAAGACTGGAAAAAAGGAGCAGAACTAGGTGATGAAGATGCTGTGAAATTAGTTCAGAAGCATTGCGAATGAGTTTCTTTTATGCACTGGTAATCCCAATTCTGATTCTTGGATTGATCTACATCCTGATTATCGAGAACAAAGGAATGCCTTTGTGGATGGAAAGGGTCTCAGACAATAGTGGTATTATTTGGACTTTTGGAGTCATTACCATCACACTGCTATCGATCTTGAAGTACTTGAGTGGCAGATGAGCAAAAATGAACTAATCAGTTGATGCAATTTTATGAATTATTCTCAAGACCCTGAAATAGAAGCAGCATCTTCATTAGTAGTTGCTGCTCTTAAAGAGTTTTATGAACAAGGAGATAAGAGCACTAAGAACCCTTATGAAGGTATGTCCTACATCGCAAGTGTTGTATTAAAAAATCTTGTAGGCGTAAAGGTGATTTTATGGAAAGTGAAAGACCAGAACAGGCAGTTCCATTGGTGGTGTGAGACTAAAGATGGTGAAGTTATTGATCTCACTAGTAAGCAATATTCATTGAATAACATTGGTGTGCCTTCCTCTGGAATGGCAGCAAGACTAAAAGAACAAGGTAGAAGAACTGGATTTGCTACTCAAAAGAAAAAAGAAGAACACGTGATGGCAATTATTGAAGAGATAAAGCAAAAGTAAGGAGGGGTGCAAAACTGGGCGGTTTTTTTGCCTTTTTAAATCCTGAGGGAAGAAGAATATGTAGAGAAGTCGTTTATAGATTTTTAGCAACAAAAATAGACATTAAAACAATAACTGTAGAGAAAACAAACTATCTACGATTTCTCTGTAGAGACGGTGACAAGATGATAGGTGGAACTTGTTTTAAAGCAAATATTTGGAATTTACGAAGAAGTATAAAATATTTTGCTTTTTTATACTCACTCAATGGTTGATCCACTCCCAAAGAGATGGATTCTTAGACTTCTTAGATGATCTTTCCACCTCCACAAGTTATTTTTGGATTATTGCTTTTAAGCACAGCAGTAGTTTTAATTTTTGATATCAGATACAACCCATTCGGAAACAGTGAAGACGATATCTAATTAGGAATTTTTTCGGATGCAGACCCATTGTGGAATTGA
>QCJB01000020.1 GCA_003216295.1 Prochlorococcus sp. AG-402-P16 | reverse complement strand
CAGGTCTAGAGCTAAAAATCGTCTACCGGCAATGGTTTTTAACTATATAGATAGTGGTGCAGATAGAGAACAAACACTTTCACAAAATTGCAACGCATATAATGAAATTTTATTTAGACCTAGATGTGCAGTTTCTGTACCATCGTGTGACCTTGGAATATCTGTTTTAAATCAGAAATTTCAACTTCCTTTCTTGTTGGGACCAGTAGGGAGTAGCAGAATGTTCTATCCCCAAGGAGAAGTAGTTGCGGCTAGAGAGGCAGGAAAAGCTGGAACTGGATATACTTTGTCGACTCTCTCGGGTTGTTTATTAGAAGATGTTAAAGCGGCTACAGACGGACCAGCTTGGTATCAGCTTTATTTGCTAGGTGGTAAAGAAGTCGCTTTAAAAACAATTGCTAGAGCTAAAGAAGCTGGATTCTCAGCAATAGTTGTAACTATTGATACTCCCGTATCTGGTTTAAGGGAAAGAGATATGCGATCAGGAACCCAACAGCTTTTATCGATGAATCCTTTGAAGATGCTTCCTTATATTCCTCAAATATTAGTTAAACCATGCTGGATGACTCAATGGTTAAGTGATGGAGGCTTAATGAGTTTTCCAAATGTTCAACTTGATGATGGCCCTATGGGATATACGGCAATTGGTCCTGCTTTAGAACAATCAGTTGTTACTTGGGAGGATCTTCAATGGATACGCGAAGCCTGGGGTGGGAAAATTATTGTTAAGGGTATACATATTGGTGATGACGCAAAAAAAGCTGCAGAGCTAGGTGCTGATGCGATAGTTATTTCTAATCATGGAGCTAGGCAACTTGATAGCGTCGCACCCACGATCCGTGTTTTGCCCGAAATTGTAGCTGCTATTGATGGGAAAATTGATGTGTTGCTAGATGGAGGTATTCGCAGGGGTAGTGATGTCGTTAAAGCATTATGTCTTGGCGCGAATGGAGTTTTGATAGGAAGAGCCTATGCTTATGGACTTGCTGCTGCAGGAGGGAAAGGCGTTGCCAGAGCTATAGAAATTCTTCAAACAGATATAGTGAGAACTATGAAACTATTAGGTTGTGGGTCTGTTGCCGATTTAAATAAATCTTATATTCAAGTTCCTGAAAGTTGGGAGAGATTCGAATAAATCGTTGATTAAACAATAGATTAATTTTCTATGAAAATAATTATTTTTGATGATGATCCAACTGGATCTCAAACTGTTTATGGATGCCCATTATTATTAAATTGGGATGAACCAACTCTAGAGAGAGCATTTGCAAAATCTTCACCTTTAATATTTATACTTGCGAACACAAGATCTTTATCTTCTGTTTTGGCTGTTAAGAAAACCAGAGAAATATGCTCATCTATTAAGAAGTTTTTTTTAAGACATGGATATTCCAAAGATGATTATTTTTACATTAGTAGAGGTGATTCAACATTGCGTGGTCATGGTGTTTTGGAACCTGCAATTCTTGCGGAAGAATTAGGACCATTTCATGCAACATTTCACATTCCAGCTTTTTTGGAAGGTGGAAGAACAACTGAAAACGGGATTCATTATTTAAATGGAATACGAGTTCATAAGACGGATTTTGGTCGTGATAATATTTTTGGATTTTCTACTAGTGATTTGGCTAAATGGATTGAAGAAAAAAGTTTTGGCAAGATAAAGGCGGAAAATATCTTGCACGTTGAAATTAAACAATTAGATATAGCTTTTAAAAATGAAGACGGCTTTAAATCTCTTTTAAGCTTTTTATCTAAATTAGAAAATAATATATCAGTGGTTGTGGATGCTAAATTACCTCATCATTTAGAAACCCTAGCTAGGGCAATTAAAGTAGTTTCTAAAGAAAAAAGATTTCTTTTTAGAACTGCAGCAAGCTTTATCAACTCTTTATCTGAATTACCACCTAATCCTAAAGATACTGCAGATCTATTATCTTTAAAATCAAAAAATAATCAGTTTGAAGATAAGCCAGGTTTGATAATGGTTGGCTCCCATGTAAAATTAGCGACAGATCAATTAGAGGTTTTATTGAAAGATAATTCCTGTGAAGGTTTGGAAATACCAGTCGGTCAATTAGCTGACATTTTTGCTTTAGAAGATTGTCAAGAAGAAATCTTAGAACTGGAGGGAATTATATTATCGAAAATAGATGATATTTTGGATATAAAAAAAGTACCTGTTTTATATACTACTCGAGAAGAAATTAAATTTTCTTCTTACTCTGAAAGAATGAATTTTGGATTGGAACTTGCAGAGTTTATGGCAATTCTAGTTGGAAAAATAATTAATAAGTTTGGTTATATTATTTGTAAAGGAGGTATTACAACACAATTATTGCTGCAAAAAGGGTTGAATTTTAATCAAGTAGATTTAAAAGGCCAAATATTACCAGGATTGTCAATAGTAACAAGTAATTCTGATCAATATGATTTACCAATAGTTACTTTCCCGGGTAATCTAGGCAATGAGAAAACACTTCTTGAATCATATAGATTGATGGAGTCAAATTCTTAATTGTTGAAAGACTCTAAAAAAACATTTAATTAAAATCTTTCAACAATTGATTTAGCAAAATCACTACAACTAAGAGGCTCTACACGTGGCTCCATTAATCGTGCAAGATCGTAAGTAACTTGTTTATCTGAAATAGATTTGCTCAATCCATTTGTAATTAATTTTGCTGCCTCATTCCAACCTAAATATTCAAGCATCATTACTCCACTTAGTATGACTGAACCTGGATTTATTCTGTCTAAACCTGCATGTTTTGGAGCTGTTCCATGGGTGGCTTCGAAAATAGCCGCCTTATCTCCAATGTTTGCTCCTGGTGCCATTCCTAGGCCACCAACAATTGCTGCGGCCGCATCTGATATGTAATCGCCATTTAAATTGAGAGTTGCAAGAATGGAATATTCTTGAGGACGAGTTTGAATTTGTTGAAAAATACTATCTGCTATTCGGTCATCAACCATAACCATATCTTTCCATTTCCCGTTGCCATGAGTACTTCCAATGTTTGTTAGAACTGAACGGACTTCATCACAAATAGCTTTCTTTTTCTCTTCTGTTAAAGATGAATAACCTGGATCAATTAATTCAGAATTTTCTTCGTGGGAGATGTGAGGGTTTTTTTCTACATTATCCAATATCCAACTTTCTCTTTCGGTTACGCATTCATTCCTAAATTCTGTGGTTGCTAATTCGTATCCCCAATCTCGAAAAGCTCCTTCAGTAAATTTCATGATGTTTCCCTTGTGAACTAATGTCACATGCCTTTTGCTCCCCTTAAGGTTGAGTGCATGTCTAATAGCTCGTCTGATATGTCTTTGACTCCCACTTTTGCTGACTGGTTTAATTCCTATCCCTGCTCCGTTAGGAATCTTCCTGTTTTTTAGTTTTTGGCTGGCTGGAATTATTTTATTATTGAGTTGATCAATCAATTTGATGCATTCGGGATCATGAGATTCCCATTCAATGCCCATATAAATATCTTCAGTATTTTCTCGATAAACAATCACATCTAAGTCATGTGGTTTTTTATGAGGACTTGGAGTCCCTTCGTAATACTTGCAAGGTCTTACGCATGAATATAGATCAAATATCTGCCTGAGAGATACGTTTAAAGATCTAATTCCGCCCCCTACTGGTGTGGTTAAAGGCCCTTTGATTGCTATACCGTAAGTTCGAATCGCTTCAAGAGTATCGTTTGGTAAGTATTGATATGTTCCATATAAGTCGCAGGCTTCATCACCTGCATATATTTTGAACCATTCAATGGATCGATTATTTCCATAAGCTTTTTCAATAGCTTTATCGATGACTAATTGTGTAGCAGGCCAAATATCTATGCCTGTTCCATCTCCTCTGATAAATGGAATAATTGGATGGTCTGGGACTACTGGGTTTCCATCAACAAAAGTAATTCTTTTGCCCTCTGATGGAGCAGTGAGCTTTTCAAAATTTTCCATAATTTTTATTCACCGATTAATAGATCTAATGTTGAGCTTATGTCTAAGTGGTAAGTTTTGATTAAATGATTTTGAACTCATGGCAGTAGCCTTAGCTAGGCAACTTCGTGAAGGGACTAAAAAGTCTCATACGATGGCTGAAAATACAGGTTTTATAAGTTGTTTTCTCAAGGGAGTAGTTGATCAGTCCTCATATAGAAATTTATTAGCTGATTTATATTTTGTTTACTCTGCAATGGAGGAAGAGATAGAAAAACTTTGTGAAAATTCTCATCCGATAATTTCTCCAATTGGATTTAAAGAGCTTTTTCGTAAGGAACAATTGGAACAAGATTTATTATTCTACTTTGGTAGTAATTGGTCTGAATTGGTAAAACCATCCAAGCCAGCTGTTAAATATGAATCAAGAATTAGAGAAATCGCTAAAGAGAATCCTGAACTTTTAATTGGTCACCATTACAGCAGATATATAGGTGACTTGTCTGGGGGACAGCTTTTGAAAACCATCACTAAAAAAGCAATGAATTTAAGGGGTGATGAGGGACTTAGCTTTTATATTTTTGAGGAAATCAGAGATGAAAAAGAGTTTAAGATTAAATATAGAAATACTTTAGATAATCTTCCAATTGATCAAAAGATTGCAGATTCAATTATAGAAGAGGCTAATAGATCTTTTAAATATAATATGGATATTTTTAATGAATTAGAAGGAAATTTAATTGCTGCGATAGGGAAAGTTTTATTTAGATTTTTTGCAAATAAAAAAAGAAAAGGTAGTACCGAGTAATGAAATTTATATTTTATCAAGGATATTCCTTTATTTATATTCAGTATCTATTAGAATATTTTTTAGGATAGTATAAAAGGTTTGAATTTATTCTTTTTAACTGATTCAATCACTGCGATGGAGAGAGTATTATTAAATTCTCGAAGGAGATGAATCTATATGTTTGATGACCTGTTAAGTGAGCTAACAAAAAATATTCTTGAACATGGTGGCAAGCAGTTGCTTGTTCCGGATGAATTTTGTGAACGTGTTTCTCGAAAAGGTAATTGCAAACTGAACAGTTGGTTATGGGATGTTCCGGAATTTCGAAGATGGCGAGTGACTAGATTGGATGCAGGAGATCGTCTACAAGTATTAAATTCAGTAGCTTATCCTCATGATCAAAATGATATGCCAATTATGGGTATTGACCTTTTGTGGTTTGAAAAAAAACAAAAGCTAGTTGCTATTCTTGATTTTCAGCCTCTTGTACAAGATGAAGAATATTTTGATAGATACTTTGATGGCTTGAAAAGCCTTAAACAATGTTTTAATGAGTTTAACCCTGATATAAAAAGTAATATATATGATGTAAGCAAGTACTTCTCTCCATGGGCTCTATTTTGCAAAGGCGGTAATTTTGAAGCGGAACACATTTTGCCTAAGGTCTTCAGCACTTTTCTTAAATATTATTGGGTAAATCTTGATTTATATAAAGCTAATGAAAATCATATTAAATCTCAAGAGATCAACTTATTGCATATAGATTATGATAAATACAGTGCTGAAAGAGATCCTGCGCATGGTTTATTTTCTGGCTTTTTTGGTAAAGAATGGGCAGAGAAATATATGAAAGAATTTTTATTTCCATTAAGTATAGAAAAAATTAATCCTTCATTTTAGTTTAAAAATGCAAAGTAACAGAAATAATAGTCTTGAGCCTATTTCAATGTTTAATTGGCGTTGGGGATATTTCTTAGATGAAACTATTAAGGCATTTACTATTTTTGAACCTAAACCTTATCCAATAGACAAAGATTTTCTTTTTAGAGAATCTCGCTTTGGTTCAACTTCTAATCCTAAAAAAGTTATTTTACAAACGTGGGGTTTAAAGACAAAAAAAATACGACAAGCTAGATGTGCTTGTCTGAAAGCTGGTGAAATCACTTCTGTAATGAATTTGGTAATTTCACCTATTAATCATTATGATTTACCTTTTTTTGGAGCCGATTTTGTAACACTTCCAAATGGACATCTGATTGCATTAGATCTTCAACCTGCATTAAAAGATGATATGATTCACAATCAATATGCTTTAGGAAAATTAAAATCTATACACGCTAATTGGCAATCTAAACTTCCTTCGGGAAGTGATATACCCTTAGAGGCTAGACAATATTTTTCACCAGCTTTTCTGTGGTCTCGAATTCCCCTAGGAGAGGATGGTGATCAATTAATTAATCAGGTGATTAAACCAGCTTTTGATGACTATTTGAATTTTTTCTTGGATTTAGTGTCTAATGCAAAAACTATTTCTCCAGAAAGATCTTCAAAGCTGCTAAATGGTCAAAAAAAATATATGCGATATCGAGCTGAAAAAGATCCTGCAAGAGGAATGTTACGAGGATTTTTTGGGAATTTATGGACTGAACGCTATATAAATAATATTCTTTTTGACTTACAATAAATATTAGACTTTGAGACCATGGTGAAAAAAATTCTATTTGTTTGTTTGGGCAATATTTGTCGGTCCCCTGCGGCAGAGGGTATTTTTAAACAAAAAATTAAAGATAGAGATTTAGAAAACTTTTTTGTAGTTGACTCTGCAGGTACGGGTAGTTGGCATGTGGGGAACCTTGCAGATCCACGCATGCGTGAAACAGCACACGTGAGAGGTATAGAACTTAACAGTAGATCTAGACAAATTGAGGAAAATGATTTATATGAATTTGATCATATTCTTGTGATGGATAAAGATAATTTGCATGCTGTTAAATCATTAATTAAAGATCATTTACACCCAGTAAATTCTAAAATTAAACTTATTCTTAGCTATTCTGAAAAATCTGATTTAGAGGAGGTTCCAGACCCATATTATGGAGGTCAAAACGGCTTCGATAAGGTTCTAGACCTACTTAATGATGCTATAGATGGTCTAATTGATAGTCTTATAGATTAGGCGTTAGCCATACTTCTTCTGGAATCTTAGATCTAAAAATATAAGTAAGTTCTATCAAAACCTCTTCAATATTCATCCCATCTGTTACCAGCTCTATTGCATCTTGAGCTTTTTTTAAAGGTGCGATTTTTCTTTCACTATCATTTTTGTCTCTCTCTTTAATTTCTTTTGCAAGATCTTCAATGCTTGAAAGTTTATAACCTCTTTTTTGTAAATCTAAATATCTCCTTTTTGCTCTTTCTTTGGGTGATGCGGTAAGAAAAACTTTCACATCTGCGTCAGGAAATACTGCTGTACCAATGTCTCTTCCTTCGGCAACTATTCCTCCATTCACTCCAATTAATTGTTGTTGAGTTGTGAGCAGTTCTCTTACAAGCTTATGTTTAGAAATTTCAGACACTAGTGATGTTACCTCTGGAGTCCTGATTTGATTTGTTACGTCAATATTATTAATTAATATTCTTTGCTCAATTGAGTTTGAGTTTGAGTTTTTAAAATCTAATTTTGAATCTTTTAAGATATTTTTGATTCCAATTAAATCACTTGAATCAATTGATTTATCTTGAATCAACCAAGTGACGGCGCGATACATTGCGCCAGTATCTAAATAAATCAATCCCAATCTTTTTGCAAATTCTTTTGTCACTGTGCTTTTGCCAGCTCCTGCTGGACCATCAATTGCAATAATTGGTTTTCGTCTCATAAGAAAAGTGTGATCAATTAATCTTGTAGAACCACATTTTACTGCTGCAGCCAAAAGACATATGTCATTTACATTTTCTCTTTCTTTTAATGAAAATGCATCAACAATTTTTAAATATTCAATTTTTAAATTTTTTTGTTTAATTTGCTTCGCTATCTTATTTAAGTTTATTATCTTATTTTTATCAAATTCTTTTTTTGCTGTTTCAATTGCTTTAGGTAAGAACTGGGCATTTAATTTTTCAGAATCGCTTAGATAAGAATTCCTTGAACTATATGCTAAGCCACTTTGATCTCTTTGAGTGGCAAAAGATTTAATTTTTATAGGTATAGATAGTTCATGAAACAGTTTTCTGATAATAATTAATTGTTGCCAATCTTTTTCACCTAAAATCAATATTTCAGGTTTGATAATGTTGATTAGACGAAGAATAACGGTGGCTACACCGTCAAAATGTCCTTGTCTTTCAGCACCACATAGTTGATTATTTAACGCTTCAGGAACTTGAATTTTAAAATGTGAATTTTCACCTCCAGGAAAAACCTGAGAATAATCTGGAGACCAAATTGCATCTGCCCCTGCATTAAATGCTAATTCAGCATCTTTCTTTAAGTTTCTTGGGTATTCTATGAAGTCCTCGTCTTTACCGAATTGCAATGGGTTTACAAAAATACTGACAAGAACAATTTGTTTTCTTTTGTTTTTCGTTTCCTTTGCTTTACGAATTAAATATTCGTGTCCAGCATGAAGACCTCCCATTGTTGGGATGAAAATGATTGCTGAATTTTGTTCAAGAAGCCAATCTTGTAATTCAGAATTAGCTTGAAAAATTTTTTGTCCCACTATGTTGGTTAACAAATTGATTTCATAAACTTATGATTGAAATGAAATAGGTTGATGTCCCATATGGAAATTCATATGAGGGTTCAATCATTTTGAAAAAGAAAGGTTTTTACTGATGGATTACAAAACTGCGGGAGTTGATGTTACTGCTGGAAGAGCTTTTGTGGAGAGAATTAAATCATGCGTTGAAAAAACTCATAAAAGTGAAGTTGTTGGAGGTTTAGGAGGATTTGGTGGATGTATAAAAATTCCCAAGGGTTATGAAAATCCAGTATTGGTCTCAGGCACAGATGGGGTTGGGACAAAATTAGACTTGGCTCAGCAGTATGGTTGTCATTTTGGAGTTGGAATTGATCTTGTTGCAATGTGCGTGAATGATGTAATCACTAATGGAGCTCAACCTTTATTTTTTCTTGATTACATCGCAAGTGGAACTTTGGCTCCGGATTCTTTAGCTGAAGTTATTGAAGGCATTGCGGCAGGGTGCGGTCAATCTGATTGTTCTCTATTAGGCGGTGAAACTGCTGAAATGCCAGGCTTTTATCCGAAAGGTCGATATGATCTCGCAGGATTTTGTGTTGGGATTGTTGAAAATGATCGTTTAATTAATGGCACCAAAATTCATCCTGAAGATCAGATTATTGGAGTTAAAAGTAATGGTATCCATAGCAATGGTTTTAGTCTTGTTCGTAAAATACTTTCCATTGCCAATGTTAATGAAAAGACACTCTATGGTAAAAATCAGGGTAATTTGATTGAATCTTTGCTTGAACCAACAGCCATTTATTCTCAACTTGTTCAGACGTTGTTGAGAGAACAATTACCAATCCATGGGATGACTCATATAACCGGTGGGGGCTTACCAGAGAATCTTCCTAGAATATTTCCATCTGGCTTAGTTCCAAATTTAGATATAACCAGTTGGGAAATATCTGAAATTTTTTATTGGCTACAAAATGCTGGTGAGATTCCTGATGAAGATCTTTGGAATACTTTTAATATGGGAGTTGGTTTTTGTTTAATTCTTCCAAAAAATGTAGTTAATGCAGCGTTAGAAATTTGTATAGAAAATGGTTTTCAAGCATGGAATATTGGCAAAGTTCTGGAAAATCCAAATAACTCTGGAAATATTAATATCTTAGGATTACCTACCTAAAGCACAGAAGCCTGGTTTTGTAAATTTCTCATCTCAGGGTATTCAATTAATTAAATGAAGGTTAAAAAAGATTTTCTATATCGGTAAAAAAACAGTAAGATATATATAAACGCAAGCCGGAGATTTGTTCGGGTGATGCGAAGTTAGATCTTAATTAGCTCTATGCCTTTTGAAAATCAACAGCGTTTAACGCGAAGGAGAAGTTCTGCAGGTCCAACACCTCCAAGAAGACCTTTAGGAGGAGGACAAGCCGAAGGGGGTTTGCGACAAAATGGAGGTCCAAGACCAACTTTTTTAACTCTTAGAGACCATGGAAAAGTATATGTTGCTGATTTACCCAATTTGTCTGATGGCCAACTTTCCCATATTGGGAAAGAAGCTGATGAAGTATTAAATAGTTTAGAAAATAGAATTAATGATCTTGAGCAAGAAGCGACTAATGGGCAAAGAGATAATGATACTTTAATTAAGGCTTCAACAAAGCATGAAGTTACTCTGAGGTTTATAAGAGCAATTCAAGATGAGCAAGAACATCGCAAAAATAATCCTGCCTTAAAGGATGCGGCCTCAGAGTCTCTACCACTAACTTTTCTTGAGGTGGCTCGGCATAGATTGCCAGGTGCAACTTTTGACTCTTTGTTAAGAGAAGCATTAGAAGCATGTGCGCAAGAAGACAAAGAGTCTGAGGAGGAAATAACTGATAAAAGCTCAAATTCTCAGCCAATTCCTCCTGCAAAAGTTATTAGTATTCCCTCTTCTTCAGAGTCGATGAAGGTTGTTGTCAGTCCTGACAATTGAATTTTGTTTATGGACTCGTGAAAGGATTTTTAGGCACATTTATCAGACATTGATTCCTATGGAAATCCAATTCTTTGCGCTCTGCGTTGGTTAGGTTCCAATTAAGTGCTGAAATGGCATCTTTAGCTTGTAAAGGATTACGGAGCCCAACTATGGGTTTTGCTCCATGAGATCTCACCCAGTTCAAGGCAACTTGAGACTGAGAAGCAGCATATTTATTCCCAATATTTTTTAGCAAGGTTCGCAGTTCATTAGATTTTGGCAGTATTCTTTGGAATAATTTTTGTCTTAAAAACGTTGAGGGTTTTGGATATTTATTGGGTGGAACAGTTAGGATTCCTAGTGCTAGAGGACTGTAAGCTAAATATTCAATATTATTCTCAGCACATATATTTTTAATTTTTTCATCTTCTAAAGATGGCTTAGTTAATAGAGAAAATTGTATTTGAACACTTTTGATTTTGATCCCTCTTTTTTTTAGTTTGTGGTACAAAAAAGAGAGTCTGTCGGGGCCAGTATTAGATAGACCAATTTCTTCAATTAAACCGTTTTCAAATAAATCGCCTAGTCCATTCAGTAATTGCTCTTCTTGCCAGGGTGCATAACGATAAGTACTCCAATGGAGTTGTACCCTTTTTATATGTCCTTTAAGACGCTTATTACTTTCATGAAAAGGTTTATGAAGTCCAGTTCTACCAATTCTCCAGGGGAAAGGAGCAAGCTTAGTTGCAATGGTGACTTGGTTGAGTTTACTTTTTGAAAACTCTTCAAGGTAACTGCCAATCAGCTTTTCGCTTTGACCAAATAAACTCCCCGTCCCGTATGAATCTGCAGTATCAATAAGATCTAATCCGCCATTTATGGCATCAAAAAAAGTTTTTTTAAGTAAAATATCATCTGTTTCAGATTTGTAACCCCATACGAGTTTATTACCCCATGCCCATGTTCCAAAGCCCATACCAATTGAATTCTTAGTCATGAGTATATTTTTGCTATTTAAAAGTAAAAAACATAAGAGTACCTTACATGGATAAAATAAAAAGTTTTCAAGATTATTCTTCTTCTAATGATAATGATAGCGAAGAAAATCAAAGAAATAATAATAGTAATATCAAATCTGAAAAAGTTTTATGTAAGCATTGCGGTAGGACCTCTAGCAATGGCATTAGATGCTTAGGTATTTGTGTGGCAGACAATGATTATTAATTACAAATTTTCTATAAAGATATAAAATATTAATTTAAATTATCATATTCAATATAATTTTTTCACAATAATTTGTTAGTATTTTATTCAATTACGTCAATTATTCCTTCAGTTATATATCTTGCCATTTTTGTTATATGTTTTTTGATTTCGCCTTCTCTAATACTCCACTTCTTAGATATTTCTGTTGCTTTTTTATTCTCTTTGACGTAAGCAATCATTCTATTAGCAAGGTATACAGGTAAATCTTCTTTATTACTAATAGATAACGATTCCCATTCTTCTTTATTTATTAGTCCAATAGATTTTAGATCTTTTCTATTCGTAAAAATATATAATTCTGTAATACCTATATATAGATAAAGAGATCCAAGCTCTTCTAAATAGCTTTTAGAGCCATTACCATTTTTGAATTCATTTAATTTTTCATCTAATAAGCTTATTTTTTCGGAATCTCCCTCTTTTATTGAATTGAGTAGTCTATAAAAAGAACTGAATTCAATTTGATCTGACACTTTGCTTGTTGCTTATTATGGCTGATAATAATTCATAATTAATGTTTCTACATGACATGGACTATTTAATTGTAATGAAAAAATTTTTATTGATATGCTCTTCTTTTCTTCAGTCCTCTCGAATTTACAGAATTTTGAATCTTTTAATTGCCCTAAATTTGATTCTATGGATAAAGTTAGTTTAAGTTCTGATTCTATTTAAGAATACAGAATTCAGGCATAAACATTGGTATTGATTGTTATCAGTACTTCCATTCTACTTGCATTCCGTTCTAAACCTTTGAGATTAACGACCCGTTACACATGGAGCATAGTACTGGGAAGGGCTCTCAAGAAATTAAAGCGTAAACTTGTAAAGGCGGCACCCAGGTTCGAACTAGGCATAGAGAGAGAATTCATTTTTCTTAGATTGATTTTTTGAAATCACATAGTTTTTTCCATTGTCCAAAAGGGTTGCCTGCAACGCTTTGAATTTTTGGTTTTCCGGTAGATCTTCCTTGCCTGTAAAAAATGTCTTGTGAAATTGCATCGGATCGATCGGGGTGAGATCCAAAGGCAAATTTCTCTTTTTTGCAATGAGCAAAGTTATATCCCACTTCTGAAGTGCCTGATTCGATTCCACGAAATGAGGTTTCTTTTCCGTCTGTAGAGAAAAAATGCAGTGTTTTCTTGACTTTTACTTTTATCCATCCATCTTTCATTTTTTCTGGATCAGAGAGTTGGGTGATTTGATATTTGCATCCAGTTCCACAACCTATTGTTTTAACAATATAATCTTTTTGGAATTCTATTATTGGTCGTGCATTTAATCTATTTGATAAAACTTTTATATATGAAATACAAATACTAAATAAAAGGAAATATTTCACTTTAAATAATTAGAATTATTTTTTCTTAAAAAGAAGGTTCTTGGTAATTTCCTCCTTTAAATTTAATTGTATCAAAGATAAAATGATATTCCAATAGTATAGGAATTACATTGGTTGCCCCGTTTGCATAACCTTCTTCATATTTATTGAAAGTCACTAGGAAAAGATCTTCACGATGCTTAAACCCAATCTTTGAATAGTTTGGTTTGTTTTTAATACCTATACAATATAATTTACCAGACTTATAAGGTGAATTAAATGTTTGACCTTCGTCGCGACCTAAAAATTTTAATTTATATTCTTTACCTTTAGTATCTGTGAGATAGTAACCACGTTTTATTCTTCTATGTAAACCTTTATAAGTTAAATTAAATGTTTGACCTTCGTCGTTTTTTAAAGGAAATATATAATCAATAACTGGAGGTCCATGAACTATGAATGGAGCATCAAATCTATCAAAAAGTTCATTACCTTTGAAATTTGTTTTAATCTTAATCTTATTACTTGTAAATTTTTTTATTCCTTGTGATTCTACAAAACTTTTATTATTGGATAATTCTTTATAATTTAAAGCAACTTCTCTATATAACTCATTTTTATTTTCAGAAAAACTTTTCTTTTTGCCTATCCAAACTGTTGTATTTGCAATTAATAACTCTGGATTCAAGATTATTTTGAAAGGTCCATATATTTCGCTGGATTTAGGTCTACTAGGAACTGATTTAATAGCACGCCACCATATATCAGGACGTAAGGGCATCGTAGAACTTTCTCCATTTGGACATTCATATCTACCTTGATAAAGTTTTGGTACCCCTATATCTATAAATTCTTCTGCTAATAAAGGGATAGGAGAAATTCCCAAAAGTATTGAAAATAAAGTGCACTTATTGTTTACTAGATGATTTATTTTCATCAATTTTTTAATCTATACTATATCTATAATACAAATACTAGATCTACTAGTTTTCAAGATTTAATTTTACGTTAAATTTAGAATTATTTTTTCTTAAAAAGAAGGTTCTTGGTAATTTCCTTTAAATTTAATGGTGTCAAAGATAAAATGATGTTCCAAGACTATAGGTACAGCATTAAATGCACCATTCGCATAACCTTCTTCATATTTATTGAAAGTTGTGAGGAAAACATCTTGACGTTGCTTTAAACCTATTTTCGAATAGTTTGGTTGATTTTTAATACCTACACAAGATAAACTTACTTTTTTTTCAAATGATGGAACACCTCTATCCATATCATCCGGATCGGCGATAGAGGGGCGGAAAGCATATAATCTATAATCTTTACCGGCAGCATCTTTAAGGTAAAGACCATCAATTGTTGTTCCAAAACCTTTATAATATAAACTAAACTCTTTCCCCTCTTTATTTTCAAAAGTAATTTTATAAGTAAGTACTATATTTCCGAAGCGATCTGGTTGTTGATTATCTTTTGCTTGCAGTTCAATTTTATTACTTGTAAATTTCTTTATCCCGTTTGATTTTATAAGACTTTCATCTTCGTAATATTCTTCAATATTTAAAACATGTTCTCGCAATAGACTCGGATTATCTTTTTCTATAATTACTTTATTGCCCATCCAAAGGGTTGTATTTGCAATTGATAATTCTGGGTTTAATTTTATATTGTACGTTTTTATTCTGTTTCCTTGCGGACTGGTTTCATCCAATTTGTAAGAAACCCACCATATATCATTACCTAAATTGGGCATCGCAGAACTTTCTCCATTCGGACATTCAAATCTACCTTTATGTCTTTTTGGAAACCCTAGATCTATAAATTCCTCTGCTAAAATTGGTAAAGGGAAAATCCCCAAGAGCAGTGCATATAAAAAAATAGACATGCTTTTTAGATGATTATGATTGATCAATTTAAAACAAAAATGAACGTAATATACATTTACTAGATCAACTATGTCTTTATAGGATATTTCTAAGTAAATTTATAATTTTTGACTTGATTATTTCTGAACTCTTTTTCTTTATGCTTTCTTTTAGTTAGATCAGGTTAAGTATTGAATTTCTCTAATTTGATTTTATAGATATAGTCAATGAGAAGTTCTTATTCTGCTTAGGAATGCAGAATTTAGAAACTGAAAAATGTACTGCTTGTCCTCAGTACTTGCATTCCACTTGCATTCCGCACTAAACCTTTGAGATTAGCGACCCGTTATACATGGAGCATAGTGCTGGGAAGGGTTCTCAGGAGAATTAAACGTAAATTTATAAAGGCGGCACCCAGATTCGAACTGGGGATAAAGGATTTGCAATCCTCTGCCTTACCACTTGGCCATGCCGCCAAAAATGAAAAATTCATTTCTAACTCAAATCGTATCAGCCAGGCTCGAAAAAATCTTTTGTTTCTTAGTAATGGACACGGAGAGGACACTATATCGTTCAGGATACTTGAAGCTTTGCATGAAATAAATCCAGATATTTCTTTGGAAGTGCTCCCTATGGTTGGAGAAGGGAAGGCCTTTTCTAAGGGTGTCAAAGATCGCTGGCTTTCTAAGATTGGTATCTCCACATTTTTGCCAAGTGGTGGTTTTAGTAATCAGAGTTTTACGGGTTTATTTTTAGATTTAAAAGCTGGATTACTTGGTAGCCTTTGGAGTCAATGGGCTCTTATATCTAGGGCTGCGAGAGAGGGCAAAACTATTGTTGCAGTTGGAGATTTATTACCCCTTTTCTTCGCATGGGCTTCTGGTGCAGAATATTTTTTTATAGGAACTCCCAAGAGTGATTACACATGGACAAGTGGCCCAGGATATTCTGTTAGTGATTTTTATCACCGATTGAAAGGGACTGAGTGGGATCCTTGGGAATCTTGGTTGATGCGTTCTAGCCGTTGCAAGATGGTTGCAGTAAGAGACAAAATTACTGCTAGAGGTTTAAGGAATTATGGAGTACAGGCTGTTTCTCTTGGAAATCCGATGATGGATGGTATGGCTAAGGCAAAATGTTTTAAGCATTTCTCTACTCATAGACGATTGATTTTGCTATGTGGCAGTCGAGTACCTGAGGCTTATCAAAATTTTAAAAGGCTTTTAATCGCAATCCAGTTCATTGATATGTCATCTCCACTAGCAGTATTTGTACCTTTAAGTTCGTCTGCAATGATTTCAAAAATAGAATTTATATTAACCCAATTAGGTTTTCACCCAACACATGAAAAAATTCATGAATTAGGGATTTCGGGAATTTGGAGACAAAATTCAAAACTTGTATTACTTGGCGTGAATGAATTCTCTTCTTGGGCTAGTTGGGGAGAGGTAGGAGTAGCCAATGCAGGTACTGCTACAGAACAATTAGTCGGTTTAGGAATACCATGTTTGTCCTTACCTGGGAAAGGACCACAATTTAATTGCATTTTTGCTAGGCGTCAAAGTCGTTTATTAGGTGGTGCAGTTTCTATATCTAAAGGCTATAAAACCCTTGCTAAAAAAGTGGAGTTTTTACTTAATTCCGATTTGGACAGAAGGGCAATTGGGTTAAGAGGGATAAAAAGAATGGGACCTGAGGGTGGGAGTCATTCTTTAGCCATTATGATTTCGACTAAATTGTCTCAAGGTTGAAGTGCGGTGTAATCTAATAGAAGATTTTTAAAAAGGTTTTCTAGTTAAATTTCAGCATATGCCATTAATTGAAGATCATCATTATCTTAAGATCTGTGCTCAATTAGCCTCTTCTTTGAGTATTAGTATTGCAGCGGCAAGAAGAAAAGTAGAGGTGGCTGCAGCTAAAGAAGGAAAAAAAGATTTGCAATCTAGAAAAGAAATTGCTACAAGAATATTGAATAAAACTATTGAAGACGATAAAAACCAAAGCTATTGTGCTTCCACATCCTTTGATCAGTTGTTGAAAGCTTTAAAAGAAGAAGAAAATTTTATGATTGAGGATTAAATTATTTAAAATATTCAAAAAATCTAGTGATCAAAAATATTTATAAATCTCTGTCTATCAAGCTCTGATAAAATTGGTATACATTGGAAGCATTTTTTTGTTAATTCCCACCTGTCTTCACGTTTCAACATATCTTCAAGTATTTGTTTCGCCCCTAGTAAATATCTGACATCATTTGCAGCATATAAAAGTTGTTTGTCAGTTAAATCATCCACTCTTCCCCAATCACTACTTTGAGCTTGCTTGTCTAATTCAACACCAACAGTTTCCAATATAACTTCCTTTAAGCCATGTTTTGGACTGTAGGTTCTTCCGATTTTACTTGCTACTTTTGTACAAAAAATTGAGTTAACTTCAATCTTTAAATTACTACTTAATGCAGCTACATCAAATCTTGCAAAATGAAAAACTTTTTCAATAGATTTTTTCTCCAGAATAGATTTTAAGTTTGGGGCTGAATGTTGATTTTTACCTATACGAACACATATCACATTGTCCAGTTCATCACATATTTGTATCAGACATAGCCTGTCTCTGCCATGAATTAATCCCATGGCTTCCGTATCAACTGCTAATGCTAATGATGAGCTTAAAGAAATTTCAGTTTCTTTATCTATATCCTTATTAAAGATTTTGAAACTAGCAGGCTTGTCAGCTTTTTTTGTCATTAGAAAGTTAGTCGTAATTTGATTAATGAAGTTGTTTAATTAAAAGTTCAGTGGTTCAAATGATAAATAAATATTGAGTAAATTGAGTCGCTGGCTATTCTAGTTTGATTAATTACAATAATCAAATTGGGATTTAACCATTTTTATTTTCTGTGGCTTATTGATGTAGCCATGTCTTCCATAACAATTAGTATAAAAGGGATCGAAATTTTGAGATGCAATCTGCATTCTCCTCCACATTATTTCTCACTATCCTATTAGCTATTGGATTAGTGTTTTTTTTGAGAGCTGCTAGCAAGGATCGTACAACTATTGTCGATGTGCAGTCTCCTTTGCCTCCTTTAGAGGTTTTAAATGGAATTAGTTCTTGGTTAGAGAAAAGAGGTTGGAAAAAAAATGGAGGTAATGTCGAAGAAAAATTGTTGTTATTTAATGGAAGTGTTGCTTCTAGTACTTTTTTAGCGATTTTTCTTTCATGCCTAGGGGGACTTGGCTCAGCATGTTTGGGTCTGGTTCTAATCCAGCTATACCCTTTCTTGGGTTGGTGGCCTTTGTTGTTAGCAGCAATTGGTGCCCCCCTAGCAGGATTAATTTATAGAAGAAAATCTGAAAGAGAAGAATCACTAGAGCTGAAGTTATTAAGTTCAGAACTTTCTAAAGTGAGTATTTTGAGAATAAAAGCTCATCGCGATGAGTTGATAGCTATTCAATTGGAATTGTCTGAAAGTCTTGAGCTTAGTAGTGAAAATTCTTTACTTTCTTCTCCGATTTGATAAATGTGTTCATTGAAAAATAGAGTATTAACAAATATTGCCTTCTGTTTTTTCTTTTCTTTTCTTTATGCTTTCTCTCAACCATATGTTATCAAACATTTAAATTTTATTGAGGATCTAGAGCTGATAATTGGATCAGCTGCAAAACTACCTGCTCGTTGGACAGGAATTCAAAATGTAGATAAAGATATTCCTATTTTGATTTTGGCGGGTCATGCAGATTCTCAGGGAATAGCTGGTGCTGGGACTCCTGGTGAGGCTGTTGATAAGTATGGTCTAAATCCAATGAATCCTGATATTACTGATGAACTTTTTTGGAATTTAAAATTACAAGCATCAATTGTACAGCTTGGTAAAAAAAGAGGATTAGATATTAGATCTTATGATCCAGGAATAAGAAATATTGATGATGCTAATGATTCAAGAACTAATTGGTCAGTGGGTAAGGAATTTGCCAAGAAAGGAGGTTATCCGATTGAGATACATTTTGATTCTTATGGTAAGCATGGAATAGGTGCTGGTTTGATACCTCCTTTTTTTGAAGTTCCCAATACGATAGATGAATCTATTGCAAGAAAATTTGGACGTTTTCCAATCTTGTTTAGAGGAGGCTTAGGAGCACCACGAAGGCAAATAAGAATTCTTGAGATTGGAAAATTAGAGGGCTTTCTTGAAAAAAAGCTTAGAAATATAAAAACAAGGCAAAAAACGATAAATTTTATATCACATGAAATTGTTCAAGCTCTTTTGAGTGGAATTAATAGGCAAGTAATATTTAATCCAACGCTTGATGATGACGACACTTTTCTTCCAGCGATATATCTGTAAACCAATCTTGAGGTTTAGTAAACAATTCTGTTAGTAAAGCTTCACGAGAATTTTTTTCAGGTTTAAATCCATACTCCCAACGGGCTAGAGGAGGTAAAGACATCAATATTGATTCTGTTCTTCCATTGGTTTGTAAACCAAAAATCGTACCTCTATCCCAAACAAGATTGAATTCAGCATATCTACCTCTTCGGTAAAGTTGAAAATCTCTTTCTTTTGTTGAAAAGTTGTGAGTATGTCTTTTTTTTATTATTGGCTCATATGAGGGGAGAAATGCTTTACCGCATGCTTTTGCAAGAGAGAAAAGCTCTTCCCAAGTTAATGAATAGTTACCGATCTCTTTTGCAATTAGCGCAGCTTTTCCTTGAGTATTTTGTCCTTTGTAAAGTAGTCCTGTTCCATCTTGATAATCATAAAAAATACCTCCAATTCCTCTGGTCTCATTTCTATGCTTTAGAAAAAAATATTCGTCACACCAAGGTTTGAATACTTTATGAAGATCAGGATTAATAGTGTCGCATGCTGCTTTGTGAGTTGAATGAAAGTGACGAGTATCAGATAAGTATGGATAGAAAGGGGTTAGATCTGCGCCGCCTCCAAACCACCAAACAGGCCCAGCTTCAAAATATCTATAGTTAAGGTGAACGGTTGGTATATATGGGTTTTTAGGATGAAGAACCATTGATGTTCCTGTAGCGAACCAAGAGTGGCCTTTCGCTTCAGGTCTCTGACTGATAATTGAGGGAGGAAGTTCCTTGCCATGTACTTCAGAAAAATTTACGCCTCCTTGTTCAAAGATTTTTCCATTTTTCAAGACTCTTGAGCGTCCTCCTCCTCCTTCAGGCCTTTCCCATGATTCCTCCAGAAATTTGCCTTCTCCATCAATAGCCTCCAGACCAGAACAAATCTCATCCTGTAGTCCTAAAACCAGTTCTCTAGCTCGATCTCTAGAATTTTTCACTGGTAAATTGGCTTGAGCTTGTGAGGAGGACAAAATGAATTGATTTTTCTTACTTTAGAAAAATACTTTCAAATGATGCAATTTTCACATCAAAATTGGAAAAGTTTGTATTGCGAAGAGTTTTTTACATATGATTATTCGTTTTATTGGATTAGGAAGTGGAAATTAACTTGGCTTTCTGAGTATGATCATCTGTATTAGAAATTAAAATGAAAAGCAACGAGAAGGTATTAAAAGCTTTTGATTCAGTCAGGGATGTTGGCAGTAAGCGATCTATTAGTGAGCTTGGGTGGCTAAAAATAGTTTCTGTAAAGCCACCGAAAATAGTTTTAAGATTGTCTCTTCCTGATTTTGCTCAAGCTCAAAGAGAGAGAATTGCTAAAGAGATTCGTGAAAGTATTAAACCGCTAGAGGAAATTGAAGAAGTTCAAATTGAGGTAGGGAATCCATCAAATCAGTCACCTATCGGTCAAGCAGGACATGGTGGCCAACCTCAAGGATTGAATCCAATTCCAAATGTTAAACATGTTATTGCAATAAGTAGTGGCAAAGGTGGAGTTGGAAAAAGTACGATTGCTGTCAATTTGGCATGTGCTCTTAGTCAAAAGGGATTTACGGTTGGTTTGCTTGATGCGGACATTTATGGTCCCAACACTCCTTATATGCTTGGGGTTAGCGAAATTACTCCAGAAGTAAGTGGGAGTGGGTCAGAACAAAAGATTATTCCTATTGAAACTTGTGGAATAGGGATGGTGTCGATGGGATTATTAATTGATCAAGACCAACCAGTTATTTGGCGCGGACCAATGCTTAATGGAATTATTCGACAATTCCTATATCAAGCCTCTTGGGGAAAACGGGACTTTCTGATAGTAGACCTTCCTCCTGGTACAGGAGACGCACAACTGTCATTGGCCCAGTCTGTCCCTATGGCTGGGGTGATCATAGTGACAACTCCTCAGAATGTTTCACTCCAGGACTCAAGAAGAGGGTTAGCAATGTTTAAACAAATGAATATTCCTATCATTGGAGTAATAGAAAATATGACGTACTTTATCCCTCCAGATCAGCCTGAAAAAACTTATGAGATTTTTGGTTCAGGAGGCGGTATGCAATTAGCTACAGAAAATAATGTTTCTTTGTTAGCTCAAATCCCAATAGAATCTGATATTTATTCGGGTACAGATAATGATCTTCCGGTTGTTCATACTTCTCCAGATTCAATAACTTCAAAAGTTTATTTAGAACTTGCCAAAACTGTTTTTAATTCTCTATCTGATTAATATTTATTTGAATTTCTGATGGATATTTTTAATAACAATATATCTACCTTTAAATTAATTAGAAAGAAGAGATTCTGGAAAAATGTTGATTATATAATTTGGATAGCACCAATGATATTGGTGCATGTATCTTGCTTTCTAATTGCTAGTACTCAAAGAAATATTGGAGTAACAGAATGGTATCAACATGCAATTATAGCTTATTTAGGATCTTTGATTGTTTATTTTTTAGCTCAAGTACCTATACAGGATTTACGAAAATTAATTCTGCCAATATATTTACTTACAATTTTAATGCTGTTGTATGTTAATTTCAATGGCACCTCGGCTCTTGGAGCTCAAAGGTGGTTAAGCTTCGCTGGTGTAAATATTCAGCCTTCAGAGTTTGCGAAAATCACTCTGATACTTAATCTTGCAGCTATTTTAGATAGAAAAAGATTCTCAGGCTTATCTCATATATTGAAACCTCTGATGGTTTCTTTGCTTCCTTGGCTTTTGGTTTTTATTCAGCCAGATCTTGGGACCTCTCTTGTCTTTGGAGCAATACTTCTTGGCATGTTGTATTGGTCAGGAATGCCTTTTGAATGGGCATTTATTATCTTATCTCTTTTGGTTTCAGGTTTGCTTGCTTGCTTGTACAAAATTGGACTTATTATTTGGATACCAATTATTGGCTTTTTAGCTTATAAATCATTACCTAATAAGAAACTATTATCGGTAATTGTAATTCTGTTCCATTCATTATTTGCCAGGATAACGCCTTGGTTTTGGGAAAATGTTTTAAAGGATTATCAAAGAGATCGTTTAATTATTTTTCTTGATCCGAGTAAGGATCCATTAGGAGGTGGTTATCATATGCTGCAGAGTAAAATAGGTATTGGCTCTGGGGGATTGCTTGGATCAGGCCTAATGCAAGGACAATTAACTAAATTAAAATTCATACCAGAACAGCATACTGATTTTATTTTTAGTGCACTTGGAGAAGAGACAGGATTTCTTGGGTGCCTTTTAGTAATATTTTTATTTTTTATTTTATTTTTGCGATTAATCAAAATATCGATAGAAGCGCGAACAAATTTTGAATCTCTAGTTGTAATAGGAATAGCTTCAATGTTTATTTTTCAGGTTATGGTAAATATATTTATGACTATTGGTCTTGGTCCAGTAACAGGAATTCCATTGCCTTTTATGAGTTATGGGCGT
>QCJB01000019.1 GCA_003216295.1 Prochlorococcus sp. AG-402-P16 | reverse complement strand
TTGAAAAAAGTGTATTAATTTTTCCTTTAGTTATTGAATGACTGTAAATTAGAAAGAAAGAAGTATTTAAATTTTTATTGATGGATAGCTTGAAAGCAAAGTCTTTGGCAAATGAATTAAATGAATTAGCATGTAAAGGATGCACTGAGGGATGGCTAGAGAAACACGATGGGCTATCAGATCCAATTCAAGACATTAATGAGTGTGGTTCTCTTGGATTTATTACGCCTGAACGACAAGAGCGATTAATTAATGAAGTCAAAGAGATTAATGCTGAAAATTAAATAATATGGATAAAAAAAAAGGAAATAGCCCGAGTAAGTTTTCTGTTCCTCCTTTGGCTTCAGATGATGAGATATGGATTAAAATCCTTGAAGTTTTGACACCATTTGAACAGTTAGAGGCTAGCCGTTCAAAATCAGAGTTCAATGATCCATATATGGGTGGTAAAGAGATTATTGTGAAACGTTCTGATCAGTCAGACATAGCTGTTGCTTTACTGTCTGAGGTCACGGTTGATGGTGATGAATGGGCAATATATAGAGAACTTTAAAATGGATACTTATTCATTAATCGCATTAGTAACCCTTGTATTATCAATTGTGAGTTTTGTTTTATTGTTCCAATTATTTAGAAATTTAATTAGAAAGCAAATTGATGATCAAATGAAGGATATGATTCCGATAAAAGCTATTAGAGAAAGAATAGGAATAAGAATAAAATTGAGAAAGTAGCATAATAATTATTTTAATTTTGATTGAGTTACATACAGACTTTTTTTGTTTAATGCGATGTTTTTTATATAACTATTATTATTAGCTATTAAATCGAAGATTTATCCCAATTACGCCATTACTTTTTATTTGAAATTCAATTCATATATCAGTATTTCTTATGCCTATAAGTTAGTAAGTAATACCGATACAAAAAATAAAAAGAAAGGATAGATTAAATTTAACTATATGAGACTTTTATGAATACCACTGAGACTAAAAAAATGTCACAAGGACAATTGGATCCAATTGAAGATTATCTTGAGTGTGTTACATATTGTTCAATATCTAACAGTGCGGAAGAGAATGATTGCCAAACTATATGTATGGAAAGGCATTTAAAAAGCTCATATTTTTAGACTTTTTAATAAATACAAAACTAGAGAAAATAACAGCTCTTTCAATTATTCAATCAAATTTGGGAATCTCAATCTCAAATTAGAGGCCTAAGTACACTTTCTTATCCTACGAACAATAATGCTAGAAAGCCTGTGAATAATCCAGTAGGAAACAAGTTACTTTTTAAGAATATCACTTGATTTAAACCAACTATTTCTATCTTTAATAGATGACTCGCGCAGTGCTAGCTAATCCTACAAGGTTTTTGAGGTTGCAAAAAGCGTAATAGTCTTGAACAATCGTTTCTAAAAATCTAATTTTGATGTTGGGGTAATGACAAAAGGTTTAAATACTTATGAAAAAAACTGTCAAAGTTGGCATCTTTAAATCAGATCATATTTAGAAATTTTGGCTCATCCCATTTCTTGGTATTGGCTTGTTTGCTTTTTTCTATGGATACTTCACAACGTTTTGGTTCTTAATCGTAAAGTCAACATTGACAAACAAAGACAAATTTCAAAGCGATTCAATGCAATCTCAAGGCTCTATCCAGAAGGAACATATATTTCATATAGATAATAATCATAAGTTGATTATAAATTTTCTTCAGCTCTTTACTTTGTTGCTTTAATAATGGGGGGGGCTTTGAAGCCTCTTCAGGGAAATATTCTTCAGTTTCATTTTCATATCTGTCACTTTTCTTTTTGAAGTATTCCTCTGAGGGATCGTACCCGTCGTTGTCTGGATTTACTTTGTCTTTCATAATTTTATTTTTTTTTCTTTGGCAAGATCAGTGGATCTGTCAAAGTGCTTTATCAAGCTATCCCATTACAAATAATTCCTGCTTTGGCCATTGAAAGTAAGACAAAATGGTGAAAGCTAGGAACGGCTTTGTCTAATGCTATAAGAAATATAAGTAATGACATTGATGTCATTGAAAGATATTGCATCCAATGAATACCTGCTTTATCAAGTCCATTTTTGTCAAAACTTGTACTAGTCATTTCATTAAAGCTTTGGTCGGTGACCTTAACGCAAAAAATTATTTTTTGCTAGTTATTTCTTTTTCTTGATTGATGCCTTTACAAAATTAATTAACTTTTCTCTGCTGAAATTCAAAGTTTCTAATCACCTCTTCACCTTTTCTGAAGATCGTTTTAGCGTATTCAGTCCATTTACCCTGTCCCCAATAACGGAAGCAGCTAGTTTCTAATAGCAAAAGGTATAGGAGAGCTTCTTGATAGTCATGGGTTTTTGTTAACGATGGATTTTGAACTAATAAATGGTCAAATGTTTCATGAAAATACGAACTAAGTTTTGCAATAGGCTCTAAAACATTTATATATCCATCTTCCCAACTCAAATCGTTAGTCCAGCTGGCTCCACTTAAAGAAAAAGATTGATCTTCCTCTTTTAATTCATTAATTGCTTTTTTAACCAAAGTAGGTGTTATTGGCCCTGAGATTTTTTTCCATATTCTGTCTTGATCGACTGCTTGTATCAATGGATAATTATTTTCATCAATATCTAAAGTCTCCAGGAAGTCGAGGTATTCAGATCCGTTCATGGCAATTGTGGGGCTTATGTCGGTTTTTTGACCAATTCTTTTATAAGCCTGTATAAAAGCTTGAGGAAATTCGTTCATCATTACACCGCCATTTTCTCCATCAGCAATTTGGGAAACCAGCGAGGGGATAATATGTTGACCTAAATATTGTTTATTTAGACCTATTGCCTCGTAATAAGGTTGCATTTGCCCAACAAGCTTTGTATCTGATCCTTGAGTTTTTATTAGTGAAAGAATAGAGATGGTCTCTCCATTACTACTTTGAGCTTTGAGCATATTGGGAATATATTTTTGCTCGTCTCTTAGATTAGAGCCATCTATATTTTGAACACTATGTTCTTGAACCATTACCCAACGATATCCACATTCCTTAAGAGCTTTGATTAACTGAAATAGTACATCCGGATGGTTTGGAAGATGCATCTCAGGAAGAGAGAACCCATTTACTCGACGCAATGCATCTTCTCCAAATAAAGACGAGAAGTGGTGCTGCCAGGCTGTTATCTGCAATTTAAAGTCAGAAGGTGGAGTCGAAGAGGCTACAGCATGACTCCAAAAGGTTCCTAGCCATTCAACATGTGGTTGAACTGTCTGATCACACGCTAGGAGTTTTAATGATTTGAGAATATCCTCGCGACCCATTTGTTCGATTCCCCAAAGAAGATTGCCGGAGTAATCAAGCATTATTTTGGGATCATATCCTTCATCTATCAGGCTTGGAATGATTTGAGCCAAACGTTTATAGCATTGTGCAAATGGTTCGGCATTGTGATTATCTCCTTCTGAAGTGTGCTCAAACATATATTGCAAATGTGAAATGAGCTTTCCATTCTCACCTGCTGGAATTGTCGGTTGATGCATATGGAGGGCACATGCAAAACCTGAATTCACATTCTCTAACCTTGACTTTTCTTCGAATTGTCTACTATCTCTTTCCTTATTTACTAACTTATTAATTTCAAATTCAAAACCACATATCGGTGCTAAGTCTTTGTTATTCATGTTATTGAGGTTATTTATTTAAAGCAATCCCACTGAAAGGACGTTTTCTGAATTAATTGAAGCATTTGAAGTATATACAATAAAAAATGTTTTTCATTGATTTAATTTGTTTTAAGGTTCAATCTTTTGAGAAATACTTTTACTATTCATTGTATTTTTATTACCTATCAAATCAGAACAATATAAATATATTCTTTTTCTAATTGTGCTAATAGACACAAATCGATTGTAATACAAAATTTATTTTGCCAGGCTTAAAGCCAGGATTCAATTCTCCAGGTTTACCAAATTTGGAATGTAGTAATTGAAATTGGGTTATAGATTCTGATTTAAATATAATTGGCGTAGAAATTTTTTTTGCAAGAACTGTTGGTTCAAGGCTTTCAAAAGGTACTTTGATAGTTGTTGTCCCAAATCTTTTTGTTTCTATTTCTGCTACCCATCTGAGCCCACCAGGTGATTTGTCTAAGAAAAATCCTCTTAATCCAAGAATTCCATATTTACATGACACTCCAAATTTTAAAGTTCGACCTTTACCTTCAATTTTTAATTCAAAACCTTGATAATTAGATAAATTTAGAACAGGTGAAAATATTGGAGATTTACAACTAACAAAACCTCCTTTTTCCTCAACTACAACTCCTTCCAGGGAGAGGCCTTTTGAGGAAGATCTACAAACTGCCTTACTTGAACCTCCCATAACAGTGTCGTTCAAAGAAAACCAATCATCAAAGTCACTGGATGAAACGACTTTTATTTGCTCCGTCATTTTTTATCTACAATTTTTTTTACTCTATAAAAATTTTTTGTTAATCATGAGTTTAAAAATGTAGATTTCGCCAGTTAAAGAAAAATACCTTTGCGTCTCGTTAAGTGATTCTTTTTGTCTCTGAGTTAATTTTTAATCACTAATAAGACTATTAAAATAGCTTTGATCTGAGATGATTTGCTTGAGCTGGCTTAATGTTTTACCGATTGAAGGTCAATTATTAAAGAGAAGGCAAGCCGGAGATGATGGATTTATAGAGCATTCAGCATCCCAAAAGCCTTCAACTTCGATACCTTCCCAATGATTAATCATTGTTTCTAATTCCTTGATTCTTTCTTTGACGACATCAATTTTTTCAAGGTATTTGATGAAGTTTCTTTCTTCATGATTTTTCCTCGTTACTATCTTTATTTAACTTCTAAATTGATATTAAATCTATCGAGATAATTACGGATGTATTTGTTCCTATTAGAAATTGAATAAATGTATTCAGAAAACTTTTCTATTTTCTTATTTAAAATCTATCTTTGGTTGAAATAGAACGAATTACAAAAATTACCAACATTATTTGTCTCAGCTTTAAGACCTGTTTTCTTCGCAATCACTTTGATCTTTGTATTTTTTTCTTTTTGTGAGTAGTCATTCTGATTAAGGTACATTGTGTAGTATTCCCTGCATAAATTTGATAGCTCTTTTTCTCTTGAAAATGGGATACGACCTACAGCTATCACAATCAGAGCTAGAGCGATTACTCCTGTAAAAGCTTTATTGAGTGAGTTACTCATTTGATTTGTTTTTTCATGTTGTCTATCAACAATAGGTGTTTTCTTATATGTCTAGCTCTTTGATTAGATCTCTTTGAAATTTGGAACCAAGAATTGTAGTGGCGGCCATAGCGCCACTGGCTGCTACTGGTGGAATACCGATCCCTGGAAATGTACTTGAACCGCACATTAAAAGATTTTTAATTGGAGTTTTATTCCCTGGGAAAAGCCCTTCTGCAGCTGATAATGCTGGACCATAACTTCCATGTTTAGTATTTAGAAATCTTTGATGTGTAAGTGGTGTCCCTAGCATTTTTATTTCGATTCTTTCTTCTATATCTGGCACCAATTTTTTAATTGGTTTCCAGAAGACTGAGCACCGCTCTTCTTTTGTCCTTTCATATTCTTCTGTACCAATTTTAAGATTTTCCCATATTTCCCAGGGCTCATTAGCAGGTGTATATCCATGAAGAATATGTTTGTTGGGGGGTGACATTGTTGGATCCAAAGCCGATGGTATAGAGAGAACTACTACATTTCTTTCGGTAGTAATACCTTTAGACCAATCATCAACCCATATTGAGTGGAGTGGAATATTTTCTAGACCTTCTGCATTAAACCCAAGATGTACATGAAGAAATGACTTGCATTTTGGATTAGTGGACCTTTCCTCTCTCCATTTTTGAGATATTTCTTTTGGTATTAAATCAAGGGTGTTCCAAATATCTGCATTGCTAACAATATGATCTGCAAAGATTTTCTCACCATTTTTTAGCTCAATTCCGATTGCTTTATTCCTCTTTATAATTATTTGACTAACTTTTGAATTAAGTTGAAGCTTGCCTCCAAATGAGTAAATTCCATTTAATAGAGCCTTAACGATAGATTCACTGCCTCCCTTTGGATATTCCAGGTAGGCATCTGGTTTAAACCAATCATCAAAAAGGGTTGCCATCGCAGCTGCATTCGTTTCGTCTTTGGATAAACCGCTTATTAGAAAGCAAAGTAAATCAACCCAATTTCGTAAAAATGGATCTTTAAGATGTTCATCAACTAAATTTCCAAAAGCACCTCCAAGGTATTTAAAAGATTTCAAGTGAGTGAGGAGTGTTTTACTACGTCTTAAGAGCTGAAAAATAGTTTCCTTGTTTTGATTTAGCGCTATTAGTGGAATTGCATTAGCTGCTGCACCAATTGGTTTAATTACTTGAATAAAATGTTCCCATTCTTTAATGGCATCATTTCCGCTAATTGAATTGATCTGATCAAGGAATCTTTTATCTCCAACTCCAATCGTGTAGTCACCTTCAGGAATTTGAACATTCCAATCCTGATATTTAATTAATTCAACTTTTTGGTTAAGAGCTTTTAGGACTTGACCTAAAGGATTTGTCGTAGGCCAAGTACCTATTCCACTCCAAAGAGATGGTCCAGATTCAAATGTATATCCATCTTTCTGAAAAACATGAGCGGCTCCTCCTGGTTTTGAGTGAGCCTCAAGAATTAGGACTTTTTTGCCAGCTTTTGCTAGCAATCCTCCGCAACATAATCCTCCTATACCACTTCCAATTACTATTACTTCTGGATTTTTCATTTATTTTTTTTAAAGGAATTTTCTTCTTTAGAGTTTCTACTACAAATTTATCGGAATTGCTTCAGTAAATTCAGTATTTGAGAAGGGCATTTGCTTAAATTTTTATTGATCTAGAAGAGGAATAGATGGTCGTATGTAAACAAACATTTCTCCGTGCATATCTCTAATGATTCTTAAATCTTCGTCTACATAGATCACGTTAATCTCACAATTTGGATTTTCTTTATTCCATGGAAGAAGTTTCCATACGGTTTTAACTGGATACCATCTTTCCATGAGAATGGAATTTACAAAGGGAATTTTTCCCAGACCATCAACCTCTGACACCTTAGTCTTCTCTAACTCCATAGAAAGTATGTTGTCTTTTAGTTGAAGCCCCTTTGCCAGAGTTATAACGCGACCACCAAAGGTAGGCAGTAGCTTGAACCACCCAAGGATTGGGATTGTTGTAAGTCCAAAGATAGTGGTATCAAAGGTGGAGATCATTTCCCCTTTATTAAAATTGAGATATTGACCAACTCTCCCAACTGTTGATAAACCAAATGAACCAACTTGTAAAAGATGAAGCTTGAAAAATAAATCGCTTTTTGATTTGTCGTTTAAAGCCTTTTCAATGGCCAAAAAAAATGGAGAGCTTCTAAATAATTCAACTGATGAGTAAATAAGCTCCCATTCACCTTCAATAGAGCTCTGAGTTATTTCATCTGATAGGGGTAGTAGATCTTCAACTAATTTATTCATCTCTACTAATTTATTTTGGTACACGGGAGCAATCATCGCGTTCATTCTTTGACCTCTATCTGTTGCTGCAGCTACCTGGTAAATAAGGGCTTTGAGATTCTTCCTATCTTGCATTTTATTGAATTGATTAATTCGTTCTTAACACCTTGACCTTAACTAAAATTTCCAAAGAACTTGAGTTTATATATAGGTTTAACAAGTAATATTTGAGTGTTTCTCATTGATTTGGCTTATAACATCCATATGATTACAACTAAAACCTTACTACTGACAATATTTGTTCCCTTGGCGTTTTTTAAATTTTTTGGCTTCTATAAAAAAATACTCAAGGTCTCAGAACCGTCTTTAAAGCAAATAAAAGCAAAATTAGAAAAAACATTTGCAATAGATAGCTAGCTGATTGGTCAAATTTTTGTGTTTTGTGTTTTGTGTTTTGTGTTTATGATGATTATTGGTTGCTTTTTTGAGAAAGAATAAACCTTTAATTCCTTCTTGATAGTCATTTTCTCCTCAAGTGAGACTTTACCTATCTTTTTTACTAAACAAGCATATGACTTGATTTTTGTACTTCTTATATTTTTTTATGAATAGTTTTTTTTTGTAAATTAATAAGATGCATATGCTAATTACATCTACATGTAAATAGACTGTTCGGTTTGGATACCCATAATGTGCTAGATGTTGTATATAGGTAATTCTTAATTCAATGTCTCAATTAAGTATCAAAGTTAGCGCTAAAGGCGAAGCCATGATCGCTACACTTCAAAAGGAAATTTTTAATCGAAGAAGAAAAAAAGTAACAGCATCACAAGTTGTTGAAACTCTTGTAGAGAGCGGTGCTAAGTCACAATCTGATAAGCGTTATGCTGCTTCTTGGAAAAACTTAATAAAGGATATTGAGAAAGCTGCAAAAGTTTCTGAGATCCATGGTAATAAGCCTGCAAATGTTAGTGCTGATGAGTGGGCTTTGATTCTCTCTCACCGTACTCGTAAGACTACGAGTGCTAAAAAAGTTTCAGCAAAACCCTCAGCTAAAAAGGGTGCTGCCAAGAAAACTGTTGCTAAAAAAGCCGCTATCAAAATTACTGCTGCTAAAAAAGTAATTGCAAAGAAAGCAGTAACTAAAGCTGTTCCAGCCAAGAGCGCTGCAAAAGCAAAAGTTAAGACTTCTAAAGTTAAAACAGCAGTTAAAAAAGTAGCTTCTGCTCAAGCTAAAAAAGCAACCTCAAGAGCTAACTCAGTTTCAAAGAGAGCATCTAAGGCTGTAGCAGGAAGACCTGCGAAGCGTGCAAGAAAAGTTAGTCTTAAAGCTGTAAAAGCTTAGTCAAAAAGCCAGATCCGTTCAAGCGGCCTGAAAAGTGCAATGCTTTTCTCTGGCTATTTTAGTAAATATGTCATTAGTATCCCAAGCCTACATTGCCTTTTGTGTAGCCTTGGCAGTAGTACTTGGCATGGTAGTAGTGATTAGTAATATCAGCTTTCTCTCCTTCTAGTCCATCGATTCTTTTCTTTCCTAATTTCAATTCTCTTGCAGCCTTTTCCCCTGTAATTAAATCAGCGCTTAGACGTCCGCAAATATCATTCACTTTGAAGTCTTTCGCTGAAGGACCTCTGACATAGCCAGCAAAAAATGCCAGAAATAATCCAAGGGTTACAAACCTTCGGTGGTTTCTCCACCATTCATAACTATTGAGATTTAGTTTCTTTTTTAAACCAATGTACATTTATATAAATTATAGATTTGTTCACCTTAGGCTTTAGTCCTTTTCTTTATTGATGAAATTCTTGATAGGTAAATATTTTAGCTTATTCATATACTTAAAGAATTAATCCTATTCGCTTTTCAATTGATCAAATTCACCAAGTACTATTGGATTATTGGCAAATCTATTTAGGAATGCTTGAGAAAATTTCAAAAGATGATTGGCAATACGTTGTCCCCTTTTTGGCTTGCAGTATTTGCTTCTTTGCAACAGATTTCTTAGGAATAATTGATAAGACTTCTATTGCTTATTGGTCTGGACGTTTGTTTTATGAGCCATACAGGATTATTACATCCCATTTTTTTCATGGTGATTTTAATCATTTATTGGCAAATATCTCTGGAATCATCGTAGCTAGATATTTTCTTAAATCTTTAAGTCTTCAAAGTGACTATTTTTTTCTGGCTTTTATTGTATTGATAATGCCTCTCCAATCGTTCATTTGTTGGTGCGTTGATATGTTCGTTTATAGAAATCCTATGTCTCTAGCTATTGGATTTAGTGGAGTTTTATTTGGTATCGACGCGTTCATTCTAATGACTACAATTTATGGGAAAAACAAATTTGTTTACATTGGATGCGAGCTAAAGAAAGATCCAAGATTACTTAAATCTATTTCAGTACTCACAGGTATTGGAATTATTTGGTCATTCCTACCTGGAATTAGCTTGTCAGGTCATATGTCTGGACTTTTGGCGGGATTTCTATTGTTTTGGCTCTAAGCAAACAATTGATTCGATGTTATTTCTTTTTAAGAAACACGTGATCATCTAAATGGTGAAAATTATAAACTCAATTTTAGTTGAGTTGCCTTCATTTCACTTGATAAACTTTTGATCTTCCATTGCATTTACGCACCGCCCATTCGATTGGAGATTTTATACTTTCTTGTTCCACGCAAATAGTCTGATAATTAGCCCATTTAGCTATTGGCCCTAGCCTTATTGCAATTAGTGCAAGGCTAAACGCACATAAAAATGCACACAACAGTAACGCAATGCCAGTAAATAGATCATTAAACTTGAACTTCATTTCTGTCAGATTGAAGTTCTTATTTTTCTTTGTCTCACTCATAGAACTAATGGGGTGGAATGAAATGCCTCAATATTTTAAGTCTGATATACTGTTACCTCTTTTATGGTGGCATAGAGAATAAAAGCTGAATGAATTTTATAGATCTATTTATTGATAGTTAACAGTTGGAAATTTGGTTAGGTTTCTTCATTTGTCGTTTCCCCATTAAACATCCTTTTCTCCCCGATCACGATGGTTAACCATCCAAGTGCTAGAAGCCCACCAGCTTGATAGTCTCCTTTTAGAAAATCAAATAGAGCGAGGGTGCTTGCAGAAATAGCAAGAGTACGAACAGCAAACCTTGCAAAGGTAATTTTCTTTTTTTTAATAGGTTTATTCATATGCCCATTTTGCAGGCACTAACTTTGTAAAACAAATTTTGTTGGATGAGTTATTGAAATTTATTCTTTTGAAAACATCTTGTTAATAGAATTAAATCTATCATTTCTTCTTTGTCGTAAGAAGATTGATCCTTTCCCCTCACACCGCTTCCCTCTGTTAAACCTTGTAGTTCTAGTTTCTTTCTAATCAACATTTTTCTTTCTGCACTTGAAAGATTCTTAAAACGTTTTTTCCTTTCTTCACGACTTTCACTATTGCTCATTGGATTTGTTTAAAAATAATTTGTCTATTAATAATGAATTGATAATTGTTTTTACCAGTTTAATTCATTAAATAATTGTTATCTAGAAGTGCATCAATGACTTTTGCTCCTCTGGATTTATTCCCAAGAGAAAGGGGATTAGCCTTGTCTAGTATTGAAGCAAAGCAGGTGATCCAACTACTACCTTCGCATACTTGAGCTGCCTCGCAAATGTGCTTTGGTGCTTTTTCTGTGCAACCTTGAGTGCGAGAAAATTTAATAGATTCTAGTTGAGAATCAAGTTCTAATTCTAGTAATGATAGTTCGTCTTTATTAATACCTTCACCAGCAGCGTAGCTTTCAAGCAAGATTTGATAGTTCATTATTTAATGAGTTTTCGTACTATTGAAAATTAAGATCGAAAAAGTTTTTCTAAATCTTGCTTCGCTTTCTCCAATTCATTTAGTTTTTTTTGGTTTGTTTTTTGCCCCCATTTATTTACTTCTCCAGTTCGACCATTTTTAATTGTCATCCTTATCCACCAAAATTGAAGACTCAAGAAAATAAGAGCAAAAAAAATTAGTTCAAGAGTTCCTTGTTTCATCCCAAACTATTCTAATAAATCGAACCTTTTCTTATCGTTGGACTCATTTTTCATGTATTGATTACTCATTAGGATCAACTTCAGTGATTTTTAGATTTAAGCCAACGTAAAGAAGAATACCTCCAATAATAGGGGTCCAAAGCCCCAATTGGTTTAAATCATGTGATTGCAGAAATTCCATTTATTCTTCATCTCTTCTAATGATGATTTGGTTTGTTTTATATTCAGATACTACCCTATTAGCTATTTCAACAATAAATGAATTTGGACACCGTAAAGCCGCTTGTAACTCAGCTAATTCATCAGAAATAAACTCTATACTCCTTGCAATAACTGCTTGATGTTCTTCTTTTGGTTCCCATTCTTTAGCCATTAATCTTCTTGATAATGATCTGCTATTTCGTTAAGCATATTTGAAATATATTTTTTATTTGCAGTTGTTTGCTCTTTTATTTTTTCGCATGCGACCTTGACTTGCATCCATGCACTGTCTATCACTTCAAGTTCTTCATTTGTAGGATGCCATTCTTCAGGCATATTAAATATGAGTCAAACCAAACATGATCCCTTTTGAGATTGCCCATCCAATACTTAGACATATAACAACTGTAAAAAGTGTTTTTAAAAGGTCCATATTCTTTTAGTCCCTTCCAAATGCAGTTCTTAACGAACTTGAAAAGTCGAATTGAACCCCATCATTAGATGAACCTAGGTTTTGAATTAGCTTTGAACTGGCAAATCTTGATTGGGTTGATGAATAAATTGATTGAGATTTTACTGCTGATGATTTTACTGCCGCTGTTTTCTTTGCTGTCGCTTTTGTTGCTGTGGCTGAGGTCATTAAAAAAATTGTATTTCTTACAACTTAGACAAACTGAGTTAAATGGTCATAGTTGTTAACTTTTTACAATCTTAAAATCATCAACCAAGCAGGGATTGAGATGAGCGCGATGATCGTACTTAAGACAACAAGCGATGTGGCTTCCTCTTCATCTCTTTTGGCTCCTTGGGATATTAGTAAGCTGATATAGATGTTGGCGCAGCTGATTGAAGTACTAAAGCCTCTCTCATAACAGTGGATAATCTACTTACTAAGGAAATGATCAACATAATGACTGGTAATCCAACCAGTTTCATAATTAAAGCATTTTTTATGGATGTTATTTGGATTTTTATTCTTGAGAGATTTGCTTTTCTCAGCCAACTTAGACGCATTCCAACTATTACAAGTGCTAAAACAATTACAACCCTTGAAGGTATCCATAGTATGGCTGTTATTTGTTCATTCCATGGTGATGAATGAACAATTAATTCCCCAATCAGTCCTTTTACAGCAGGGCTGCTAAAGATTGCTTTTATGAAATTCTGCCAATATCTATTAGAACTTAAAATTTTTGAAGGATCTGTTAGCAGTATTGGACCGATACTCCAAATTACCAATGTCGCACAAGGTCAAAACCTATGCTGTAAATCAGAGCATGATTTGGAAGCAGTGCTAGTGAAACTGGTATTCCGAAATACCCAGTATTTCCGAATGCACTACCTAATTGAAGAGATCTGTTTGGTATTAAGTTTTTTATACCAGGAAGGCAATTTAATAGAGTCATTAAAAAGCAAATAGCTACTAACGCTAATAGAGCAGATTCAATTAAAGGTAATTCAAGGCCAGACTTAAGTAATATCCCCATCAAACTGATAGGAATTCCATAGCTCATTAAAGGACGAGATATCGTTAAAGATAAATCTTTTTTAAATCTTCCTAGTAAATAGCCTATTAAAAGACATGGTATTAATTCAGCTAAAAGAAAGATTATTTCCAACTGAGTAAAGCGAATATCATTTTGTTATGTTGAGTGGTCAGGAGTGATTTTATGGTTAATTCGTTATCTTAACTTGAGTTTATCTTTGCAAGTACTTTTAAGGTTTGGGAATCTGGTTCTTTTCACTGATTGAGAAAGTTTTAATTCGTAGTTAGCTTATTTCTCCTTGTAAATACTTTTTTCTGAACAACCTAATGTTTCTCCAAAAAGAATATCTGTGCACATGGCATTACATAAAAGATAAACGACCCAACTGGTAACAGGGACTCCAATTAAATAACTAAATGGGTGCTTTACTTTGATGTACCCAACAATGGCAACGATTAGTACAACAATTAAGTTGATGATTCGTTTGAGGGTTTTTCTTGGTATCTGCATCAGCTATTTCTAGCAGAAAGTTTTCTTATTTATCTAGTTTTTACAACAACTGTTAGTCAGTTTTGTTTTGTTTGGGTATTGTTTGCCCATATTAAAGATTTTAGATGTCTTCTACTGTCACCTCAGTTTTTACTTTTAAGGTTGAAAGTACCTTTGATGAGTGGGCTGCAATCTTCGACAGCAAAGAAGCTACCAGAAGGCATAGAGAGTTTAATATTCAGCCTTTGTACAGAGGGTGTAGTGATGATGACCCTAAAAAAATAATTGTTATACATCAGCACCCAGAGGGGAATATTGAGAAATTTATAGAAGCCAATGGAGACTGGATGGCGAGCCACAGAGTCGATCTATCTACAATGGAGAAGTCTTCTTGGACATGGACCGACAACAGTAGTGTTCAGTTTAAAGCTGCTTAATCAAACACGGGCCGTCTACTTATCGAATCTCCATAGATCAAATACCAGATTCTTACTATTTCTAGCCATTTAAGCTGTTTAAAAGTAGTGCACATATAGATTTTAATGGTTACACCACTTATTGATTAATTATTTCTCTACCAAAAAGAAATTTTTTTGTGTAGAGATCTGAGTTGTTAAAAAATTGAAATTGAATCAGATAATTCCATGGGTATTGAGATTATTCCTATAAATAAAATTAGTATTGGTAGATTCCATAATATAATGAGTTGAATAAACTTAAATTTGGTGAATTTAAACATAGTTAGTAATCAGTTCGTTTGAGTCCCCATAAATTCCCTTGCTCGGAGGCTTTAACAATCGCTTTGTAAATATCTAAAGTCATAACTTTAATTAATTGAATAATTTTTTTAAAGTTACCTTTTTACTTAATGTCTGTATGTAGGGATAAATACCAAATCTATAAAGTATAAATTATTAATGTAATTAGATTTTCTAATAATTGAATATTTAGGTGCTTTGTAATTTTCAAGTCTTTTAAAATTTATACAATTTTATAAAATGCAATTTAGCTAAAATTTGGTTGCGACGATCGTCATCAAGAATTTAGTTCAGATATTGTTTGACATCTAATTGGTCAAAAGCATTATGTCTTTTTATATTCGGTTTCCTATCCCAAATTGTTCGGTAGATTTCTTTCAGAACTATTTTGTTGTTTTTAAGATATTATTAGTTAATATTTAAAAAATTGTCTTCAAGACCGATTACATCCTGCAAAAGATACGCTGTTAGCTATCGAGATTTAGCTAACAAAAGACATGAATTAGGGTTTTATGCCATTGATGCTTTTGAAGCTAGACAGTTAGCTATTGAGTTCAATAAATTTGTACGAGAGCATCCAAATTCTATTGATAGGATTTCTCTAAGAAATAAAGTTATCGCTTGATATCATTATGTCCAAGTAACATTTTGCTTTTTAAATTTTGTACCGAGAATTGGCTATTAAAAAATATTCTTAAAAAACTTGCTGAACAAAATATCTAAGGTTATTTCAAAGCTAGTAGCTTATTTATCTTTTACCCATAGGGCAAGTCCTCCACCCTTTCCCCTTGCTGACAACCATTTACCATTTGGGTCGATAGCTATTAATGCAAAAAACGGCCTCTTCTTTTGATCCGGTGCCGGTAGAGATCTCTTCAGAATAGTTAAAGAAGCTAGTTTTATTTGAATGCAATCAAAAGAAAAGGGTAATAATGGCTGCTTCCTTTCTAAATTTGCGTAGCCACTGAATCTTAGGGTTAGTAATCCACATTTAATTGCGTTGGCGATAGTAAATTTCTCTTCTTCTGGATTCTGTGTATCTTTCTTTAACTCTAGACTGGCTGAAAGAACCTGTAGCAAAGTGCTTGAAATCGTGTCTTCTGTATCTGATCCCTGCTTCCAAACTGAATTAAATTTCCATAGTCCTAATAGAGATTCAAATTCAATGCCACTCCCATCTACTCTTGCGCTTTTTTCTAACTCTTTAAGTTTGTCTAGAGAAGGAAGATCCATTTTATTTTCATCCATCACAATTAATTTTGTTTGTCCGATTTTAATCAGATATCTGACGTCTAGTGGTTTTAGGCTTTATTAATTTTTCAGCCATGAGTAGTTTTGAGTTAATCATTGGCTTAATTGTCCATTTATTTATTCATGTGCTTTCTTTCAATATCTAATTTTCATTATGTATCTTATGAGACTTTTAAATATTTAGGTCATAATTAGAAATCAATAAGAGAGTGAGTTCCTAGTTTTGGCTAAAGAATTTAAACCAAGTACATCACTCTTAACAGTAGGACTAAATTTATTTATGCTTATTTTTTTGCTTTTAGCTATTTAGTTCATAATATTTAAGCTATGGACGGTGCTTATTCTTTTTGTTTGAATGGAGTGTTAATTAACTTCCCAAATGACTACCTTTAGAGAAAGAATTAATTCACATCTCCCGATAGTGCTTCAGTTGTTAAGCACTGCATCCTTGGTTGTTATCGCTTTGTCTGCTATTTGTGGATCTCAATCATTGAAGAAATTGTCTTCTGCCCATGAAATGCCTAGCTCGGCAGAAGTGCATCACGATCATTGAAGTCCTGATCTTATAAAATGTATAAAAGGGCTTGTATAAGCCCTTTTTTTTCTTGATTTTATAGGAAGGATAATTGGTTGGCATTAGGTTTGTTTATTGGCTCGGCTGTCCATTCTTCTGGGTCCCATTTAGTCATTAGCGGTTTTAAAGCTTTAAGGTCTTGTGCATTTTTAACTGAAGAGATCCATTCTTCTTCTAGCCCATTTGGAATAATAACGGGCATACGGTTATGAAATTGTTTGACTAAATCATTTGGTTCGGTCGTTAGAACACAACAGCTCTCTAGTTCACATCCTTCTTTAGACATCCATCGATTCCAAAGTCCTCCTAACCAGAAAGTTTGAGAATCTTTTCTACCTATTAGGTGACCTTTTTCTAGAAAACCACTGGCTGGGATCAAACATCTCTTATGCCTCCAGCTTGCACGAAAAAGTTTCTTCTCTTCAACACTTTCTGATCTCGCGTTAAATGGCTTTGGCCTTGTGTTGTCAAAAGGGTCTTTACTCCACTCAGATATAAAACCCCATAGCATTATTGATGTTTGTGTCTTGCCTTCATTCTTAAGAACAAGAATTGGAGAACCTGGTTTGATTAATATTTGTGGTTCATAATTTTGACTCAATCCCGTAGGCACATCTTTTTTTAAAAGATCAGGTAAATTTATAAATTTTGTTAATAGCTGATATCTTCCGCACATCCCATTAATCCTTCAGACGCTTTTTGATCAGAATCATTTTTAAAACTATTAGCGTTCTTAAAATAATGGCAAAGTTCCTTGTGTAATTTCTTTTTTACTTGAATTTCCTGAAAATAGTATTTTCGAATATTGATCTGCATAGGCGCAGTTCTTGCATGAAGGATTTGATTCTGGAATCTTTGATTGATTCATTAGTGTGACCATTTCATCTAGTCGACTCTCTATCCAATCATTGCTCCATTTGTAGGGAACAAGATATTCATCAAAACGCATGGTCTTATTAAATTCATCTTCATCCCTTTTTGCATTACAAACTAGAAAATAAGATATTGGATGAACACTAAAACCCATCCCCGAGAGTAAGTAAGCATAAAAGTCCATTTGAATTTTATAGGCCTCGTGAAAAGGATCCTCTAAATAATCTTTCTTATCAAGTCTTCCGTTTTTTGCTTGTGATTTGTAATCCACAATTATTAATTGTCTTGTAATAGTGTCTTGCCAAATATCGTCTACACCTCCAGTCAAAATTATTCCGGTATCCTTGTAACGATGCATTAGTCCCCGATGAAGTGAGTTTCTCCAGTTATCTATTTCAGGATGATCAAATGGAACAACATGAGATAGTCCATTAGATGCAAATATTCTGTGTGGAACCTGCTTTTGTCTGCAATCGTCAAATTCTTTTTTTAGTAATAGGTCAGTGGTTTCATTGAGAGTCCAACCTGGTGTCCCTGGAGGATCAAGACCTCTTACCCTATCGAGATAAAAGCACCTTTGACACGTCAGAAAATTTGAGAAACGACCTCTACTAATTTTGAAATCTTCTTGTTGATTTGGCTTATAGAGAGAAGACTTACGACTTCGAAGGCCTGTGGCCTCAATTGGTTCTTTTTTGCCATTTCTTTTGAGATCAATCATTTTGTGTAATCACATAAAGATTTCAACTGGATTTAATCCATAGATTTAATTTCATTAGCGCAATTGTCTTTTTCCTACCAATTAACAGATTTAGAACCTTTTTACTTAATTGAGAAGGTTTTTTCAATTAATCCTTTTTAAACCTTTATAAGCTACTTTTCCGAAGAATTAGGTAAGGACATATTTTTTTAGCTCGCAAGTTCATTCAAACAACAAAAGTTTTCCACAGATCATATGTGCTTAATATTGACGAAATCCCTCTATAAAAGGTTTTCCAATAAAAAAGACCCTAGGTATGGTGTCCTACGGGTCTGGGTGATGGGGATACTATTTCTAACCCTATTTTCCATATAAATCAACCCCCCCCTACAGATGGTGTTCATTTAAGCCTGAGGTAAAACATATGGTGCTTTAATGTTGCCTAATCTGATTGATTTGATTATTATTTTTGAAAAGCTGGGTGATGGGGATCCTTCAGCAGTTTATTTTGCCCTCATGAGATGAGGGCTTTTTTTTTGCTTTTTTTGTTTTGTGGTGGACCTATCCGTTTAATTATTTTTAATTAGCCTTTATATCCTTGAAATATTCATCGTGTTTGAGCATCTTGTTTGTTTGATTGCTGGTATTGCAGGCGACATATTTTAGATGTTTTGAAATATATGACTTGACATTACCTATTGGTTCTTGCTAGTACAAGTGTACTGCTATAGGTAAATGACTCCATCTGCTTCCCCGTATGCTGTCTTTAAGGCTGAAGAATGGGTATCTGCCGTAGCCCAACCTATTGGAATTGGTCAATGTCTACGACTCACCCCAAAGAAACTTGCACCGATCAGATCTTCGGTCAAGAAGAAGAGTGGCAATTCCTTGAGAAAGGGATTCTCAAAAAAACATGTTCAGCTTGCGTTTGCATGACATGTCAACATTTCAATTATTCCAGCGACAAGCATTGCAGAACAATTCTTTTTTGTCTTGTTCATCGTCGTCTTATTCCTCAAGGAGACCACTTGATTTCACGTTGTCTTCTTTGGATGCGGCAACTAGAGAAAGAGATTGGTTGGTGTCCAGAGGTAGCCTGACATTTTGAATAAATCATTTTTTATTAGTGTTCTCATGACATTTTTAATCAGCATCTGAGGTCTATTTGCTTTATTGACTAGCATTGTTTTTGTATTAGTTTTTGGCTTTTTTCTTGCCCACTAGATATGGCTTTATAGTTAAGATCGAATTATTTGAAGGTATCACTTTAAGTGATATTGATAGATATATAAAAATTTAGTTGTCGGTTAACCATTGACTATTGAATTAAATACCCTATATGTGATAGATGTATTAAGAAAGTAATTATTGAGTTATGTCTCAGTTATCCATCAAAGTTAGTGCTAAAGGTGATGCCTTGATTGCTACCTTGCAAAAGGAGATCTTTAACAGACGTCGTAAGAAGGTTACTGCTTCTCAAGTCGTTGAAACCCTTGTTGAAAGCGGTGCTAAATCTCAGTCTGATAAACGTTACGCAGCTTCTTGGAAAAACCTAATTAAAGATATCGAAAAAGCAGCTAAAGTTTCTGAGGTTCATGGAAATAAGCCAGCAAATATTAGCGCTGATGAATGGGCTTTAATTCTTTCTCATCGCACACGTAAAGGCTCTGCTCCAAAAGCTGCTGCAGCAAAAAAAACCACAGCTAAAAAAGCAGTAGCTAAAAAGCCTGTAGCTAAAAAGGCAACAGCAAAGAAAGCAGTAGCTAAAAAGCCAGTAGCTAAAAAGGCTGCAGCCAAAGCTAAAGCAGAGGTTTCTGCAGTTGTTAAGCCAAGTGCTGGTAGACCTGCTAGACGTGCACGCAAAGCCAGAAAATCACCTGAAGCTGCTAAATAAAGCTTGCCCAGACCGTCAGGCGGCATGAGAGGTTCAATGCCTCTCACTGGTATCTTTGGTTGATATCTTGTTTATATTTGTTTGGATCTGTTTGCTCAGGTAGGCCTCTTTCCTTAATCAGTAACTATTAAACCTGCATTGCATAGAGCATTGAATACCTTTTTTTTGCGCTCCATTGTTTTTTCTGTTGGCTGAAGCATATCAAGTATGGAAGCAATACAACTTAATTCATAGGAACCCTGGGAAATGAGTGCTGCATCACATATTTCATTATTAGCAATTACAGGTTCGATACCAGTGAATTTCAATTTCTGAATTGATGCTTTTAAAACTTGCTCGAGATATTCTAGTTGTTCGTTATTCAATGTCTTTCTGTCTACATAATCCATTAGAACTAATGAGGGCGTCACTACTAAATCTACAAAAAACTAATTTAACTACTTTTTAGAAATATTTTGATCTCTTTTGATTTTCTATCTTTTAGTTGTCTTTTTTATTCATATCGGTTTTATATGCATTGAGAGCCTCTTTAATTCTTCCTGGTGCAAAAGGATTTTTACCTTTTGCTTCTTTCTTTGCTTCTTGCCATGCATTGTCGATTTCTTTCTTTGCTATCGGATCGTTATTGAAATTTGTGTATAGCTTCATCAGATACCAAGTGCTTAAAACTAATAGTCCAAGACCTAATAAATACATGAGTCTGTCTCGATAATTACGACAATCTAATCAATTGAATGGAAATTGCGCCTATAAATAAAAAAAATACGTATTCGCTATGCCACTTATCGTAGATCCTTCGAAAGATACGAGTAATGGAGTTGGGAAGATTTTTAGAACAATCAATATCACACTTGCCATCGCATTACCTTTGTCAGCAATTTTGGTGACTATCTTTTGGGGCTTAAAACATGGTTTCAGTAGTTTCATTTGATTTCTATGGAGACATCATTTTTTATCCAAATAAAGTTTTAATGAGTTGAACAAATAATTTGATACTCCAAAATAAGATGCCACCATAAATAAATCCTGCTAGGCCAGAAGCCCAGTCATTGAAGAATTTCCATGAAATGATTATCACGAGGATTCCAAGTAAGAGTGAATATGTAGCCATTATTTTGTTATTTCTTTCAAGAGACGCTTTGTTAAAGTTTAGAGGTCGGTATACCTAACTTTTCAGTAGTAGCAACCGAAGTGAGTTGTATTTACCGAATCAAATTCTACGGTATGCCTCATTCCTAACTAATTTAATTTAGGACAGAGTAGTTGTGTACTCCGAAAGAAAAGTTATGTACACTTCACTTTTCGACACTTTTTTCTCCGATTCTTTAATTGCGCCTACCAGAACTGTTTATGTTGTTACTGATAGCCAGCTTGAAGAGCTTAAGCGTAATCAACGTCAAGAGGAACTCGACAACATCGAGGACTCTAGAAAAAGATTAGAAGAGAGCTATCAAGCCCGTATTAAAGTTCTTGATGAACGTCAAAATGAGATAAAAGAGGAACTTAAGGCTTTGTCTTCCTCAGAAACTAAGGCTGCCCTTAATAAGAAGTAGCTGTTAGTTGGTCTGAAGAATGTTTTTTTAACTCCTCCCTATAAATGTGGAGGAGTTTTTTCCTTGAATTTTATAAGGCTTACCCCTAAATTTCCTTGATATGTATGCCTAGGAAAGCTGTAGTTTTCTAGTTCTTTGTTTGCTTTCTTTAAGTGCCTTGTTGCCTTCTTTTAGGGTTGTGCTTACCCACCAAACTGAAATTCCTGTAATAACGATGCCTAATGTCATTATTGATAGTATTACTGAAGTCACTGGAAAGTATCTTTAGTTGTTTTCATAATTTTATTTTGGAAAAACATCTGAATTAACTGTACAAACCCGTTTTTCGAGGTTGATAACATAATGAATGATGCTTTTAATATAATTTAAAAGAAAAATAAGGATAAATGCACTTGCAATAGTGCTTGTTGATGGTTTATATCGATAGTAATTGAAGAGGAAAACTATGAAACTTCAAACTTCATTTAGTCTCCCTAGAGAAAATATGGGTGACATAGGTAGAAAACACGAGGCAGTCAAAAGAGGAATGACAGCGATCGCTTCTTACTGGGAGAGAGAGTGTGCGTTAAATCCTTCCTCACCTGCATGTCTTATTTTTGAGGACTAGTAGTTGATAGGACATAAGGAAATATACTTTCCTTGAGCAAATAGTTAATCTTTTACTTCTCAATGAAAAGTGTTATAAAACACTGGTTTGGATTATTTCTCTCCCTGTTTTTAGTAATTAGTGTTTGTTTCCAGTCAATTGAAGCGCAGCCGGTTTTAATGACAACGGATGTTGATATTGAAAATGATCAAGGCTCAATGGATTCAAAAAGTATTGATGATCTATTAGGCCCAGATACAAATTTTCCATTTGATCCAGCAAATCATAGAGACGGGTCTAATCCGATCAAAAGAATTGGCAAAATAAGCGAAGATAATTTGTAAGTAAGTATTTTTTTATTTTCTAAGCAAAAGTTCTAAACGTTTTTTTTGTTCTTCAAGAGATTCGGTTTTTTTATTTCTTTTTGCCTCCATTCTATTTTTTATAGACTCATCAGCTTGTCTTGCGATACTTGCCTTCCTAAGGAACACAAGGATTGAAATCACAGCAAATAAAAGTGCAAGTGAACCCAATGGAACTATTGTTGCGTTCATTTCTTCCATTAGTAATTACAGGCGTTATATAAACGATTAGCTTTCTGCTGATCCTCACATTTTTTTAGTTTCGTCTCTAATTCTTCCATCTCCTTTTGTGCCTGATTAATTAACTCCAATGACCATTGCCAGTTTCGCTCATTGCAATGTTGTTTTGCAGAATCCCAGTCCATGGTTGTATTACTTTAATAATGGATGATTTAGTCGAGCAGAACTCTTTACGACTCCTAGAGAATAACAAGCTTATTAACTAATTATTGTGTTTTTATCTTCTTTTTGAAAATTTTATTTGAATCAGTTTTGGGCTTATCTATTTAAACCAAACCTTTAATCCTCATTTTGACTCTGCCTCACTTAGGCTCGAAAAATAACTATTTATTCTATGGAAACAGCTTTTGCTTGGAGCCTTTGCCTGTCTGCCGTTGTTGTCTTGCTTTCAATTGGGCCACTAACTTATGGCAGAGTCAAAGCTGGATATTCGGCCGAGAATATGAGTGCTCCAAGAGCTTTGTTTGATGAGCTCCCCGATTTTGGGAAAAGAGCTGTTTGGTGTCATCAAAATTGCTGGGAGAGCATTACTCTTCACGCTCCTGCATGTTTGCTATGTCT
>QCJB01000018.1 GCA_003216295.1 Prochlorococcus sp. AG-402-P16 | reverse complement strand
AATTATGATTGAATTTGCTTTGGAAAAAGTCAAAAACACCAAATATGGAAGATGGGCTGATCTGGGGACTGGTTCGGGCCCTCTGGCAATATCCTTGTCTAAATCGCTTCCTAATTGGAAAGGACATGCGGTTGATATAAGTAAAAATGCTTTGGAATTGGCAAAAAAAAATTTAAATACTTTGATTCCTAACGCAAATGTTGAATTTTCAATAGGCGACTGGTGGGAACCTTTGAGAACTTGGTGGGGTGGTTTTGATTTGGTTTTAAGTAATCCACCTTATATACCTTCAAAATTAATTCAAGATTTAGATCCAGTTGTAAAAAATCACGAGCCTCTTATCGCTTTGGATGGAGGAGAAGATGGAATGAGAGCTTCTACAAAAATTATTTTTGGAGCAATGGATGGACTCGCTAAAGGAGGTTGGTTAATTCTTGAGCATCATTATGATCAAAGTGAGAAAATAATCAAGATCATGCAAGATGTTGGGATGGAAGAAATATCTTTTAAAAATGATTTAAATGGAATTAAGCGTTATGCAATCTGTCAAAAATCAGAAAATGATAATTGATCAATTTGATATTCCTAGCTTGGCCTCTAAGCTGACAAAAGGATCCCTAGCATTATTTCCGACTGATACTTTGCCAGCACTTGGCTCATACCCTGATTATGCACAAAAAATCTGGACAATAAAAAAAAGACCATTAAAAAAACCACTTATATTGATGGGAGGTTGTTTAGAAGATTTATTTGAGTTTGTAGAACCTTGTGCTGTGGAAGATGGTTTAAAAATGGCAAAGATTTATTGGCCTGGTGCCTTGACAATTGTTTTGCCAACTAAAGGAAATTTCTCAAAGAATTTGAACTGTAATTCTAATTCTTTAGGTTTGAGGGTACCCGCTTTAAAAATGGCAAGAGATTTGCTTTTAAAAACGGGTCCTCTTGCAACTACTAGCGCAAACATTTCTGGAAAGACTCCTGCTCTTAATTCTTTTGAAGCCTCCATTCAATTTCCAGGAATTCCAATCCTTGCTCCTGTTCCTTGGCCTAAGTCATCAGGCCTGGCAAGCACAGTCATAAAGTGGGATAATGGGGAATGGAAATTATTAAGAGCTGGTTCTGTAGTCATAAATGAAAAATAACTAATGATTTACTTACTTGGACTCGTTTTTTTATTGCAGTCTCTTTTTTGGTTGTTTTTGGAACCTCCAATAACTTATATAGAATCGTTTTTCGAATTGAAATTTTTTAATCTATTTTTAATAGTATTTTTATTTTGGATTATTTCTGGTGAAGCTGAAAAAATCTGATTAGTTGTTTCTTGAAAGATTTGTTTTTATGCCGGCTAACAGATTTGAACTGATGACCTTCGCTTTACAAAAGCGCTGCTCTACCGCTGAGCTAAGCCGGCAATTTAAATATCTTACCTAAGAGAGTAATTTAAAAGTAAATCAATTTAGGAAATTTGTTGAAAAGATTTTTTTTAAATTATCTTTCTTGCTTGACGAGCATTTGAAATAAATTCATTGGTTCTTAATTGATTGCTCAGTATTTTCTGATGAATTGTCTGATTCTTGTTCTTGGCTAGCGTGCTCTATGAGCTTGATTTTGCCATTTAAAGTTCTTTTTATTGGTAAATTGGCAACCAATGCGGTCATTCGATCCTCTGTCTCAAGACTTACGGCTCCCTCATCCATATCTATTTCCACATACTTAGCAACTACCTCTAATATCTCCTTTCTCATCTGATCTAAAAGTTCTGTACTAAGGTCAGAACGATCATGAGCTAGAACGAGTTGTAATCTCTCTCGCGCAGTGCTTGCACTTGCAGGCTGCCTACGAAGTAATTTGTTGATGATGTCTCTCAATGTCATAGCTTTAGAAAATTTTTGTTTGCATTAACCTTCGAAACTTGGCACCAAATCCCGAACTTTCCTCAACTGGGTCAATTAGAGGAATATCTTCACCTAACAACCTTTTTGCAATATTTAAATAACATTTAGCTGCAGGGGAATTAACACTATTTAACGTCAAAGGTTCACCTCTATTTGTGCTAACAATTACTTGCTCATCCTCAAGCACTAGTCCGAGTAAAGGTAAGGCTAAGATATCCGTAACATCATCAATGGATAGCATCTCTTGGCTAGCCATCATTTTTGGTCTGACTCTGTTAAGTACTAACTGAACTGGTTTAATTGCATTTGTATTAAGTAAGCCAATCACTCTATCTGCGTCTCGAACTGCAGAAACTTCTGGATTGGTAACTATTATTGCTTCTTGTGAAGCTGCCATTGCATTTTTAAATCCATCTTCAACTCCTGCAGGACAGTCAATTAGAACATAATCAAATTGTTCTTTAAGCATCTCGACTATTCGTTTCATATCATCTGGCTTTAACCAATCGAGCATTCTTGGATTGCCAGCGGGAAGTAAAGATAGATTTGATTCCTGCTTGTGTTTAACCAAAGCCTGATCAAGTCTGCATTCTTCTTCAAGTACTTCTTGGGCTGTGTAAACAATTCGATTCTCTAGACCTAACAATAAGTCTAAATTTCTTAGACCGAAGTCTGCATCCAATACAGCAGTGCTAAGGCCTTGTCTTGCCAAAGAAATACCAAGATTTGCTGTAAGGGTTGTCTTACCTACTCCACCCTTCCCTGAGCAGATGAGAATGACGCGTGTATCTGTCGCCACAGACCTCCTAAGATTCGACAAACTTTAATTCGATTTTGCTGAAGAAAAAAGCTTTATTGTTAGAACGGTTGCATTGGGTTTGCTTTTGAAGACATCTCTAAAGGTTTTTTATTTATTTTTTTTTGTCTTTTGATTAAAAACTCACTGAGAGCTTTGTTCTTAGGCTTACATTGTCTCTAAAGGAGAAATAACTATTTTTTCAGAAAAAATCCTTGCTTGTTCTGCAAGACCAATTTGAGGCTTTTCTTGAGGGCCTCTAGCAACTTTGGTTGCAATTCTTAGCTGAACAGGTCTGAGGTGAAGAGCGGCTATTTTTGCTTTTGAGTTCCCCTTTTTTCCTGCATGAGCAATCCCTAGGAGTTTCCCCCAAATAATTACATTTCCCTCTGCGCTAACTATCGCACCTGGATTAACATCTCCAAGTATTAATAAATCACCGGGACTGTCAATATATTCTCCAGATCTAACCGTACCTTGATGAAAATGAGCTTTAGATTGATCTGAAATAATATCAGATTTATTTACTGACTTTTTTGAATAGGGATTAAAAATAAATTGAGAGGGATAACCTAATGACTGAGTGCTGATTATAGTCTTTGGAGATGTTGAAAAGAAACCACTTATTGTACAATTAAATTTACTTGATATTTTGATGATTGACATAATATCTATACATGAAAGGTTCAAATCTTTACAGTCAATTTCTATATTATTTGAGTTCATTTTTTTTAATTCATTTTTTAAATATAATTCCCAGTTCGAAGAATTGTTGTTATCCATATTTAAAACTATTCTCTTAGATATTGATTCCATCTGTTATGTATGCTTGATTTTTAGACTTTCGATTTCTGGCTTTAATTCAGTTTCAATTTCTTTTGGATAAATTAACCATGAAGATTGATTAGGGACTATTAATCTATCAACTAATGGTGATACTTTTTCCAGAGCTTCTAGTTTTTCTCCATCCCATAAACGAAGTCCATATTTATATGGATGATAACTTTCAATTTTTTGTTCTCTTAATCCACATGATATATCTGGTTCTATGGAGTATTTCTCAGATATTTTCCTGGCTTTAGCTAATGCTTCTAGTCGAATCTCTAAAGAAAAAGAAGATATGTTTAATGCTTTTAAAAGATTTCTATTTAGAAAACGTTTGCAAAGATTAGAGAGGTTTTCTGAAATTGATTCTTGCCATCTAGAAATATGATATCCAGTGATTGTATCATCATTGCTTAAAAAACTATCTATACTCATTTCTTTATGATTCCATAGCCATTCGCGCATATTTTTATCTGCCCAAACAATTTTTGGGCCTAGATTTCTAGCGGTTTTTATTATTTGCTCTAATAGCCAATTACATACTTCATTTAATCGATGATTGTATATGCTTCTGTACATTAAATTTCTTAATAAAAGATAATGCTCAACTGCCATCAATCCTTTTGGATGGATAGCTAAATCTCCATCTGGGGAAATTATCATTGCTGATATTATACGATCTATATCTAGTTGACCATATCTAGTGCCTGTTGAATAACTATCTCTTATTAAGTAATCAAGTCGATCACAATCTAGCTGACTACTAATTAGTGAAATTATTGCTTTTTGAGGTGCCTCTCTTGATTTGATTAAATTTGAAATTTCCTTTGAATTATTCATTCCATACTTATTTAAAATAGATACTATTTCTTTATTTGACTTTATCAACTTTGCGGTCCATTCTTCATGATTGATCCCAAACATTTCCTCACTTGTATGACTTAATGGGCCATGACCTATATCATGCAAAAGTGCAGCACCATAGAGAATAAACTTGTGACTTTTTAATTTAGAATCTAATTTACATAGATGATTTGACGCCCTTCTTGCTAAATGAAATGCTCCAAGAGAATGTGTAAATCTACTTGATTCTGCTCCATGAAATGTTAAATAGGCAGGTCCTAATTGTTTGATTCGTCTCAATCTTTGGAAAGGAGAGGAATCTATTAATTCCATCACCATCATCTCTTCCGGGATTGAGCTATTTAAAGAAATTGACTGGTGAACTGGATCATAATAAGTTCGTGTTGGCATTTCTTATTAAATTTCTTTGGGAGTTAAATCACTTTCTTGATTTATTTGATTTTCTTGACCATTTTTCTCTGAGATAGCTTCTTTATCCAAGGTGGCTTGCATTAGTAGCTCTGCATCTTGCAGCCATCGGTCTTCGTCTGAACCTGGATTTAGAGGCTCAGGCATTTCTAAAAAGCGATTAGGTTCTATTCCAAGATTTTGTATGTCCCTCCCGCTTGGAGTTAAGTAACTGGCAACAGTTACGGCTAATCCACTGCCATCACTAAGATTGGTTAAAGATTGTATTAGCCCTTTGCCGAATGTTTTAGTCCCAATAAGCTCTGATCTTTGATTGTCTTGTAGGGCTCCAGCAAGTATTTCACTAGCGCTGGCAGTACCCTTGTTAACCAAGGTGACCATTGGACCATCGTAAAGCGTTTCTATCCCAGAATTGATCGGGTCATTAATTCCGTTTCTTTTTTTTGTCTCAACTATGGGCTTATCATTCAGAAAATCATTAGCGACTGCTAGGCCAGAGCTGACAAGGCCTCCGGAGTTATTTCTTAAATCTAAAATTAGGCCCTCAATATCTTTCCCTGCAAGTTCTTCCAATGCCTCTTTCACTTGGTCAGGAACTCCTTCGCTAAATTGTGTAATTCTCAAGTAACCAAGAGTATGAGATTCATTCCTAATTCTTTTAGTTCTGACAGGCCTCAAGTCAACACTTCTTCTTTCTAAAGAAATTTCTTCTATTTCATTGTTAGGTTTTTGTAATTCAACAATCACTTGGCTTCCTGTTTGCCCTCTTAACCTTGCTGCTGTTGCTTCAAGCCCAAGATTTTTGGGTGACTCCCCGTTGACTTTTTTTAGTATTGTTCCACTTGTGATGCCTGCATCTGAAGCTGGAGACCCTTCAAGTGGGGATATTACAACGATTTCCCCATCATCTTTTCTTGCTCCAAGTTGCAGTCCTACTCCATTGATTTCACTGCCAATATTGCTTTTTTTCATTGCTTCATAGTCTTCTGGCCTCAAGAGACGAGTATACGGGTCTCCAAGAGGGAGAAGCATTGCTTCTATTGCTGCGTAGGCTTGCTGTGAATTATTTATTGGCTTTTCAAGAGCTTTTTGCCGAAGCCTTTTCCATTGGATTTCATCAAATTTCTTGGGAGCTAAGTAACCTTCATTTACCAGATTCCATGCTTCAATAACGAGCAATTGTCCATCATTAAGGCCAAAAACTGGTTGAGTTAAGACTTGAAATAAAATTCCAAAGCTAATAAAAACCGCAAAAAGTCTTTGCAGCGGCTTAGTCAAAGATTTAACAGATGAAAGCATTGGATTGATCTTTTGCGGCGACCAAGGGGCACATCGAGTAGAATATTTGAAATACAGTTCATAAGTGGATGGCGAACTCTTCACCGGTTTATGACTGGTTCCAGGAACGGCTTGAGATTCAGGACATAGCTGATGATGTCACTTCAAAGTATGTTCCACCACATGTCAACATTTTTTATTGCCTTGGTGGAATAACACTGGTTTGCTTTTTGATTCAATTCGCGACTGGATTCGCGATGACTTTTTATTACAAACCCACAGTAACTGAAGCTTATAGTTCAGTCAGTTATTTGATGACAGACGTTAGTTTTGGTTGGTTGATTAGATCAGTGCATAGGTGGAGTGCCTCAATGATGGTTCTCATGCTTATTTTGCATGTTTTTCGAGTTTATTTAACTGGTGGTTTCAAAAGACCAAGAGAATTGACATGGATAACAGGAGTAGTTATGGCAGTAATAACTGTTGCTTTTGGAGTCACGGGCTATTCTTTACCTTGGGATCAAGTTGGATATTGGGCAGTGAAAATTGTCTCGGGTGTTCCAGCGGCGATCCCTGTAATAGGTGATTTTATGGTTGAGCTTCTCAGAGGAGGAGAGAGTGTTGGGCAATCAACCTTAACTCGTTTCTATAGTCTCCATACATTTGTAATGCCTTGGTTGTTAGCCGTATTTATGCTGATGCATTTTCTTATGATCAGAAAGCAGGGCATCTCTGGTCCGTTATGATTTTTAATCAAATAAGATTTTTATCATTAATCACAAATAAAAAAATTTTTTGAATCATGTCAACTCTCAAGAAACCTGATTTATCTGATACCAAGTTAAGAGCCAAGCTCGCCAAAGGAATGGGCCATAATTATTATGGAGAACCAGCTTGGCCAAATGATCTATTGTATATTTTCCCAGTAGTAATTCTTGGGACAATAGCTTGTGTAGTGGGTTTAGCAGTTTTAGATCCTGCTTTTCTTGGAGATAAAGCAAATCCTTTTGCTACCCCTCTAGAAATTCTTCCTGAGTGGTATTTATACCCTGTATTTCAAATTTTAAGAGTAGTCCCAAATAAATTACTTGGGATCGCTTTACAGACTTTGATACCTTTGGGCTTAATGATTCTTCCTTTCATTGAAAATATTAATAAATTCGCAAATCCTTTCAGAAGACCAGTTGCAATGTCATTATTTTTGTTTGGAACAGTTCTTACTATGTATCTAGGAATAGGTGCTTGTTTGCCTATTGATAAATCTCTTACTTTAGGTTTATTTTAAGAAAGACTTTCTTCCAAATCCAGCATCAATACATCATCAGGTTCAGCTCTTAAAAGATGATGGAGTAACAAAAATCCAACAATAGTCCAAGTTTGATAAGTTCTTGATTGTTGGCCTACCCAGGTTCCAGTAGGCCCATCAAAATATTCTGCCCATTTTTGCCTAGGGAGTTGATTTAATTGACTCCAATAACATTCTTCTATAAGAGCTCGCATTTGTCCCATAAGCAAAACATCTGCTTTGGGATACCTCTTTTCGTGAAGCAAAATTGAAGCACCAAAAAACCATAGTAAACTTGGCCAATGTCCTCCATTGTGATAACTCCAAGGCCAGTTTTTTGGATCTGAACCAGTTTTATTTTGCCATTCCTCTATATCCATAGGTGGGTGACAAATTCTCATTGGCATTTGAGCCATAAGGTGTTCTCGGTTATGTAAAACAAGACGAAATAATGCTCTTTGTTGTGGAGCTGTTAATACTCCAAACATGCAGGCTAAAGAATTACCAAGGCTATAAAAACGAAAATCTGGTCTTCCTGTTCTAATGTTCCCTATAAGGTATCCTCCTCTATTTTCAAGCCAGTCTTGAAGCCATGAAGGGACTACTTGTGGCTGGACGTTGAATACATTTTGATGTTGATCTTCACCATATTGTTCAGTAGGCCTTCTCCTAAGAACTTGCATCGTCTTACTTGTGACCCAATAGTGCTTTAAGAGAAATTGACGAAGATCATGGACCCACTGACGAGTTAAAACAAGTCGTTGATCAAGTAATCGACTTTTTTGATTCTTCCTGCTTAATTCCATAAGTTGAATACAACTTTTCAGACATGCATGCAACAAAACTTCCACTTCAAGAGGAGCGCCCCAAACATCCATTGGACGATCGATCATAAATGAACAGTCTGGAACAAATAAAACTGGATTTCCTTCAAAAGTTGGATGAAGAACTAAATCAAGTAGAAGCTGGACACCTCTTTGAACCTGTTGACTTGTCCCAAAGCTTTGATCGCCACTTTTTCTGACATAAAGCCAGCAAAGTATTGGCCACCATAGACTTGCATCGGCAGAAGTAATTCTTCCAATAGATCTCTGACCATAATCTGCTATTAACTTTCCTTTTTCTTCTACAAAGCTTGTGGGAAAAACACCTCTTGTTTGGTAAGTAGTACTTTGTAAGTCAAGACTGACTGTTAAGAACTTTTTTACGACGTCAAATCTTTTTTGAGTTAATAGATATATCATCACCGGGACATTGTCCCTTAAAAAAATCTCACCATAATTTAGAGCGTCGTTTTTTGTTGGATGCTCTAAAGCAGCAACACTGCCTGCAATGTTCCCAGAGATTTCAATAAGAGTTTTTTCAAAATGCTCCTTAGCTCTTGCAACAACTTTGTCTTCGTTTGAATTTGGACGCACTCTTTGGTGCTGTTGGCTAAAACGTGCGGGCATTTAGAAAATTAGGTGCCATCGCAAAAACTAGTTATGGCTTGCTCCTTTGATATTGATAGTAAGAGGTAAAACATTTCATATGCAACTTTGTTGCATGTAAGTATCTTGATGGTCTACATTATTCTTCTGCGCGTTAGTAATTCTGAGGCGTACTCACTAGGCGAAATTACGAAAGTTTTTTAGTTAAGTGGGAGTTTTATAACATTTGAAGACTAACCCCTTCTTTGTTGTAAGCTGAAAAACGGTCGCAAGATCGAAAATGCTTCTGTCTTTTAAAGAACGAAGCAGAACCTAGACAACTTAAAAGTTTAGGAACTGACGCTTTTATCGCGTCTGGTTCATTTTTGAATCGGATGTATTGCGATAAAGGTGTGAGGTCCCGTCAAAAAGAAATTAGTTGCATAATTTTGTCACTATTTTGATTTGGAGTTTCACGGCTCTGATTTGATATTTAGTGTTACAGAGTTAGAGCAACGACGGATCTGAGATCCGGGAAAGTCACGAAGATAAAACTAAGTGCACTCTTTAGAACCCTTATTAAAACAAGGTGGCAACAATCACAATCAGTACGCCAGTGCTGTAATTGTGGGAGAAGCAAATCAGACTGAGTAGAATTTATTTTTACAATAGGGCCTGACTACTACGGAGAGTTTGATCCTGGCTCAGGATGAACGCTGGCGGCGTGCTTAACACATGCAAGTCGAACGAACCTTCGGGTTAGTGGCGGACGGGTGAGTAACGCGTGGGAATCTGCCCTCAGGAGGGGGATAACGGTTGGAAACGACCGCTAATACCCCATATGCCGAGAGGTGAAATGAATTTCGCCTGAGGATGAGCCCGCGTCTGATTAGCTTGTTGGTGAGGTAATGGCTCACCAAGGCTTCGATCAGTAGCTGGTCTGAGAGGATGATCAGCCACACTGGGACTGAGACACGGCCCAGACTCCTACGGGAGGCAGCAGTGGGGAATTTTCCGCAATGGGCGCAAGCCTGACGGAGCAACGCCGCGTGAGGGACGAAGGCCTCTGGGCTGTAAACCTCTTTTCTCAAGGAAGAAGATATGACGGTACTTGAGGAATAAGCCACGGCTAATTCCGTGCCAGCAGCCGCGGTAATACGGGAGTGGCAAGCGTTATCCGGAATTATTGGGCGTAAAGCGTCCGCAGGCGGCCTTTCAAGTCTGCTGTTAAAACGTGGAGCTCAACTCCATCATGGCAGTGGAAACTGATTGGCTTGAGTATGGTAGGGGCAGAGGGAATTCCCGGTGTAGCGGTGAAATGCGTAGATATCGGGAAGAACACCAGTGGCGAAGGCGCTCTGCTGGGCCATTACTGACGCTCATGGACGAAAGCCAGGGGAGCGAAAGGGATTAGATACCCCTGTAGTCCTGGCCGTAAACGATGAACACTAGGTGTCGGGGGAATCGACCCCTTCGGTGTCGTAGCTAACGCGTTAAGTGTTCCGCCTGGGGAGTACGCACGCAAGTGTGAAACTCAAAGGAATTGACGGGGGCCCGCACAAGCGGTGGAGTATGTGGTTTAATTCGATGCAACGCGAAGAACCTTACCAGGGCTTGACATCCTGCGAACCTTTAAGAAATTAGAGGGTGCCTTCGGGAACGCAGTGACAGGTGGTGCATGGCTGTCGTCAGCTCGTGTCGTGAGATGTTGGGTTAAGTCCCGCAACGAGCGCAACCCACGTTTTTAGTTGCCAGCATTTAGTTGGGCACTCTAGAAAGACCGCCGGTGATAAACCGGAGGAAGGTGTGGATGACGTCAAGTCATCATGCCCCTTACGTCCTGGGCTACACACGTACTACAATGCTACGGACAAAGGGCAGCAAACTCGCGAGAGCTAGCAAATCCCATAAACCGTGGCTCAGTTCAGATCGTAGGCTGCAACTCGCCTACGTGAAGTAGGAATCGCTAGTAATCGCAGGTCAGCATACTGCGGTGAATACGTTCCCGGGCCTTGTACACACCGCCCGTCACACCATGGAAGTTGGCCACGCCCGAAGTCGTTACTTTAACCCTTGTGGAGAAGGACGCCGAAGGTGGGGCTGATGACTGGGGTGAAGTCGTAACAAGGTAGCCGTACCGGAAGGTGCGGCTGGATCACCTCCTAACAGGGAGACAATAAATCGATTGTAATGTCTGAGTAATTTATTCTTAGGCCTCAATCCTGTCACCTTAAGGTCGATCGGTACCTCAGATTTATTTATTAATTTTATAATTAGTTTTTAGATTTCAGTTCCTAAACTTGTCTAGGTCACACCCAACAAAGGTTTCTCCTGGGCCATTAGCTCAGGTGGTTAGAGCGCACCCCTGATAAGGGTGAGGTCCCTGGTTCAAGTCCAGGATGGCCCATTCGTTGTTGGGGGTATAGCTCAGTTGGTAGAGCGCCTGCTTTGCAAGCAGGATGTCAGCGGTTCGAGTCCGCTTACCTCCACTGAACACTATCCTGGTAACTAAATTCCGGAGAAAATTTGTAGATGTGACTTAGAATTGTCTATTTGAAAAGAACCTAGCTTCTTATCATCTTCTAATAGTTGATAATATGCTGGGCTCGAATGGATTTATTTTCATTTGAATTCAGTAGAACCTTGAAAACTGCATAGATTAGAAAGAATAAAGCATCTCATGGATGCATAATTCTGAATGAATATTTGGCTTAAACACTAAATTATTTTTTTCAGAATTCATGTTTAATTCTTGAGTAATAGCCGAGCACAATTAATTTTGTGATTGTATTTAAGGTCAAGCTACAAAGGGCTCATGGCGGATACCTTGGCACACAGAGGCGATGAAGGACGTGGTTACCTGCGATATGTCTCGGGGAGCTGGATACACGCTTTGATCCGGGAATTTCCGAATGGGGCAACCCTTAGAACGGCCAGCTGAATATATAGGCTGGCACGAGCCAACCCAGCGAACTGAAACATCTTAGTAGCTGGAGGAAAGGAAAGTAAATAACGACTCCCTAAGTAGCGGCGAGCGAACGGGGAACAGCCCAAACCGATAGTTTCGACTATCGGGGTTGTGGGACAGCAATGTGGACCAACAAACCTAGAAGAAGCGCTTGAATGGCGCGCCACAGAGGGTGAAAGCCCCGTAATCGAAAGGAGAGTTGGCCTAGCTGTATCCCGAGTAGCACGGAGCACGTGGAATTCCGTGTGAATCTACGAGGACCACCTCGTAAGGCTAAGTACTCCTGTGTGACCGATAGCGCAACAGTACCGTGAGGGAAAGGTGAAAAGAACCCCGGGAGGGGAGTGAAATAGAACATGAAACCATGAGCCTACAAGCAATGGGAGCCCGACTTATCGGGTGACCGTGTGCCTGTTGAAGAATGAGCCGGCGACTTATAGGCACTGGCGGGTTAAACCGGAAATGGTGGAGCCACAGCGAAAGCGAGTCTGAATAGGGCGTTTTGTCAGTGTTTATAGACCCGAACCCTGGTGATCTAACCATGGCCAGGATGAAGCTTGGGTGATACCAAGTGGAGGTCCCAACCGACTGACGTTGAAAAGTCACCGGATGAGCTGTGGTTAGGGGTGAAATGCCAATCGAACCAGGAGCTAGCTGGTTCTCCCCGAAATACGTTGAGGCGTAGCGTCTAGTGCTCCAGCAGGGGGGTAAAGCGACCATTTCGGTGCGGGCTGCGAGAGCGGTACCAAATCGTGATGAACTCTGAATACCCTGTGTGTAACTAGGCAGTCAGACTGTGGGGGATAAGCTCCATAGTCGAAAGGGAAACAGCCCAGACCGCCAGCTAAGGTCCCAAAATCAACACTAAGTGATAAAGGAGGTGGGGTTGCCCAGACAACCAGGAGGTTTGCTTAGAAGCAGCCATCCTCAAAGGAGTGCGTAATAGCCCACTGGTCGAGCGATCCTGCGCCGAAAATGAACGGGGCTAAGTGTTGTACCGAAGCTGCGGATTTAATTTATTAAGTGGTAGGGGAGCGTTCTATGTGGGGCGAAGCGTTAGCGTAAGCGGGCGTGGACTGCATAGAAGTGAGAATGTCGGCTTGAGTAGCGAAAACATGGGTGAGAATCCCATGCCCCGAAACCCTAAGGGTTCCTCCGGCAGGCTCGTCCGCGGAGGGTTAGTCTGGTCCTAAGGTGAGGCCGAAAGGCGTAGTCGATGGATAACAGGTCAACATTCCTGTACCAGTTATGTTTTGGGAAGGGGGACGGAGAAGGCTAGCCAATCCAGATGTTGGTTACTGGTTCAAGCGTTCGAGGCTTTGAGGAACGGAGAAAACGTTCTGAGCTGAGGCGTGAGTACGAGCTGCTACGGCAGCGAAGTTGGTGATGTCATGCTTCCAAGAAAATCCCTATACCCGTTAAGGCATAATTGCCAGTACCCGAAACCGACACAGGTGGGGTGGTAGAGAATACCGAGGGGCGCGAGATAACTCTCTCTAAGGAACTCGGCAAAATGGTCCCGTAACTTCGGGAGAAGGGATGCCAGCGCGAGCTGGTCGCAGTGAAGAGGCCCAGGCGACTGTTTACCAAAAACACAGGTCTCCGCTAAGTCGCAAGACGATGTATGGGGGCTGACACCTGCCCAGTGCCGGAAGGTTAAGGAAGCTGGTTAGCGTAAGCGAAGCTAGTGACTGAAGCCCCGGTGAACGGCGGCCGTAACTATAACGGTCCTAAGGTAGCGAAATTCCTTGTCGGGTAAGTTCCGACCCGCACGAAAGGTGTAACGATCTGGGCGCTGTCTCGGAGAGAGGCTCGGCGAAATAGAATTGTCTGTGAAGATGCGGACTACATACACCCGGACAGAAAGACCCTATGAAGCTTTACTGCAGGTTGGTATTGTTCTCGGGCTCTGAATGCGCAGGATAGGTGGGAGACATTGATGTAGTGCTTTTGGGTACTACTGAGTCAACGGTGAGATACCACTCTTTCAGAGCTAGAGATCTAACGTTTACCCGTTATCCGGGAAGCGGACAGTATCTGCTGGGCAGTTTGACTGGGGCGGTCGCCTCCTAAAAGGTAACGGAGGCGCACAAAGGTTTCCTCAGGCTGGTTGGAAATCAGTCGTCGAGTGCAAAAGCAGAAGGAAGCTTGACTGTGAGACCTACAAGTCGAACAGGGACGAAAGTCGGTTTTAGTGATCCGACGGTTCTGAGTGGAAGGGCCGTCGCTCAACGGATAAAAGTTACTCTAGGGATAACAGGCTGATCTCCCCCAAGAGTTCACATCGACGGGGAGGTTTGGCACCTCGATGTCGGCTCATCGCAACCTGGGGCTGAAGCCGGTCCCAAGGGTTGGGCTGTTCGCCCATTAAAGCGGTACGCGAGCTGGGTTCAGAACGTCGTGAGACAGTTCGGTCCATATCCGGTGTATGCGCAGGAATATTGAGAGGATTTCTCCCTAGTACGAGAGGACCGGGAGGAACGCACCTCTGGTGTACCAGTTATCGTGCCAACGGTAAACGCTGGGTAGCCATGTGCGGAGTGGATAACCGCTGAAAGCATCTAAGTGGGAAGCCCACCTCAAGATGAGTATTCCCATGGTATAAACCAGTAAGATCACGGGAAGAACACCCGTTGATAGGCTCTACGTGGAAGTCTGGTAACAGATGCAGCGGAGGAGTACTAATAGATCGAGGGCTTGACCTTCTTTTGCTTTTACTCAAATTATTGCTTTATTCTTTCTGATTATTTTTTAATAATTTCTATGCAGTCTTCAAGGTTCATACATAAGTAGAACTATCCTGGTGTTCATGGCGATGTGGAACCACTCCGATCCATCTCGAACTCGGTTGTGAAACGCATCAGCGGCGACGATATTTGGGGGGTAGCCCCCTGAGAAAATAGCTCAATGCCAGGTAAAATATTAAAAAAGGGTTCTCTGGGACCCTTTTTTAATGATCAATTATTTCTGGCAATTAGGACACCAATGTGTGCTTCTTCCACAGATTTTTTCTCGCAATATTTGCTCTCCACATCTTTTACAACTTTTACCATTTCTTCTATACACCCAGGCTTGTCCTCCATAATTTCCATTAATTCCCTCTAAATCTCTAAAGTCACTAAAGGTAGTTCCACCTTCTCCTATGCTTATTTTTAAAATTTTGACCAAACTATTGCAAAGCTTTTTTAACTCAGAGATTTTTAAATTTCCGCTTTTTGTTTTTGGATTAATTCCTGCATCAAATAATGTTTCGTCTGCATATATATTTCCAACACCAGCAACAGTTTCTTGATCTAATAATGCAGATTTAATTGAACGAGTTTTTTTCTTCAAATATTCTTTTAAATAGTAACTATTAAAATCAGGACTGAATGGCTCTGGCCCTAATCTTTTAACTCCAGATACTATTTCAGATATTGATTTTGACGGAGGTACGTACCACATTTGCCCGAAATTTCTAATATCAACAAAACGTAGTTCTCTTCCACTCTCTTCAAGAAATCTGACTCTGGTATGTTTGCATGGGAGTTGTTTTTTCTCTAGTAATTTAAATTGGCCTGTCATTCTAAGATGAACAACTAAGTATCCGTTACTGTTTTTCTCTTTCGTATAGAGGGATCCTATTAAATATTTACCTCTTCTATCCCAATTATCTAAATAACTATCTTTAATATTATTTATGAAACTTTTAGATCCACCAATACTTGCTATTGAGCGTTCCTTTAATACCTCTAGTTTTTTTATATAAAAAGTTTTTACAAGTTTCTCAAGTCCCTTCCTAACTGTTTCTACTTCAGGTAATTCTGGCAAAAGTAATAATGCTGCTAACTAGCGGCAGCTTCTAATTCTTTCACTGAGAATTGACTGGTATTGGCACCACCATCAACACCACTAAATGCTTTGAAATCACATTTTTCAAATTTGACAGTTACTGGATACCTCATTAATGGGGATTTATCAATAGAGACTATTTCTCCAATTTGATTGAACCAATATGATTCTTGACGCAAGATGCGAACCTTATCTTTTCTAGCAAAGCTCATCTGACTTCCCTAAATGATTTTAATACCTTTATTATCTATCAGAACAGGAGATATTTGTATTTGTGTCACAGACTGTCGCTGGTTTTCTAAAAAAGTAGATCTCTTTTTAATGGTTTTTTACTTTAGACAAAAATAATTCATATTGATTTTCGGCCGAATTTTCAAATAGCTTTAAAATGTCAAATCTAAAAAGTTTTTATTTTTTGTGATATCACAGTCATCTTTAGACCCCTCTGCTATTAGCTTTGATTTGCCTGATCCTGAACAAGACGACTTAAGTAATATTGATTTTATTGAGAAATTAGAGAATGCATGGTCAATTTGCGAACAGTTTGATTTGCAAACTGAAATCTGGAGAGGAAGAATTTTACGCGTTGTAAGAGATCGAGAAAAGAAAGGGGGAGATGGAAGAGGCACAGGGTTTTTGCAGTGGTTACGCGAGATGGAGATAAGCAAAAGCAAAGCATATTCCCTCATTCAATTAGCTGACTCTTCAGATGATCTTGTAGATGATGGAATTCTTGAAGAATCGAGTATAAATAATTTTTCTAAAAGAGCTTTTATAGAAACTGCAAAAGCTGAGCCTGAAATTCAATATATGATTTCGGAGGCTGCTAATGAAGGGAAAGATATTACTAGAAGACAAGTTAAGAGCTTGACTGATGAATTTTTGGCTGCAACTAGTTCTCTTTTACCTGACGAAATTAAGGAGAGAACACAAGCAAACTTATTGCCTCCAAAGTTTGTTGCTCCATTAGTAAGAGAATTGTCTAGGTTGACCCCACTTCAACAAGAAGAGATATGTGGGACCTTAAGAGAAAATCCTGAGATTGATGCAGTGAAAGATATGACAAATACGGCAAAATGGATGGGTAAATCTTTCGATGCTTCTTTAGCCTTAAGAACATTTCAAGACAAAAATTTAAATTTGGATAAAGCCACTCAAGAGGCTCTCAGGTTGGATTCTTTGGGGTTGCTTTCTGATGCTTTTGGACAGGCAAAAACTATAGAGAGTTCAATTTTAAAGTTTCACTCTGCTTGGAAAAGATTGGAAGGCTTGCAAGAGAGGTTATGGGTTGAGTCAGGAAGTAGTACTCCTTATTTACGTGAACTTTTAGCCACACTGCAAACTCTTACTGGTTCAACAATAAGGGTGTCTCTTGGGGAACTTGCAGGGGGGAAAAAATTGAGATTACAACTTGTTGAAGAAGATTCTGAGAGAATTGAACCACCGTTTATTGATCAAAAAAAATAATTTAAAGCTTGAAATCATTGTCGCAAAAATCACTAATTAAATTAAATTCAAAATCATTTATTGGGAAGTACCAACTTGTCCAATTAGAATTATTCAATGTATTATTTAAGGTTCTCCTTTCGCAATTTATTGCTATAAAAAAATTTTTATTTCTTTTATTCTTAGCGTTCGCAATATAATTTCCGTTAAAGTATCTCCAGTCTGACCAGTTAATTCTTAACGAACCGTACTTTAACCATTTAACTTTTGCATTTTTTCTTATTTGTAATTTATTTTTAGAATAGATTTCGTTTTGAGCTTCTAATTTGTTTAAAGAAATGATTTCTTCTATTTTGATATTATGTATTTTTGCGATATCAGTAAGATTTTCTCCACTTGATATTTGATGATAAAACACATTTTTTTTTGCTAGATTAACATTTTGTTGATTAACTTTAAGCGTATATTTAGCCTCTTTAGGTAATAAGATTATCTGATTTGCTTTTAAATATTCCGAATCATTTAGATTGTTTATTGAAATAATATCTACTACCTTAACTTGATAGTCTCTTGCAATTTTATAAAGAGTATCACCTTCTTTTACTTTATAGGTGATTTTCTTTTTATTTAGAGGTATTAAGATAACTTCACCTTCAATGATTTTGCTAGCGTTATCAAAATTATTCTTATACATTAGCTCTTTTAGAGATATTCCATATCTTTCTGATATTTTAAGAAGGGTATCACCCTTTTGAGCAAGAACCTTTGTATCTGCATTGACTTTTAAAACAAGTATTGATAATAAAATCAATAAGCCTTTAAATTTTAAAATTTTAAAAAAAATTTTTAATTTTATAGCCATCTTTAGTTAAAAGACAAAATCTATTTCTTGGATATTAAATGTATATTAACCTATTAATTTATTTAGTAAAGATAAATCCACATTGTAAGGAGGATATCTGAAATTTAGATCTAGCCAAAAAGGTCTTTTTAGTATGGATTTGTAGTGAGTAAAATTATCGAAACCCGCCTTTCCGTGATATTTTCCCATACCACTTGAACCAACACCACCAAATGGTAATTCTGGGATTCCTGCTTGTAAAACAACATCGTTGAAACAGACACCACCAGAGGAAGTCATAGAGAGAATCTTTTCTTGTTCTCTTTCATTCCCGCCAAAAAGATAAAGAGCCAATGGTTTCGGTAAATTCCTAAAATCTTTAATAGCTTCATCAAGATTTTGAATGCATAAAATAGGTAATAAGGGGCCAAAGACTTCTTCCTTCATTAATGGATCATTTCTGTCTTTTATTTTGATTAGTGTAGGGCTAATCCTCCTTTCGCTATCATTAGACTCACCTCCATATATAACCTGATTATTATTTTTAGCTTGTGTTAGTAAATTATTTAGTCTATTAAATTGATTTTTATTAATAATACTTCCAAGATGCTTTGAGAATAAGGGTTTATCTCCATAAAAAGTATAAATTGATTTTTTTAAATTAGAAATCAAAGATTGAAAAAGTTTCTGCTGCACAAGCAAGTGATCTGGTGCGATACAAGTTTGCCCTGCATTTAAACTTTTACCCCATATGAGTCTTTTAGCAGTTACCTCTATATTTGCACCATCAAGAACAATGGCTGGGCTTTTACCTCCCAGTTCTAAGGTGACGGGAGTTAAGTTTTTTGCAGCGGCTTCCATAACTTTCTTGCCAATATTTTCACCACCTGTGAAAAAGACATGATCAAATTTTTTGCTCAACAACTCAGACGCAATAGCCCCATCTCCTTCAATAACTTGAACTGTTTCTTGAGTAAAGTATTTTTCTACTAGCTTTTTTAATAGTTTCGATACATGAGGTGCATTCTCTGATGGTTTTAAAACTGCAGTATTACCAGCGGAAAAAGCACCGACAAGAGGTTGAAGTGTAAGTGAAAAAGGGTAATTCCATGGTCCAATTATCAGTATGCATCCTAAAGGATCTGGATGAATATAAGCTTTAGCAGGTTTTAAAGATACTGGTACGGTAATTTGTTTCGATTTCATCCATTTTGATAAATTTTTCTGAGCAAGTTTTATTTCTTGCTTGACTGCAATAATTTCAAAGAATGCTTCTGTGGCAGGTTTGTTAAGGTCTTCGCTTAAAGCATCTAGTATTTCTTTTTGATGGACCTCTAATAATTGCAATAAAGAAGAAAGTTTTTCCCTTCTCCAGTTCTCAGATCTTGTCTTTCCAGATAAGACCAGTTCTTTTAATTGATTTAGATGAAAATTTTCTAATGACAAGGTTTTTTTTAATTTACTCTTCTAACAAAATAATTGATTTCTTGAGAATAAGTGCTGATGAGGATTTCCTCCAGCTTGGCTTGACTAATCGGTTTCGATTTTCCTTCAGCAACGGCGATAGCCCCTCGGCTCCTTTAACCAATCAGAATTTTATTGAGTAAATTGATGTTAAAAATTAATTGCGATTATTAAATGCGATTTTTTAGTTATTTTATTGAGTATTCTTTACGAGTTACTTTTATAAGTTATCGGATATAAAATAACAATCTCAAGTAGGGACAAATTGATTAATCACTTAATTATAATTTTTGCTTTTTCTTTACCATTCGTTGGTATCGCTGAAATTATGTATTGGTCTTATAAAAAAGAATACCTTAGAGCGAAAGCTAAATATTTAAGAGATGTAATAGACCAAAAAAATGATTTAAACAGCATAAATGAACCTTTTTATACCTGTGTATATGAGAAATGGAACTCTGGAGAGATGCCTCTAGCAGAAGCTAATGTTATGTGCAGTCTTAAACTTGAGCGGAATTAGTGAGGATTGAAATAGTTAATCAAAGAATATATAGTATACTCATTAAATCAAACTGATAATCAATTTAATTAGTATTTTATGATTAGAAAAATAGTGAATAAAAAATATACTAAATTTATATATCTAGGTCTATTAGGAATTATATTTTTTTTCACTTATAAATTTTTTGATATTAATGCTATTTCTAATCTTTTTGAGATTATCCAAAAGGATTTTGCTTTAAGTAGTTTTTATTTGATAATACTATTATTTATTTTAAGGTCAATTAGCATATTAATTCCTATACTTCCTGGAACTTATTGTTCTGTTATCGCGGGCTATTTATTTGGGATTAGAAATGGTTTAGGAATTATATTTATAGCTGATTTTATATCTTGTTCGTTATCATTTTTTATCTCTAGAAGGTTTGGTAGAACTTATGTTAGTAAATTGTTAGGAAAAAGGCAAATGAAAAAAGTAGAAAGTATTAGTAAACAATATCTAGCAAATAACTTTTTTCTCATGACAGGTTTACTTTTGACATCTTGGTTTGATTTTGTTTGCTATGCGATTGGACTTACAAAAATATCTTGGAAAAGATTTATGCCGTCTTTGATTTTTAGCATTGTTATTTCTGATATACCATTTGTAGCTGCTGGTTATGCTTTAAATACTATAAAGAATGTAAGTCTGCAACAGATTTTGAATGGAGAAATAAGTATAATTTCTGGAAATTACCTTGTTTTGTTGGTGGTTTCTGCTTCTTTGATATTTGGACTTGGATTATTAAATATCTTTATAAAGAAACATACAAATAAAGTTTGATTAAATATTGTTCAAATTATTATCAAATTTCAGTTATTAGAATATTGCAATCATTGTTTCTAATTTAGTTTAAATTTTATAAAATGATCTGTGCATAAAAAAAAAGCCCTAAAAGGGCTTTGATAAAAGGTTGATTTGATTAGCTTTGGTAAGTCTTACCACGATAAGTAAGCTGTACATGTTGCTTCTCTACAACAGCTTTATGCTGGTTGTACTTTAGGCCTCTATAGATTAAAGACATTTTCATCTCCGAAATATGCTCAAGTCCCCGTTCCTTGGCTCGAGTCAGACTGCGGCTCACCATTTGATGAGTTGAACGTTTTAGTAGCATACGCTACATAAATAATTTAACACGTACTCTTTTGGATTGTTGTTCATGTCGATACATATAGAAATTTGAATTGGATCTATTTCAATTGATTTTTGATTATGAGGATTAGGAATAGTTATGATTTTTCAGTTTGTTCTTTAGGGAGCCAACCGAAAAGTGACCTTTGCTTTTTTTTCTGGTTTTTGGATCTATTAAATTCTTATACTTTTAGGTCAATTAAAAAACTTGGTAAAGTTAGTTTTTGACTTTCTTCCTTGGGGTTTTATCTTTATATTTTCAATACTTACAGTAATATTATTCTTGCTGATATCTATTTATTTGTTGTAGTAGAAAGTATTTACACGACAACTCCTCACACATAGTTCTGTTTTTAACAGTATCCACTTGCAACAGTGAGCAGGATGCTTTTTTTTTAATGTCTTGACCTGTGACAGTTGATAAACTCAACTCTATTGGGTTTATTCCTCCTTGAATTGGATGTACGTTAAACTTGTGAGGAGTTGGGATACTCCGCAGTGGAAACAAGGAAACACTTGCGCCTTATCTCCAAAAAAACCGTCCTTTTTGGGACGGTTTTTTTGTATCAACTTTATTTGGAAAAGCCGCAAATCAGACAACTAACAAGACGGTTTTCTCCACAGAAATCAATAGAAATTTCCAAAAATATCATTTAAATTTATCTATTAATTCTTTATCACAATGACTGGCGAAAATAAAAAAGAAAAAAAAATTTGTGGTGCGAAAGCAAAAGCAATGTTTGCTTATGGAATTATTCAACTAGGTTCAGGCGTTGTTTCTGCTGTTGCTCTTGTTGCCATCGCTTTGAGTCTTTGCTCATTAAAAAAAGAATCACATGTTTTCAATGAATGCGTTGGCGAAATGCAAACAAATGGAATGAGTTCCTCCAGCGCAGTTCGCTTCTGCAATGGAGGTAAATGATAATAGCTAAAAAAAAGATTATTCCATTAATTAACTGACTAGATAAAGGGAGGCGAACAAATTTTGATCCTCCCTACTTCTTTAATATTCTTTCTATTCTTCTTGCAAATCAATCAAATACTGGAGTCCTTGTCAATGTTGACAAGAACTGAATGAAGGACAAATTTTTGCTTAAAAGTTGCTAATTGGTTAAGCATTTAATACTCGTATCCTTCATAAATGAATGTATATGAATTTAATATTAACTAATGTTCTTCCTCGATTTTGATGTGTGCTTTCAAAAAGAATCAACCAAACGATCTATTGGAAATTTAGCTGAGTTTTATTCGCCTCTAGAAACCCAAAAAGGTGGAGTTCCGCCAAAGATTCCAGGATGTTTTCTTTCTAATTCTCCCCAATTTTTTAAGTTTGCTTGAATTTTATCTTCTGGAAAATATTGCTTATAGAGAGATTTGATATATTGAGGAAGATGAAATCCAAGAAACTTTAATTTGTTTGAGATTAGAAAATACTCCAGTTGCTTGAAGTTAAAAAGGTGTTCTTGGTAGTGAAAACATAGGTCCCTAAAATTAGATGTATTGTAAAAGTCAGCATCAGCACTTGTAAGGGAATATAGTTCGGGAAACCTTCCAGAAAATATATCTTTCCTGAGATTTCTCATATTATCTATATTAGGATTAAGATTTTTAGATTGAATATAATCTCTCGCTTTTACTATTAATTGCCTCGATAATTCACTATATAAAGATAACCTTATAAATCCATTAGGTTTCAGTATCTCTAGCAATGCAGCTAATCCTTGCTGAGGGTCAGCCATATGATGTAAAACACCACAACATTCTATAATGTCAAACTTTTCTTTTAATAAAGCAACTTCTAAAATATCCATCTGAATTAAGTTTACATTTTGAACACCTATTTCATTGATTTTTCTTTGTGCATAGGAGAGACTAGAGCAACTTATATCTATTGCTGTGATTTGTGCATCCTTGTATCTTTGAGCCTGTATAATTTGCATACCTGTTCCGCAACCAGCTATTAAAATATTTAATGGTTTAGACTCAAAATAGTAACTTATTGAATTAGGCTTTATTTCATTATTAATTAATGATAGTGCAGAATTCTTTGACTCTTTAGACGTCTCTTCATATCTCCATCTTGGATAGGGATTCTCTTCATACTGAGATCTTACTTTCTGAGAAATATGATCAGTGATTGAACCTATTCTCTTGATTTTTCTAGATAGTCTAATTTCTTCTAGAGGTTCTAATACTTGAAATTTTATAAGTTCTTTAAAACTATTATCGGATGATTTTATTGTTGTTATTGTAGGTATTCTATTTAGAAGTTTATATAGTGGAAAGTAGCAAGCTAATAATGTAAGGTTGATTTCATTTGATTTCCCTTCCTCGCATATACTTATTATTTTTTCTAGACATTTTTTTTCCTTATCATTTATGTAATAAATATATTCATTATAAAAGCACTGTTCAGCTAAGGCAATAATAAGTTTTAATTGATGATCTTTAATCTCTCCTTGGTTGTTGGCTATTAGATAGCAGGCATTTTTTCTTAACTCAGTTAATATTTTCTCCCATTGAGGATCTTTGAAGATGACCTTTTTAAGTGCATTTATTATTAGTTCATCAGTCAAAAATAACTGAATTGTTTTTTTGTTTGGAGAATCTGATCTTAATTTATCAATATTTATTGATAATTCTTTTTTATATATGAAGTTAAATGCTTTGAATAAATAATTGTGAGGTATATCATTCTTTTCTAGAAGAATATTTAAAATATTTTTTAATTTTTTAGTATTTAATTGAGAAGGATCTGAATCTTTTAAAAACCTAGTTATAGCTTGATAAATATTTGAAGATGTTGGATTAATTTCAATTACTTTTAG
>QCJB01000017.1 GCA_003216295.1 Prochlorococcus sp. AG-402-P16 | reverse complement strand
GATTCGCCCATACCAATAATTCCACCACAGCACACAGTAATTCCAGCCATGCGTACTCTTCTCAATGTTTCAAGTCGATCTTGATATGTTCTTGTTGAAATAATATTGGAATAATGCTCAGGACTAGTATCTAAATTATGGTTATAGGCTGTTAAACCTGCTTCTGCCAATCTAGAGGCTTGAGTATCAGTAATCATTCCAGCCGTAACACATGCCTCAAGGCCAAGTTCCCTAACACCTCTGACCATTTCAAGCATTGAATCAAACGCGTTTCCGTCTTTGATCTCACGCCAAGCCCAACCCATACAAAATCTATCTGCTCCTGCATCTTTAGCCGCTCTTGCTCTATCAAGAACTGACTCAACTTGCAGTAAAGGATTAGGTTGAACCGTTGTTTCATTATGCACAGACTGAGGACAATATGCGCAATCTTCTGAGCATCCGCCTGTCTTCACACTTAAAAGAGATGCGAGCTGAACCTTGTAACCAGGGTTATGAGACCTATGAACTATTTGAGCTCTCCACAACAAATCCATTAATGGTAAATCAAGTATCTCTTTGACTTCCTCTAAAGACCAGTCATGTCTGATATCTGCTCCTTTTATGGAATTAAAGTCTAAGAAGGAGTCTTTTCTCGTCTTGAATTTATTAGATTCTTGGATATTCGAATTAATTAGAGTCATATAGGAGTTTTAATATAAAAAATTTTTAATCTTATTTAGTTTTAGCTAATCATTTATAAAAAATCATAGATTTCAATATATCCATTTAATTTAGTCATACTCCTCCAAATCTTCTTCTTCTTGATTGATAATCAAGAAGAGCCTTAGTTAAAGCATCTTCATTAAAATCTGGCCATAGTACGTCAGTCACATGGATTTCAGCATAAGCCAATTGCCACAATAAGAAATTACTTATCCTTCTTTCACCACTAGTTCTGATAAGCAAATCTGGATCTACTTCACTTGCCGTAAATAATTCAGAAGCAAAGACATTTTCATCTATCAAAGAAGGGTCTAACTCTCCTTTTACTGAGCGTTCTGCAAGTTTTTGGGCAGCACGCACTAATTCTCTTCGTCCACCATAATTTGTACAAACATTAAAATGGATTCCTTTATTATTAGAAGTTGATTCAACAGACTCCTTAATAAGGTCTTTTAATGCATTCGGTAATGGATCAAGATCACCTAAGAAATTAATTTTAACTTCTTCAAGTTTTAAATTAGTTAATTCACGCTTAAGAACACTTTCAAACAGTGTCATTAAAAAATTAACTTCTTCACTTGGCCTTGACCAGTTTTCAGTTGAAAAAGCATAAACAGTTAGTGCTCCTATCCCCCAATTGCTACACAAATGCAAAGTAGTTTTTAAAGACTCAACCCCAGCTGTATGTCCAATTGTTCTTGGCAAACCCTTAGCTTTAGCCCACCTACCATTTCCATCCATAATCACAGCTATGTGATCAGGCATTCGAAGAATATCCAATCCTTTAGGGAATGGACGAACTTCTCTTGCCTTATCAGTGCTTATCACAGAAGAGTAAGTCACTTTAAAGACTCCTTGCTGTCATTATTTTTCCCAAGATTAACTCTAGATTGGCCAATTTTAGGTTCAATATTAGAAGAAGTCGTTTTCAAAGAAGGATTAATGCTATTAGACTTAGTGTTAGAAGTTGAAGTTGAAGGATCCATAAATTCTTTCAACAGATCTAGTAATCTACTGCTTGTGATAGGTCTCTCTAGTCGTCCTTGACTGGCTAAAGATAAGGTACCTGATTCTTCTGAAACAACAACACATATACATCTATCAAATCTTTCAGTTATTCCCAAAGCTGCTAGGTGTCTAGTTCCGTAGCGACTAATTCCTTGTCTTGAGAGAGGTAATATCACTCCGGCAGAAATGATTCTATTACCCTTTACCAAAACTGCTCCATCGTGCAGAGGTGTATCTGCAGCAAAGAGATTTAATAATAATTCAGATGATAATTGAGCATCAATAGGAACACCAGGAAAAAGGAAATCTTCTGGACGCAAGTCACTTCCCATGTCTACAACTATCAGCGCTCCCTTTCTATTCTGAGACAAACGACCAGCTGCTTCAGTTAATTGTGCAAATGTATTAGAACTTGCTCTAAATTCTTTTTGAGTATTTCCAAGAATTACTGCTAATCTTCCAGTCCCTAATAGTTCCATTAATCTTCTTAATTCTCCTTGCCACAAGATTGCTAAGGATAGAGAACATGCCAATACCAAGGCATCAGCAAGTTTTGAAGTGATTGGTAAATTTGCAAATCTTTGAACAAACCAAGATAATGAAACTAAGAAAAGATAACCTCTTAACAACCATAATGTTCTCGGCTCTTTTACTCGTGTAAAAAGAAGCACCCCAATAGCAGAAGCAAACAAGACATCAAGGAGAACACGCAAATTTATTAACCACCAAAAGTTCACTCCTGTTCCCCAACGTTATTTCAACTTACCTAATTCTTGGTAATAAAGCGATCAGGTAATACATCTAATTGCAATAGATCCTCAGGAAGCTCTCTCCTCTGAGTTAACTCAACAAATCCATCATTAACCATTACAGTGGCAGGCCTTGGAATTCTATTGTAATTAGAACTCATTGAATAGTTGTAAGCACCAGTGCCAAACACAGCAAGAAAATCACCACTTTCACACGGCGGAAGAGGGAAATCCTTTAGTAAAACATCTCCTGACTCACAATGTTTTCCAGCAATAGTAACTTCCTCTAGATCTGAACTGAGTGATTTATCGACTAAGCAGGCAGTATATTCAGATTGATAAGTTATGGGACGTGGATTGTCGCTCATCCCTCCATCAACGCACACATACTTTCTAATTCCTGGAACAACTTTTTTAGCACCAATCTCATAAATCGTAAGTCCCGAACTTGCCACAAGAGATCTTCCTGGTTCACACATTAACTTCGGTAAATCAAGTTTTCTTTTATTACAGGCTTCAACAACAGCTTTAGAAATAACTTCAACCCATTTCTCAATAGAGGGGGGATTATCTTCTTGATTATATTTAATCCCAAGGCCACCTCCCAAGTTCAAATTAGTTATAGGATGTCCAATTTCCTTCGCCATCTTCATAGTATCAGCCATTACATCAGCCAAATCTATGTGCGGCTGAGTTTCAAAGATTTGAGATCCAATATGTGCATGCAATCCTGTTAGATTTGCCCACTTAAATCTTTTTAGTTCTTTTAATACATTCTCAACTTCATCAGGATCGAAACCGAATTTGCTATCTAAATGTCCAGTTCTAATATATTCATGCGTATGGCATTCAATTCCAGGTGTTAATCTCAACATTAAATTTGCTGGTTTGTTCTCAGACGCAATTCTTTTAAGTTTCTCAATATCATGAAAATTATCTAGAACAACGGTCACATTATTTTGGTGAGCAAACTTCAGCTCCTTATCAGATTTATTATTTCCATGAAAAACTATTCTTTCTCTTTCTACTCCTCCCTTTAATGCAGTTAATAATTCGCCTTCAGAAACTGCATCAAGGCCAAAGCCCTCACTAGCAATAAGTGAACATATTGCTAATGAGCTATTTGCTTTTGAAGCATATAAAGGAAGCGATTCCCCTGGATAGTGTTTTCGTAGAGCCTGAAGATAAGTTTTACATGCCGTCCTAAGTGAAAGTTCATCCAAAACATAAAGTGGAGTACCAAATTTTTTTGCAAGTTCACTTAGTTGACATCCTCCAACCATTAACTTCCCTTCCTCATTAATCTCAGAAGAAACAGGAGATATATTTCGATTTGGACTATTTATATCCCTATCGGGTTCATAAGCTCTTGAGCCAAGCATGGAAAAAACTTTTCTTTAATATTCAGCCAATCTAGAGATCAATCAACAAATTAGTATTATTTTTTGGAAAAAGAGGATCGAATTAATTAAAACAAATTATGAAACTGAGAATAATTCAACTTGGAATCTTAAATTTAGATGAATGTGTAATTCTTGATCAGAAAATATTTCAAGGGCTATGGACAAAAAAACAATGGGAAAGAGAACTAAGTGACCCCAACAGAATTTGTATAGGCGTTCTAAAAGTCAATACCCCAGATTTAATAGGTTTTTGTTCTGCATGGTTAGTTCTAGAAGAACTGCATATAACTTCTATAGCTGTTCATCCTCTCCATCAAAAAAAAGGGGTAGGAAAATTTATGCTCTCAAACCTAATCAAAAGATCCAAGTCACTTAAGATAAATAGAATCCTTTTGGAAGTTAAAGATAAAAATGAACCAGCTAAAGCTCTATACGATTCAACAGGGTTCAAATTGATGGGACATAGGACAAACTTTTACAAAGATGGAAGCAACGCACTTCTTTACATAAAAGATTTAACTATCAAATCATAAAAAAACAATTTTTGTACGGTTTACCGAAAACAAAAGAACAAATTGCTTAAATATTGCATCAATGAATACTTTGTAATTACTTTTCAATGAATACATATATTTACCCTTTATAAAAAAAAACCTAACCGTACACATTTCACACTTAACCCTGATAAATTAGATTCAATAGTTAATGGCCAAAGCCAAATGTTTGAGAGGTTTACAGAAAAAGCAATAAAAGTGATCATGCTTGCTCAGGAAGAAGCAAGACGACTTGGCCATAATTTCGTAGGCACTGAGCAGATCCTCTTAGGACTCATTGGAGAGGGTACTGGTGTAGCGGCAAAAGTTCTTAAATCAATGGGGGTGAATCTCAAAGATTCAAGAGTAGAGGTCGAAAAAATAATTGGAAGGGGTTCAGGTTTTGTTGCTGTGGAAATCCCTTTCACACCAAGAGCAAAAAGAGTTCTTGAACTTTCACTAGAAGAAGCTCGCCAACTTGGTCACAATTACATCGGAACTGAGCATCTTTTACTTGGTTTAATTAGAGAAGGTGAAGGAGTAGCAGCAAGAGTACTCGAAAATTTAGGAGTCGATTTAACAAAAGTAAGAACCCAAGTTGTTCGCATGCTTGGTGAGACTGCTGAAGTCACAACTGGATCAGGAACATCAAAAGGATCAGTTAAAACAGCAACACTTGATGAATTTGGTACAAACCTCACTAAACTTGCAAGCGAATCAAAACTTGATCCAGTCGTTGGAAGACACGAAGAAATTGATCGTGTAATTCAGATTTTGGGTAGAAGAACAAAAAATAATCCTGTACTGATAGGGGAACCAGGAGTGGGCAAAACTGCAATAGCTGAAGGTCTTGCCCAGAGAATTCAGCAAGGAAATATTCCTGATATTCTCGAAGAAAAAAGAGTGCTCACACTAGATATCGGCTTACTTGTTGCTGGAACAAAATATAGAGGTGAATTCGAAGAAAGATTGAAAAAAATAATGGAAGAAATAAAATCTGCAGGTAACGTTATTCTTGTGATTGACGAAGTTCATACCCTTATTGGAGCAGGAGCTGCAGAGGGTGCAATTGATGCTGCAAATATATTAAAACCTGCTTTAGCTAGAGGAGAGCTTCAATGTATTGGAGCAACAACTCTTGATGAATATCGCAAACATATTGAACGAGATGCAGCTTTAGAAAGAAGATTTCAACCCGTGATGATTGGAGAACCTTCAATAAAAGACACCATTGAAATTCTTAGAGGTTTAAGAGAAAGATATGAACAACATCACAGACTGAAAATTACAGATGAAGCTTTGGATGCCGCAGCAAATCTTGGTGATAGATACATATCAGATCGTTTCTTACCTGATAAAGCAATTGACTTGATAGATGAAGCAGGAAGCAGAGTAAGATTGCTTAATTCTAAATTACCGCCAGAGGCAAAGGAAGTAGACAAAGAACTAAGAAAAGTACAAAAGAATAAAGAAGAGGCCATAAGAGATCAAAACTTCACACAAGCTGGAGAGCTAAGAGAAAAAGAAGTTGCACTAAGAGATAAAATTAAAAACCTATTACAAGATATAAGACAAAAAACTACTCCTAGTTCAGAATCAAAACAAGCTGTTAATCCCGATTCCAATCACGATAATGAAGATAATTCGTCTTCGAAAGATAATGAATCAAAAGTTTCTCAACCAATAGTCAACGAAGAAGACATTGCACACATAGTTGCATCATGGACTGGCGTTCCTGTTCAGAAATTAACTGAAAGTGAATCAGTAAAGCTTCTAAACATGGAGGAAACATTACATCAAAGACTAATAGGCCAGGATGAAGCAGTAAAAGCAGTATCTAAAGCCATTAGAAGAGCAAGAGTAGGTTTGAAAAATCCAAATAGACCTATTGCAAGCTTTATTTTCTCTGGCCCAACTGGTGTAGGAAAAACTGAACTAACTAAAGCTTTAGCAGCTTATTTCTTTGGCAGCGAAGAAGCAATGATACGCCTAGACATGTCTGAATTTATGGAAAGACATACAGTAAGTAAGCTCATTGGATCTCCTCCTGGATATGTTGGCTTTAATGAAGGGGGCCAATTAACCGAAGCTGTTAGAAGAAGACCTTATACCGTTGTTTTATTTGATGAAATAGAAAAAGCTCACCCAGATGTTTTTAATCTTCTTCTACAATTGCTAGAAGAAGGTAGATTAACTGACTCCAAAGGTAGAACAGTTGATTTTAAAAATACACTAATAATAATGACCTCTAATATTGGTTCAAAAGTCATTGAGAAAGGAGGTGGAGGACTAGGGTTTGAATTCTCTGGTGAGAACATAGAAGATACTCAATACAATCGTATTAAATCACTTGTTAATGAAGAACTTAAACAATATTTCCGTCCTGAATTCTTGAATAGATTAGATGAAATAATAGTATTTAGACAACTTTCAAGAAACGAAGTTAAAGACATCGCAGAAATAATGCTCAAGGAAGTTTTCTCAAGAATTAAAGAGAAAGGAATATCATTAACTGTCTCTGACGATTTTAAAGAAAGATTGGTAGAAGAGGGATATAACCCCTCATATGGAGCGAGGCCTCTTAGGAGAGCGGTTATGAGATTGTTAGAAGACAGTCTTGCTGAAGAAGTTTTATCTGGAAGGATAAAAGATGGAGACAAAGCTGAAGTAGATATAGACGATAGTAAAAAAGTAATTGTTAAACACATGGGAAATGACAGTTCAACCCCTGAGTTAGCAAGTGCGACCATTTGATTTTCCAAATTAAATGGTCTACTAAATGTTTATAAATACTCATAGAATCTCACCTGCAAGAGTAGTTAAAGGAGAAAAAGCCTGGGTCAAATCAACAGATTTAATAGCTAAAATAAGTAAAAGACCTTTAATCCTTGGTAGAAGTAATTCAACTAAAAGAATTAGGAATTCAATAGAAAAAGATCTTTTAAATGAAGGTATTGCTCCATTCTCTTTTGAATTAGATAACGATTGCTGTGAAATAGATATACAAAAAGCATGTCATTTTTCTAAAGAAAATAACTGCGATGGAATTATTTCTGCAGGTGGAGGAAAAGTCCTTGATGCAGGGAAAATAGTTGCTGATAAACTTAGTATTAATTGCATAACTATTCCCTTAAGCGCCTCCACATGCGCAGGATGGACAGCTTTATCAAATATCTATTCCCCAGATGGAAAGTTTATTAAGGATGTAAGTTTAAAAAGATGTCCTGACCTTTTGATATTTGATCACAACATTGTTAGGTCTGCTCCCCAAAGAACTCTTGCAAGCGGTATTGCTGATGCAGTTGCAAAATGGTACGAATCTGCTTTAACAAGCAGTTCAAGCAAAGATGGTTTTGTACAACAAGCAGTACAGATGGCTCGAGTGTTAAGAGATCAATTGTTCCTAAATGGTTATGAGGCTTTCAAAAATCCACTTAGCAATTCTTGGGTAACAGTTGCTGAAGGATGTGCACTAACTGCAGGAATGATTGGAGGGATAGGAGGTTCAAGTTGCAGAACTGCCGCAGCGCATTCTATTCATAATGGATTTACTCAACTTAGCTATAGAAACAAACCACTCCACGGAGAACTGGTAGGACTTGGGTTGCTTATACAATTACACTTGGAAGAGGAAAATTCAAAAAGTCAATTACCAAAACAAGCTAAATCACAGCTTTTAAATTTTCTTAGTCAACTTGATCTCCCTATCTCTATTGAATCTATTGGTTTAAAGGGATTAACATCAAGTGATCTAAAAAGAGCCTGCAAATTCGCATGTAAAAATGATTCAGATATTCATCAAATACCTTTTCTAATAAATGAAGATATCCTTATTAAAACAATAAAAAGCTTTCAAGTAGAATCCAAGAATATTAACTTAAGTATTAAATAATATCTAAACAATTGAATAAAGAAATTAAAAATACTATCCAAAAATTCAATTCATCAAAGGCTTATTTCCAAGAAATTCACAAGCAAATTATTGATCCAGAAGCAATTACACTTATTGAAAATCTTAAATGGATAAAGCTAGAGGGAATCTCACAAAACAGTTCAGATTTATACCCAATTGTTTTCACAGGAGAAGGTCAAAAAGTATTGCTTTTACACGGTTTCGATAGTTGTTTCCTTGAATATAGACGTTTAGCACCTTTTTTACAAAAGAACAATAAATTAATTATTCCAGATTTATATGGTTTTGGCTTTTGCCCCAGATCCCCAGGAAATAAATATGGATTTAAATATTTAATGAAACATTTAAACGCAGTTCTAAATCTAGTGACAAAACAAGGACCAATAGGGCTAATAGGAGCCTCAATGGGAGGTGCTTTAGCATTAGAGCTTGCGAGACAAAACCCAGGCAAAATTAGAAAGGTTCTTTTATTATCTCCAGCAGGTCTATCAGGGGGAAACCCAAAAATACCCTGGCCTTTAAATCATTTTGGGGCTTTTTTCCTTAGTCAAAAGTTTGTTCGTCGAGGATTATGCAGACAGGCATTTGCTAACCCAAAAGAAGACGTTGGTCCTGCCGAAGAACAAATTGCGTCCATTCATTTAAAAGTTCCTGGCTGGCAATCATCTCTTGCTGAGTTTGCTGCAAATGGAGGAGTATCTAATTGTGGGGATCCTAAACCAACTCAACCTATCAAGATAATTCTAGGTAAACATGACAGAATTATCCCAGAGAAAGAAAAGAAAGAAACAAAAAAACAATATATTAACAATATTATTATCGCAGCAGATTCAGGCCATTTACCTCACCTTGAAGAACCAAAATTAGTTTCCGAAACATGGAAAAACTTAAGATAAGTAAATGGTAGTTGATAATAGAAATAGTTTTCTTTCAATATTATTGCAAAAAGCTATAGAAATTCTTCTTAGAAAAGAGTGTAGAAACATCAATAGCATCAAGATAAACATTATTGCCAGCTCAAAAGAAATTTTGAAAGGTAATATAAAAAAGATTCATTTATTAGCAAAAGGAATAAACTACAAAGACCTTATCTTTGATGAAATTGAATTAAAAGCAAAAGAGGTCAATTTAAGCTTCAAACTAAAAAGAGCAGAATTACTGTTCAAAAACGAATTTATAGCAAATTTCAAAATCCAATTATCTCAAAACTCTTTAAAAACAATCTTATTGTCAAAAAGTTGGAATTGGATTGGTACTATGATTAGTAATGAATTATTAAATTCAAAACTATTCAAAGATATAAAAATACTAAACGATAAAATTCAAATAGCTGGGGTTAACAATAATCAAGACGAAATCAACTTAGAAGAGGTTAATATTTTATCAAAGAACGGAAAAATATATCTAGAAAATATAATCAGTAATAAATCCATCTCAATTCCAATTGAAGATAAAGTATTTATCGAAAAAATCAATATACACGAAAACTCTATTTTTATTTATGCTTATTCATCAATTAATATATAACTTATTCAAGAAATAATCAATGGTGAGAATAACATTACTATATAAAATACTATAGCAGGAGTAAACAAATAGCTATCTATTCTATCAAGAATTCCGCCATGGCCAGGGAGAAAATTTCCTGAGTCTTTTAATCCTGCATTTCTTTTCATCATTGATTCAGTTAGGTCACCAACAAGGGAAAATAAAGCCACTAAAACTCCAATAAAAATACCAATAAATATACCAAACTTCCATCCAAGTAAATACCCACAAAAAGCTCCTATTGAAATTGAAAATATTAATCCTCCAAAAGCACCTTCAATAGTTTTAGATGGAGATATTGGCGAAAGTGAATGATTACCAAATCTTTTCCCAACAAAGTAAGACCCTATATCAAATCCAACTATCATTAAACATGTCGCAAAAGTTATAAGCATTCCAAAAGTAATAGATGATGGCCAATTAGTAGGAATTAAACTGACATTATTTGTTATATCATTCTCTAATAGATTTCTTAATTTAATCCAATGACTTGGCAAGAAACCCAAGTAAAATAATCCAAAAATAGATGCTGCAATATCTGCTATGGATCCTGTAATAGGTTGCAAAAGCAACCAACCACAAATAGCAGCTCCAGACAAAGGTAAAATGGCATCTGAAATTTCAATAGATATAAATCCACGCGAAGATAATTGGGTAAAAAATAATAATAGTTGACATGCTAATAATGTTGTCTTAGTTGCTGGTCTTATTCCAGTAAATTCCGCCATTCTAAAAAACTCTAAAAGAGCCAAATGAACAATTAAACTTAATGAAATAGCAAACCACCAATTACCCAGTGTAACTATCAAGATACCGAAAGCACCTACTAAAAGCCCACTTAATAATCTTTTCTTTGAGGCACCTGAAAACATTAAATTAAATAAGAAAAATATAGTTACCTTTTAATAACATAATCTATGATGGTTCTAAAATTAATTTTCATCATAGCTGATAAGTCTATGTTATTAATCAAGGAATAACTCTCACAAAAGAAGGAATTTGTTCTGGCCAAATTTCTCTTTGCTCGAGCAACCATTCAACGCGGGCTTTATCCAAAATCTCTCCAGGCACTAATAATGGAATTCCAGGAGGATAAGGGCACACCATCTCAACAGAAACTCTCCCAACAGATTCCTTGAGATGAACCTTCTCAAAAGCTGATGGCCAAGTAGCAGAACATGGCTTGGAAACAATATTAAATGGTGGTCTTTTGAAAAAAGAAAAATTATTTATGGGAGACGAAGATTGAACAATTTGATTCCAAATTCTTACGAACTTTTTTCCTAATCCTTTATGTGAAGAGAAACCAAGACAAAAGGTTAATGTTCCTGGCTCAGGTAATTCACCAATTATTCTTTGTTTTATAAACTTTTTATCAACATCAATACCACTAAGACCAAATTTTGATGTATGAAGAATAATTCTAAAAGGATCATTATTTTCCAAAAGTGGCACCTGATTATTAATTAAAAATTCTGAAATCAATTCAGCTTCCTCTAGGCGCGAGATCAATTTCTTTTTGCCTTTATTTCCAATAAGTTCCTTTAATGAAGTTTCACAAGAAGCTAACAACAAAGCACTTGGACTTGAAGTTTGAAGCAGCTCTATACTTTTTTCGATAATAAATGGATCAACCCTCCCACCCTGGGACCATAAAACAGCCGATTGAACTAGTCCAGGAGCAGATTTATGTAAAGAATGAACAACCATATCCGCACCAAAAGACAATGCTGAACTCGGTAAATCTGACCTAATTCCACTTATCAAATGAGCACCATGAGCCTCGTCAACCAAAACAGGTAATGAATAAGAATGAATCTCTTTAATTAGAGAATTCATATCTGCAGAATAGCCGTGATATGTAGGGTTTACTAAAGCCACTGCAACAATATTTTCATCAAGTTCTTTTGCTTTTTGAAAGGCTTTCTGGAGCCATTTTTTGTCAAAAGTGTATGAATGTCCTCTATCAGAAAGGAAAGGAACGTCAAAAAGTATTGGTTTTATGCCGCCAAGCAAACAAGCCTGGATACAACTTTTATGAATATTTCTTGGCATAAGAACAGCTTGACCTGGGCGAGCAAGAGCAAGCAATGAACTTTGAAGCAAACCAGTAGCACCATTAACTCCATACCAGCATCTATCTACTCCCATTTCAGAGGCGAAAAACTTTTGACTTTCTGCTATTGCACCTTCATTAATTAATGGTCCGCCAATTTCATAAAGCTCTGGCAAATCCCATAGAGCCGGCTTTAGCTTTAAGAGTTTTTGTAACCCAGGAGGAAGAGCACTGCCTCTCCCATGAGCTGGCAAGAAAAGATTTACGCTTTTATTAGACGAAAGCAGGCCAATCAAACCCATAGAATACAAACATTCTCTAAACTCAATTTAATTTAATTACTCAGTAAGCAAATCAAGAGAACATCTAAATTCGTTAGCTAAAAGAACTTATGATGGATACATGGAATACGATTTCAAAAGAGATTTAATCTGGTTAATTTCAAGGCCGTGGATTTTCGTGCCAAGATTTATTCAGATCGTAGGTGCAATATCACTTCTTCTGGCAAGACTAATTTTTCAGGGTTCAAGCAATGATGCCAAGACTCAAAAAAATCTAGCCAAATTTCTATTAAAAACACTTATTGGTCTTGGTCCTTGTTTTATAAAAGTAGGTCAAGCACTTTCAACAAGGCCAGATCTAATTAGAAAAGATTGGCTTGAAGAATTAACAAATTTACAAGACAATTTACCCGCATTCCCCCATGACAAAGCACTTGAAATTATCAAAGATGAATTAGGGAGATCAGCAGATGAACTTTTTGAAGATTTTCCATCTGCACCAATAGCCTCGGCAAGTCTTGGGCAAGTCTATAAGGCAAGATTAAACAAAAAATATTGGGTTGCAGTAAAAGTTCAGAGACCAAATCTAATTTTCAATATAAGAAGAGATATAGTAATTATTAAAATTCTTGGTGTATTCAGCGCCCCAATACTTCCTTTAAATCTTGGGTTTGGATTGGGTGAAATAATTGATGAGTTTGGCAGAAGTTTGTTTGAGGAAGTTGATTATATAAAAGAAGCTAATAATGCTGAAAAGTTTTCCAAACTTTTTCACGATAACAAATCAGTCACGATTCCTAAAGTAGAAAAACATTTATCATCAATAAAGGTATTAACTACAAGCTGGATTGATGGAACAAAATTAAAGGATAGGAACGAATTAATTAATAACAATCTAAATCCGTCGTACATAATAAGGACAGGAGTCATTAGTGGGATTCAGCAACTATTAGAGTTTGGATACTTCCATGCAGATCCACACCCTGGAAATATGTTTGCTTTAAAAGGTAGCCATGGTGATTTGGGAAACATCGCCTACGTTGATTTTGGAATGATGGATTCCATTTCAGAGGAAGATAGATTAACTCTTACAGGTGCAATTGTTCATTTGATTAATAATGATTTTGATTTAGTCGCAAAAGATTTTCAAACCCTTGGTTTTTTAAATCAAGAACAAGATCTTACCCCACTCATTCCTGTTTTGAAAGAAGTACTTGGAAGTGCTCTTGGTAAGGATGTTTCTTCATTTAACTTCAAAGAAATCACTAATAAATTCTCAGAATTGATGTTTGATTACCCTTTTCGAGTTCCAGCTAGATTTGCTCTAATTATTAGAGCAGTAATTAGCCAAGAGGGTCTTGCTTTGAGATTAGACCCAGATTTTAAGATCATTGATTTAGCCTATCCTTATGTTGCAAAAAGATTACTTACCTCTGACACTAATGAAATGTTAAACATATTATTAGATGTAATATTTGATCAAAATGGGAATATAAGGGTTGAGCGTGTCGAAAATTTACTCAATGTTCTAACACAAGATTCAACAACACCAGCAAAAGAACTTATTCCTGTAGCTGGGGCTGGACTTAAGCTCTTAACTAGTAGAAGAGGCACATTGATAAGGAGAAACTTATTAATGAGTATTATTAAAGACGAGAGAATAGATACAAAAGATATGAAGCAATTAATAAAATTATTCAGGAAAACATTCAATCCAATCAAGATGGCTTCTGGCCTAATAAAACAAAACAACACACAAGTTGCGTAGATTATTATTTTAAAATATAATATTAAAAATTTATAAAAAAAAATTAAGATATGATTGGCAACAATATACAAAATATAATTACATTTGTTGCTACAAATCTAGATAATTTGGAAATAGAAAATATAGATGAATTCATATCTGACTATCAACAAATAAGACCTATTGAGGATCCGATTTTCTGGCTTTCATGTGGTGCATTTATTTGCTTTATGTCTGGATTAATATTTGCTGATATTATGAAATCAAAATTAAACAATTGGACTAATAAAAGGATATCGCCACTACCACTAGAAAACCCTAGAACTATTTCAAGTTGGTTTTCTTTTTTTTCAGGCCTAACAATTATTTTTATCAGCGCCTTAAGTATAATAAACTTTTCAATAATAAAGTCTGTTATATTCTCTTTACTTATATCAATTATTTTTGGCACAAGCATGTGGAAAGCAATAAAAGATTTATTTATACAAGTTAAGGCAGGAACAGTTAAAGAAATAGATGATTTTTTCTAAAATCATCTAAACAGAATCTACTCCTAAACCAAATAACTTTAATTTAAACTTGAAAGATAAAATATAACTTCTGAATTGATGCCATTAAATAGATTGCAAAAAATAATATCTAATTCAGGTCTTTCATCAAGAAGAAAAGCCGATCAATTAATAAAACAAGGTAGGGTAACTTTAAATGGGAGAACAGCAATAATTGGAGAGAAAGCAGACCCATCATTAGATAATATTTTAGTTGATGGAAAAGAACTTCCTCAAAAAGTAAACCATAAAGTTCTACTTTTAAATAAACCCTATGGGGTATTATCAAGTTGCGAAGATACACATGGAAGGAGAACAGTTCTAAGCTTGATTCCATCAAATTTGCGTCGAGGGTTGCATCCGGTTGGTCGATTAGATTCAGATAGTAGAGGTGCAATTCTGTTGACTAATAATGGAGATTTAACATTAAAGCTTACACATCCAAGATATTCCCACACAAAAACATATCTAGTTTGGATAAGTGGCAAACCTAGTTATTCAATATTAAATTCATGGAGAAGGGGGGTTTTACTTGATAAAAAAATGACAATGCCAGCAAATATAGAAGTAATGGATAGACTTAATAACAAGACTTTACTCAAAGTGATTCTAAAAGAAGGTCGAAATAGACAAATCCGCAAAATAGCTGACTATTTTGGACATCCAGTTAAAGATCTTCAAAGGATTGCCATATCAAGGATAAAACTAAATGGATTAAAAGAAGGGCAGTGGCGAGAGTTAAAGAAAGATGAATGGTTTCCTATTATTAGTTAAATAAAGAAAAATAATGGATTTTAATTTGTCTTTTAAAAAAAAATCATCAGACTTATCATTATTTAAGGATATTCCAAACCATGATACTGATTTTCTAAAAGCAATAGATTTATTTAAATCACAAAGAGAAGAATGTGGCCTTACATTAGAAGATTTAGCAAGGATGACTAAGATTTCAAGAAATGTCTTAGTAGCTATTGAGAATGGATGGAAAAAATATTTACCAGAAAAAACCTATTTAACTTCAATGATAAAAAAACTAGAGACTGAGATGAATTTAGAAAGAGGAAGTCTTGATGGGTTATTGACCCATAAAATTACTGTTAAAAATCTTTCTAGGTTTAGGTTTATAAATATAAATTTCCTGACCAGCTGGGTTGGAAGTTTAATCTATTTAATACTTATGTTTTTATCAATTTTAGCTCTTAATAGTCAACAACAATATCTCCTTAAGATTAATAGTCTATCAACTGAACCATTATTCCAAGAAAACAATAGTTTAGGAATTGAGCTTAAAGATAATAATCAACAAAAAGAATAATTTTATCTATGATAAACTTTGGCTAAATCACCATATTTCCTCAAAGATTTATTTATATTTAAATCATCATTGTTTAATCTCCATGACCAATTGTTATTTATTGTTCCAGGCTTATTTAAGCGAGATTCATCATCAAGATTTAATAAATCTTGCATAGGAGCTACAAATAATTTTGCTTTGGTTTTCATGCCAATAGTGATCAATTCCCAAGATGAAAAATTCTCATAGTCAATAATTCTACCTTTGATATGATCTTTACGAGTTTGATCCATTTCTCTCCACCAACCTAGTGAGGTTGAGTTGTCATGAGTACCCGTATAAACCACCCAATTTTCATCTTCAATATTCTCGGGCAAATAAGGATTATCTAAATTCCCATCAAAAGCAAATTGCAATATCTTCATACCTGCCAATTCAAAATCATCTCGTAATTTCTCAACTTTTTCAGTTATAATTCCCAAGTCTTCTGCCACTAAGGGCAGGATTCCTCCACAGTCTTTTTTGATTAAGCCTAATAGATCCTTTCCAGGAGAAGGTAACCAAAATCCATTCTCAGCAGTTTTATTCTTACCTGGAATTGCCCAAAAAGCCTCTAGGGCACGAAAGTGGTCAAGTCTTAAAAAATCTACTTGTTCTAAATGTCTAGAAATCCTCTTCCTCCACCATCTATATTTATTAGCCTTGTGCCTTTTCCATCGATAAATTGGATTTCCCCAAAGCTGCCCAGTTTCTGAGAAATAATCAGGAGGGACCCCACTTTGAAGGTAAGTATCCGAATTAGGTAATATAGAAAATAAAGATCGATTACTCCATACATCCGCACTGTCTTTAGATACATAAAAAGGAACATCTCCAAACAAAGAAACTCCTAGATTTTTTGATAGTTTTCTAATTGATTGCCACTGTCTATCTAAATGCCATTGGATCAATTTATGACCTAATAATTCTTTTTGATTATCTTTTTCCCAATTTACAATTTCGTCATGATCATAAAGAGCAAGCTTTTCTGGCCATTCCCACCAAGGAAGATTTTGATGCTGAATCTTTAATTCCATAAAAATGGAATGATCATCTAACCAAAATTGTTTTTCACACCATCTTTTAAATTCTTCTTTGATAGTTTTATCCTGTTTTTTCCAATATTTAACTAAAGCATTAGTCAAAAATTTAACTTTTGAATTAGCCAATTCAAAATCTACTCTTCTATTAAAACTGTCTATTAATGGAACTAAGTTTTTTTCATTATCTGCCAAGAAACCATCTCTTACTAAATCATTTTCATCTAAGAACCAAGGATTGAAAGCAAAACTTGATGGAGAGCTATATGGAGATCCCAATGCATCAGTAGGGGCAAGAGGGAGAAATTGCCAAACTCCAATACCGCATGACGCAAGATTATTAAGCCATTCTCTAGAAGGCTTACCAAAACTTCCGCATATGGGACTATCGGGTAATGAAGTTGGATGAAGAAGGATTCCTGAATTTCTTTCCAATTTTTAATTTATGTTATCTCTAAAATAGAAAAGAAATAGTAATCACGCTATTTTTTTTCTAAATTCAAAATGAATCTCTTGTTGAAATAAAAAATCTTTTAGTAAACTATGACTGAATTAAATTTTATCGACTAAAAAGCCTAATTAAAATATTTAAAAAAATTTTTCTTATAAAGACTATTAATTTAAAAAGTCAAGAAGTTCAAATTAAGAAAGAATGAAAGTAAATTTTCTATAAAAATAATTTAAATCAATTAGAAATAAATATGAAAATGATTCAAATTTCAAAAAAAAAAAATTAGATCATCAAAAAATTTATATCAGAAAAAAATATAGATTTTTTATTGTTAAGCAACATCAAAAATATTAATTCCTATATTAGCAGTATTTGTTTTCAAATTCATTTTTCTTTGAGAAAGCCATCCCCACCTATGAAGATTATCTTGCATTCTTTGTCCTACTTCCAAGAACCAATTAGTGGCAATAGTAAAAGCACTAATAGATCAAAAAGCATGTTTTGCTTAAAGAAAAAAGCAAAACCAACCAAGGAGTTTCTCTTTTGAGAAAAATTTTCAAGAAAACTAAAGCCTTATAGCAATCATCTATTTATTCAAATCACTAGCTAGTCAACCATATATATGCGCAGGATCTGACTGTAAAAGTACTAAATCAGAACAGAAATCAATTATTAAGGTTTTCAAAAGGATATTCGAGAGAAGACAATTCCTCCGTTTCTCAACCCCAAAAAGAAGACATTGCAATGGTTTTTTCTCTCAACTCAGAATAGAAAATCTCATCAAATGAAATTAAAAACAACTTATTAGTGATCATGTAACGAACATAACGGTAGATTGGTATATATCATTAATTGCTTGCTGTGCAACCGTGAACAGTTTTATAACTGCAGCACATCCTGAGAATACTAGTATTACTCATGACACCAATAGACTCAGATTAATAAGTGGGACTTCCAATACAGCATTAGCCAAAGAGATAGCCTCTTATATGGGGATTAATAATGTACCTCTAGTATCAAAAAGATTTGCAGATGGTGAACTCTATGTTCAAATTCAACAATCCATTCGAGGATGTGATGTTTTTCTAATCCAACCAACATGCGCTCCTGTTAATGACAGCTTAATGGAGCTAATGATCATGGTTGATGCATGCAAACGAGCCTCCGCCAGGCAAATTACAGCAGTAATTCCATATTTTGGTTATGCTCGCGCAGATAGAAAAACAGCTGGAAGAGAATCAATAACCGCCAAACTCACTGCAAATATTCTCGTCAAATCCGGAGTGGATAGAGTTCTTGCAATGGATTTACATTCAGCACAAATACAAGGTTATTTCGACATTCCCTGTGACCACATTTATGGCTCACCCGTTTTAGTAGATTATTTATCAACTAAAGACCTTGAAGAAATTGTAGTCGTGTCTCCTGATGTAGGTGGAGTAGCCAGAGCAAGAGCTTTTGCTAAACAAATGAAAGATGCACCTCTGGCAATAATAGACAAGCGAAGATCAGGTCATAATGTGGCAGAAAGCCTTACAGTCATTGGAGAAGTATCTGGGAAAGCAGCGATATTAATTGATGACATGATTGACACAGGAGGCACAATCTGTGCAGGGGCTGAATTACTGAGAAGAGAGGGTGCAAAAAGAGTTATCGCATGTGCCTCCCATGCTGTTTTCTCTCCACCTGCATACGAAAGGCTTTCAAAAGAGGGTCTATTTGAACAAGTTGTTGTAACTAACAGCATTCCAGTTCCAAATAATCTACATTTTTCACAATTAAAGGTTTTATCAGTTGCGAATATGCTTGGCGAAGCAATCTGGAGGATTCACGAAGAAAGTTCTGTCAGCTCAATGTTCAGATAGATTTTGAATTACTTCAAAATTAGTTCAACAACCTCCCTTGTATTAGCCGAAATATTTGCTTGATTAACTTTTAAAATTGCTTTATGCATTGCCTCTTTATTTGCGTCTATATAGTTTTTCCACCGACTAAAAACTTTTATTAACCTTGAAGCAGTTATTGGATTTATTTTATCTACCTCAATTATTTTTTCCGCCATAAATAAATAACCTTGATCCTCTAGAGAATGAAACGATTCTATGTTTTTAGAAAATCCTCCTAAAACCGCACGGATTGCATTTGGAGCCTTCCAATCAAATTTTGAATGTGAAAACAAATTTTCAACAATATCAATTGCATTCTTATGAGATCTAGAAGCTTCAAAAGAAAACCATGTATCCAAAACGATTGGATTGTTCTTCCAACGGTTATAAAACAAATCAGAAGCTTCTTTAGTCTCAGGGACATCAAGTGGCCTTAAGGCACTTAAAGCAGCCCTTGCCATAGTCATTGAGAAATTATCAATAGATTCAACACAATTTCTTTTGATTTGACTATCCCCTGCAAGAACTAAATAGGCCCACAAAGTTGCTAATAGTTGTCTTTTTCCTACTCCTTGTGGCCAAGATTGGTTAACACTAACTATTAATTTATCCGATAAAACTCTTAAATCCTCAAGAAGTTCAAGACCAATAGAAACTTGAAAGTTAAAACATTCTTTATATATAGAAATGGGATTAACCTTTTCAAATAAAATTTCTAATTCAAGCAAGCCAGGGATCGTCAAAATATTTGATAAAAGAAAAGGATCCTCAATTTCTAATTTTTTTAAAGATTGCTTTAAAACATTTATAAACTTGTCTTCTAATGAATTAATTGGTTCATGATTAATCCTATTTTTTAAAATTTTACTCATTAAAAACTGAGCAGAATCCCATCTAGTAAAATAATCATTATCATTTAATAATAGAAATAGGTAATCATCTGTTAAAAAATCTGATTCCCAAATAACAGGAGCAGAAAAGCCCCTGAAAAGTGATAGAACAGGAGGTTTTCTATCGCAATTCAAGACTTTGATTTCTAAGTTTTTTTTATGTTGATCTAGAACGAATAAACTATCTTCTACTATAGGTTTAAATCCATTCTCCCTTCTGTAGCATGAATAACGAATAGGTATAATCATATCAACATATTCATTGTCAATATCTAATACTTGTTCAAATTCAACATTCAAAGTTGAAGTAGTTGGATTCCATGATTGATTAATAAATATTTTTGGCGTTCCTGCTTTGTAATACCAATTCTTAAATTTATCAATATCAAAAGATGTATTAATATTATCAAGAGATTTATGATTAATAATAGATTCAACGAAATCCTCAGTAGTGGCTGCACTACCGTCAAAAGTATCAATATAATTCTTCATACCTTTCATGAAATTCTCATGACCAATTAATAGCTCTAACATCCTTATCAATTCAGCACCCTTCTCATATATCGTCGTGGTATAAAAATTATCTATGGCTATATATTCTTTAGGCTTCACGGCATGAGAAGTAGGACCATTATCTTCAGTAAATTGAAAATTCCTAAGGAAAGAAACATCTTCTATTCTTTTTATTCCAGCGTTATGTAGATCTGCTGTAAATGACTGGTCCCGAAATACTGTCAAACCTTCCTTTAAAGACAGCTGAAACCAATCACGACAGGTAATCCGATTCCCAGTCCAATTATGAAAATACTCATGTCCTATTACACTTTCTATCCTTTCTAATTCATCATCAGTAGCCATACTTGAATCAGCTAATACTAATTTAGAATTAAAAATATTTAAGCCTTTATTCTCCATTGCTCCCATATTAAAATGTCTTACCGCTACAATCTTATATTCATTTAAATCATACTCTAATTTATATTTTTCCTCATCCCATTTCATCGCTCGTTTTAAAGAATCTATTGCATGTTGTGTATACTTTTCATCACCTTCTTCAACATATAATTTAATATCAATTAATCTTCCAGAATTTGTAATGTAGTTATCATTAACTTCAATTAAATCACCTGCAACCAAAGCAAACAAATAGGAAGGCTTAGGGAAAGGATCTTCCCATACAATTTCATGCCGATCACTATTACTCTTTAATCTACCCGAATCTTTTTTATTTCCATTGGACAACAAAGTAGGATAACTAAAGTAATCAGCCTCAATCCGAACCAAATATTTACTTAATACATCAGGTCTATCTGGATGAAAAGAAATACGTCTAAAACCTTCTGCTTCACATTGTGATACAAGCATACCTGAGCTTATATATAAACCTTCTAAAGATGTATTATTATATGGATTAATCGAAGATTCTATTTTTAATTCAAATTTAGCTGATGGAGGATTGAATATTACTAATTCGTCATCTAAAATTTCAAATTCTTTAGGATCTAATTCTTTTTGATTTACATATACATATAATAAATTTATTTCACTGCCCTTAAGAATAAGTTTTGATGATCCTTCCAGTTTAGGTTCAATTATCATTAAAGCAGTTACTAAAACATGATCTTTTTGAATATTAAAATCAATATTTATATTTGGAATTAAAAAAGGATATGGTTTATATTCTGATAATTTTGTTGGCCTTTGATTTGACATATTAAATAAAATCCTAATTACCCAGTCTAATTCTTTTTATTTAATCCTTCCACAGCTTTTAAGAATTTTTTCTTATCATCTTCTGGAACTTGTTCAGGGCAAAGCTGAATTGCTCCCTCAATTAATTGTAAGTATGAACCTTGATAAATTTGATCATTTGTCAATTTCTTATCTCCAACCTCCTCAATTAATCCTCCATGCTTTTTAGAAATTATTAGCGCAAAATTATTTGATGCTATTGAAATTGATTGAGGAAATTTAACTTTAGCTTGCCTAGCAAGACATAAATAACTAATACCAATTTGCCTATATAGATTCATTTCTTCTCTAGTGGCAGGGATAAATTTAGTTTCTTTCGAACCAGAGATAATCTTATTTGAATTAGATTCTGACTTTATGGATGAACTACAACTGGATAAAAATATTGAAAAGACAAAAAATGATATTGCAAAAAAAATTTTTCTTGAGGATTTGTTCATTTTTTTTTAATTGATTTTGCTCTATAAAATTCGTTTTGCAGTAAAAAACCTAACAAAATTCTTTACTTGCAAATCAAACGACATAATATTCTAGTAAGTCCTAACAAATAAATTTCATAAAGTAGTCAGTTGGGATTCTTAATCCTTATCTCGTGATGATTTTCAACTATTTTCAATTGGTCTTTAAACCAACTATAAATAACTCTTGATCTAAATTTATCCTGATCTATTAAGCGAGTATGTTCTAAAATATGCCAATTATCATAATTAGATTCAAAAATCATTTCATGCTCATCAACTTGTCTTATATTTGAAATGCAAGAAGAATCCGATAAATATGAACCCTCACGAAATAGTTGGTGACCTTGTAGTCGAGCGGTTATGACTCCTTCACTTTTATAAGTTGGTCTTTTAGTAAAAAAATCTTTCTCATCTTCACACCACCACTTGAAACGATAGCATTCGAATTCGGGATTAGATTGATTTAACTTTTCTACATTAATAAACATATCCAAATTCACAGCCTTTTCATCATCAAAAAAGTATTGTCTGCGTGAATTCCATATGCCAATGTTTCGACAAAACCAACGTCTTAAATTACTGTCAAAATTAATTCTCAATCTATCAATACCTTCTGAGGAACTTTTAGGCTTACCAATACCAGATGAATAAGAAATAGCCATTTACCTGGAGATGAAGAAATTAAAAAAGTTTTCACTTAATTATTAGCTAATACCTAAATCGTGTCTCATTACCTTAAGGTGTACGTAATTATTTAGATTGCTCGACACTGTGATTAGTGCCGAAGCTAACGATAGACGGCAGTTAAAACTGTTGCTAGTGGCATCTCGTCACCATCTCTCACGGGGAGATATTCGTGCGTTAATTGAATATTTAGAAGGAGAAGATTGCGGATTTACAGTCACGCTAGAACTTGCTGATCCTTCTGAGAACCCTGAATTACTAGAATTGCACAGATTAATAGCAATTCCTGCGCTGATAAAATTAGAACCCTCACCTAAACAAATTTTTGCAGGCAGTTCTATCTTTGACCAGCTTAAGACTTGGCTTCCAAGATGGAAAAGTGAAGGATTAATCAAAGCAATAGGAGTAAGTCTAAGGCCCACCGCAATTGAATCTGATCAGACACAAAAAGAACTACTTTTAGAAGATGAACTTCTAGTTCTTAGGCAAGAGAACGAAACCCTTACAAATCAAATTAATTCACAAGAAAGTCTTTTAAGAATGGTTGCTCATGAATTACGAACCCCCTTAACTGCAGCAGGATTGGCTCTTCAAAGTCAAAAGTTAGGTCAAATAACTATGCAAAAATTTCAAGAAGTTTTAAAAAGAAGGCTGGAAGAAATTGAAGTACTTTCAAAGGATTTGCTTGAAGTAGGAAGTACACGTTGGGAGACCTTGTTCAATCCACAAAAAGTGGATCTAGCAAATATTACTGCTGAAGCAATTCTTGAATTAGAGAAATTGTGGCTGAATCGGAAAATACAAGTAAATACAGATATCCCCTCTGACCTACCTGAGGTTTATGCAGATCAGAGAAGGATGATGCAAGTTTTATTGAACCTTATAGAAAACGCTTTAAAATTTTCAAAAGATGGTGGTGAAATTTTTATAACAATGCTTCACAGAACAAATCAATGGGTTGAGGTCATTGTTCGAGATAATGGACCAGGTATTCCTCAAGAAGAGCAACAAAGAATTTTTGTTGATCGAGTGAGGCTTCCGCAAACATCGCAAGAGACAATTGGCTTTGGCATTGGTCTTTCGGTTTGTAGAAGGATTGTGGAAGTGCATGGAGGCAAGATTTGGGTTGTATCTAAACCCAAAGAAGGTGCATGTTTTTATTTCACGGTCCCAGTATGGAGTGGACAAAATAAGGATCAAGAAGTCTTGACGAGTGGCAAGGTTGGCCCGTAACTTTCAAGTGTGATTATTTCAGTAATTAATCACTGCATCTGGCCCCATCGTCTAGAGGCCTAGGACACCTCCCTTTCACGGAGGCGACAGGGGTTCGAATCCCCTTGGGGCTATAAGAAATATAATTGAAAAAAATATATTTCAAATAAGCCATCCAGATGTTTGGAGATATTTTTTAAGTAAAAGCTTCAAACAAAGGATTTTTCAAATTCTTAAGTAATCTAATTTTGAGCTTTTTGAATAGTATTTATAAAATGAAAAAAATTTAAAATCCTTAAGATCGTTATCCTCAACTATGTTTTAAGAATATTTATAATCTTGTGACGATCGCAAAAGGTGAACTTTTAAATTAGTAATATCAAGATAAAACAGCTAAAAGTTACCTCTTCTTGGTAATCTCATTTTCTAATTTAAGTTTTTATGGCTTACTCAGAGACAAAAGTAGTTCTAGGTGGTCTTGCACATATTCCTATCATCATTGGTTTTTTCTATCTAATACGAAGGCAATATTCATTTGGCGCAACTTTGCGCACAGCAAAGAATGCACTAA
>QCJB01000016.1 GCA_003216295.1 Prochlorococcus sp. AG-402-P16 | reverse complement strand
TATAGTCCCAGTTTTTAATTAGTTGGCTCACATCTTGGAGTGCTTTGCTCTTTTACACGTTTCTCAATCTTGGACATATCCAAGTCAGATATATCAAGTCCATAAAGATCAGCAATTTTTGTCATAGCCAGGCCTTCGGCTCCTACCCAAGACTCTGCTAATACTTGCCAAGTCTTTTGACTAAATTCAACACTCAAGTTCTTGTTTTGATTCCTCTTTTCGTCCATTTCTAAAACCTTTTTTAAACCCTCTGCACTTAAATGACTTTTAATTCTTAGGAAAACAACCTCTAGCATTGAGTAATAGAATTTTTCCATTGCATTGCTATAAGACCATTCAGCATCTTTTTGAGCTTTCCTGGCGTCTTCAAATGTGATTTCTGGACTCATTGTTTATGATCTCTTGAAGAACACCAATTTCATTGTAAGAAGATAAAAGTATCTTTTCCATTCATTATGACTATTGGGTCCTTTAATAAATAAATAATTGTGGGTCATCCTAAGATGAACTCTGATTCAGTGGTCGTTATTTATAGGGATTAAAAGTCATTGTATTTAACTTTCTGCTATATATCCACTTCCCTTTAGTCTCTACCTTTTCTTTACTTATCAGATCCTCTTCAGTTGACTCTAAAAACTTTACGAGTTCCGCTCGCCTCTCTTCATATCCTGGGTGAGTACTGTTTTTTGTTGTTACTCTTCCATCTCCATCACTTCTTGAAATAAACTCAAATGCTTTCAAACATGTATCTCTAGGAAATCCAGCATTTAAAACCATTTTAGCTGAATTAATATCTGCATTCTTTTCCGTTTCTCTAGAAATACTATATCTCAACATTTCTTTTTTCTTTTTCTTTAAACCTTTTCCTTCTTTACTTAAACGTAAGGAATTATTAAAAGAGTCGTAGTTAAGAACATGACTAATTTCATGTCCAATAATACAGGCTAAGTAGTCATCTTTATTTTGATGATTCCTAAAAGTTGAATGACTAATTCCTATCGTTCCATTTGGGTAAGCATATGCCTCAGTACCATTGTATAAATAGGCTTGACGTATAGCTTCATTTATCTCATTAGATGATTTACCCTTATACGTTTTAAATGGATTTATATTTCTATAAAAGGTCCATCCATCTTCTTTTATTAACTTCATTGCCTGAGCTGTCCAGTATGCTCTACTACCCGAAACAATCGTAAAAACGAGTGGTTGAGTACCTAAATCATTCTTGGCTGCTAATTTATTTACAATATTCTTTATAACCTTGTATTCATTAGGCATTATTAATTGAGAATTTTCTCTAAAGTTAAAACCAACTACAATTGAGCTTGCTGTGGCTAAAGCAACAATGAAGCCTATTGACCAAGTATTTAATAAGGTCGTGTTAATCATTAAAGAGGTTTCTTCTATTTATCTCTTGTTCCAATAGTTCAGTACTGATTCCATTAAATGATTTATCTTTAGAAGAATCTTTAAGGCTTTTTATATGTTCTCATGCTAAAAATATTGATATGAATGCATCTATAACTTGCCTAGTCCTTATAGTGAATTGTGCTGTATTGATTCCTTTAAAAAAGGTGTAGGAAAGAAATTCATTGAATCATGTGAAACTTTTCTCAAAGAGAAAAATTTTGAAGGTAAATCCGAATCAAAAGAATTAGATAAAGAACTTTGGTTGAAAAGTAAGAATGAAAAAGATTCTATAGAAAGCTTGCTATGCCTAAGATGCAGAGTTAGCAAACCTATTCAAGAAAAAGTTAACACTCTATTTTTTAAATATCGTTCTAAATACGAACTGGATCTTCTAAGCATGATGGTTTGTGTCCTTGACGATAGTGGAGAATTATTTTTAAGGATTCCGCCAAGCCAAAAAGATAAAACTCTTCAATACACAACAAAGCCTTTTAGCTGGGAAAATATTTCAACTATGCCAAGGAACGAAATTAGACCCTTTGGCGCAGAAGTTATTTTCACCTTTAATCCTTCTTTATCTAAAATAGATACTTGGGCATCTCATCAAGTTAAGTCCAATGCAGAACTTAAAGCTTATTTTCGTAGTTATGGTTTACTCCTAATTAGTCCTTGGGCCTTACTTGCTGATAGCAGCTCTTTTAGAGTCAAAGAAGCTTGGCTTCGTTGTGGTAGTGGAAACTTGAGTACAAATGAAATAGAGGCACTTCATCGCTCTTACAAAATCAACTACAAAGAAGCAAAACGAGAATATAAAAATAAAACAGGAAAAATCCTTGGTTGGGCTCCAGACTCAGAATTTCTTTGTTCTCTTACTCCACCTCAAAAGGATTTAAAAAATTTAGAGCTAATCGATACTGCTATTCGCAATTACCTTGTTGGTAAAAATACTTCAGATGCTTTTATAGAAATAGAACCTGTTTTGGATAGGGATTTTATAGCCGAAAATGATAGAGACTCAAAAGAAAAACAACTTGAACTTATTTATGATTCTCTGAGACGTTATGGTCAGTTAATTTTAGAAGACACGATTGATAAAGATCGATCAAAATGGGATAAAGATCCAAGTAGGAAAATAGCTTGGGAATTATATGGAAAAGGTCTAGGACAAAGAGAAATAGCTTCCCGATGTAACCACAAACAAGGATGGGTAAGCAAATTGATCCAAGAAAAAAGTTTGGCTGAAAATATTGCACAGGAAGCTACTGTAGGACTAGTAAGTTTTAAAGAATTTCAATGTCTACGAAAAGATCCAGAAGCAATTGATCGTACGACTGAGCTGCTCGCAAGTTATTTGATTTCAATAAAAAGTGAAGGTGATCTCTCACTTTTCAGACAGATAATTAACGAGGTTTTAAATAAATGACAAATAACAATCAAGGAAATTCAGCTATGGAAGCTTTCCCTATCCCTGAAGGATCGGTTTTGCTTCAAGCAAATAAATTATCAAGCTTCCGAGAATTTTCAATCAATGCACTCAAACAAATTTTAAGAGAGAGAAATTTAACTTTGCCACTTGGTCCTGAGTCAGGAGTCAAAGAGTCAAAATGTTTGATCAACCTTAATCGTTTTTCTATTCAAGTTTTGACGACGGGGATAACCTCTGATGAAATATCTATACCACTTGATAATTGGTATAAACCTGGTGGCGCGCCGCAAATTCTTTTAGCTGCAAAAATTGACGAGGAGAATAGTGTTGTTTATTTTTCAGGGGTTCTAACAGGTCCTGAATTTAAAAAATTAGTAAAACACCGTCTTAAGAATCAAAAAGAAATTAGCCTTCCTATAACGGAATTTAAAGGTGGTATTGATCGCCTGTTGGGTTTTGTACGAATACTTGAATCGACAGCTATTCCAAGAGATAGCTTGGATAGGGAGACAAGTTCTCCATGGCCATGGGATGGGTTCAGTAAGAGATTTAAACCAGCTTTTGCTATTCCAGTTTTTACTGCAGCTGCATTTATTCTTGGCCCTTCTATTTTTAGACCAAGATTAGTAGGCAATATTGCATCTATCTCTTTGAGTCAGGTTGAAGTCCAAACATATACGAGAGGTATAGCTTCTGCCTCTCCTGTACAAGCATGTTTATTAACTCCAAGTTTTTCAATTGACGATTCAAGGTCAATTCCAATTGCTGAGACTTCCATTGATCAACCAATCATTTTTTCACCCGACCCTTTAAATGAAATAACCATTTCTAAGAATGGGAAAATATTATGGTCTCAAAATGGAACATTAGATAAAAGGATAGAAGGCCTAATCTCTTGGCCTATTAAACCAATACAAGCTGGTGAACAATATCTTTTAACTATCAGACCTAAAGGAACTTCGATGGGTGAGTCGGCGAACATTATTTTAAAGACCCCCTCTGAAGAATCTATTCAGAAACTTGAAGATCTAGTAATGGATCTAGGAGATAACAAGTCGAAATGGATTAAAGCTATTAATCAACAACTTAAAAAAGATATCAATATTGCTTTGGCTTTATTATTCTCTGAAAAAGCACCACAATCAAAAATTTTAAATCAAGCACGAGAAAAAGTCTTGGATAGAGATGGTTGTTCCTCAAATTAAGTAGTTATTTCACCAATCTATTGGCCGCCAATCACCACTGAGCTGAAATGCTGCCCAGACATATGGAAGCCTATAAGCAGGATTGGAATGATTTCTAAATTCTTTTTGTGTTTCTGCTAAAGCTTTAGCTCTTCCTTTCCCTTCCCTTAATCGTATGTAGAAACTTTCCATAAAGTCAGCTGTGGCATTATCATTTACCTTCCAAAGCGAAAGAAGGTTTGCCCTCGCTCCTGCAACTGTTATAGCTCTTTTAAGTCCATAAACTCCCTCGCCTGAGAAAATCTCACCTTTACCAGATTCACAGCCAGAGATGACAACAATTTCTGTTCCTTGCCAATTAATTTTAGAAACTTCTAATGCTGTTAAAAGTCCATCATCGTCACTTTTAGTATCAACTTGATTCGCCCCAGCTAAAACTATCCCACTTCTAATTAATGGATGCTCATCACTTTCTTGGGAATTTAAATAAAAAGAATGACTAGCAATATGTAAAACCTTTGGGGACTTCTTTCTTTTTACAGTATCTTCTGTTGCCTCTTTTTGCATTAACAACTTGCCATTAATGATTTTAGAAACAGCTAAACCTTCATTCTCTGTATATGGCAATTCACCCCAACGTCGAGAACTCAATTTCTTTGATCTAAGTCGAATTTCTCCAGCTACTAATTGACTACTAGGTTCAAGCTCAAATGTGAAATCAGGATTAGCAATAACTAAGCTTTCGGTTTCTGATGTATTAGATTTCGACATAAGATCTAGCAATTCTCGTCCAGTAGTTAAAAGTCGTAAATTGTATACCTCACTTAAATACTTATTTGTTTTTGGTGTCGTTAAAGCCGCAAAAGGAATTAGGTTTAATTCACTATCAGGTGAAATGAATACAGTCTCTACTCCTTCTAACTCTTTAGCGATTGGATCTAAAATTAATTTAGAAAGCTCTTTCCATTGTCGATCTGCATCATTTAGATATTCATTAGTAGTAAGAATAGCTTTTTTTATCTTTGCATCTATCACGTCTGCTTTCCCTAAATCTATTGCACTCACATCACCATTAGGCTTGAGTAATATAACTAAATAGCCCTTTTCAAGAGGAACCTCGATCCCATTCTTGTCTTCAATTAAATCATAGTAGGCTTGAAACTCTATTAACAACGAGTCTCTAGGCATAACATTGGCAACTTCCATCACCTCAACAGTTCGAGGGGAATATCCAGGAATTGATCGATATAGTTTTTGTTCTAGTTTTTCTTTTAGGACATAAGCCTCAGTCCACTCCTTACTATCTTTTTGTAAGGAAGAGATAAGTTTTATCGTCTCATTTAATTGAATTAAAATCTTTTGACTCTCTCCTTTAATAAGCATTGCTTGATTTCTTTCAATATCTTGTAAGATTCCTTGTCTGTTCAAGCGGGCGTAAAGAGCAAGACTGGGTGGAAGTTTTCCTTTAGTCGTAAAGGAATAAATGATATCAAAGTTATGACTAAATCTTTGTATGAATACGGGCCTCTTATCAAGTGGCATTAAAGGAGCTTCCTTTTGAATAATCGTCGAAATATTAATGACATTACGCCTAAATAGATCAGTAGACTTTTGTAAGGAATTATTCTCTAAGTAGAAAGTTGCTAAATTAGACCGACTATTTGCAGTAAATATATGGTTTTCTCCATATGTCTTTTGAGCAATATCTAAAGATTTTTTATACATAGCTTCTGACTTGTCCACTTGATTCTTCGCTTCATAGACAAGCCCTAGATTGTTATAAGTACGAGAGAGAAGTGGATGTGATGAATTTAATAGATTTTCTCTTACTTCTAAGGTTTTCAAAAGATATGATTCAGCAAGATCTACACGATTAGTTTTTATATATAAAACAGCAAGATTTTCTAAAGTATTTACGGTTGCTAAGTTATTTTCACCATAAAGTTCCATGTCTATCTCTAAAGCTTTTTTCATATAGGATTCTGCTAATGATAGATATTGATCTTCCTTTCCAGGAGTGTGCCTCTTGTCATAGTAGACAGCTCCAAGATTTAGCAAAACCTGACTAACTTCTTTACCTTTGAAAATCTTTGCTTTTTGTAAAATATCTAAGCAACGTAGATATATCATTTCTGCATTGTCTAATAAATATAGCTCTCTATAAGTCAATCCTAAATTACTTAAAGTGTTGACCAACTTAGGACTTTCTCCGCCATAAAATTTTTCTTTAATTCTTAAAGACTCTTTGTATTGAAATTCAGCATCACTAAATAATCCTTGATCAAAAAGAATTAGGCCTAAACTATTTATTGCACTTCCTAATTGAATATGATTTGCACCATAAATATTATTTAGAATAGAAATAGCTTTTTTATAATGAAACTCTGCTTTCTTGTATAAACCTTTTAATCTATAAACTCGAGCTATACCTAAATTCAAATAAGCAATAATCTCTTCGGAGGGGCCATATTCATCTTCCGCTAATTCAAGTAATCTAATTCTTATTTTAAGTAATTCATCATATCTTTTTTCTTTCTCTGCAATCTCATCCTTTAATAAAAGATCTTTTATTTCTTTCTCATTAATTGTTGTAGAGTCCCTATTAAAAGATAGTAGTTTAGCCTTTTCTAGATTTGCAGATTGAATAGATAATCCGTTTAAGGATAATAGAGAAATACTAGCTAATGTTATAATTATTTTCATTGTTCATTTCTTTTATTCTCAATAAAATTCGTTGAAGCTAAGCTCTCTTCCTTTAGGTCTTTGGCAAATATAAATGAAAATATTCCACACCCAATCATAATTCCAAAAGGAGAGTAAGCGAAAAAATTAAATAAAAATAAATTTAATTCAAGTAGATGACAAATAATACTAAAAAGAAGCATATAAGCATATCCAGCGACATAAGCCCAAGTCCTTTGACGATAGGAATAAATAATAGTTAAAAGTGGACTTGCCATGACAACAAGAATTCCGACTAACCAAGGCTTGGTTCTTTTTCGTCTTTCCAATGCAATCTCTTTACTTGGGAGGAATCTTTTTATACCTGTAAGCTTCATTCAAAAAAAAAAATTTCCTTTGGAATCAACTTTAATACCTCAGAACTAAAAAATAATGTGACCTGAAATGAATTGAATTTAAGGCAATGACTCCTGCACAGCTAACTAGCTATCTAACAAAGCTGATCAAAGAGGAAATAAATATCAGCACAATGATATGGGGGGCACCAGGGGTAGGAAAATCAAGCATCGTTGCTTCAGTAGCAAAAGATTTAGGAATTGATTTTATTGATTTAAGACTAAGTCAACTAGCGCCCACTGATCTACGTGGGCTACCTGTTCCTGTTCATCCATCTAAAGCAGAAGCTTTAGGTTCATCAAAATGGTACCCTCCTGAGTTTTTACCAAGAGAAGGCAAAGGGATTCTTTTCTTAGATGAGCTAAATATGGCTCCTCCCGCGATGCAGGGTGTTGCACAACAATTGATATTAGATAGAAAAATAGGCAATTATGATGTTCCTCCTGGTTGGCTTGTTTGGGCAGCAGGTAATCGTAAGCAAGATCGTGCTTCTGTTTTCGAGATGCCTTCTCCTCTATCAAATCGATTTATTCACCTTGAGGTAGATGTAAATTATGAATGCTTTAAAAGTCATGCGTTAAGAAAAAATATCACTGAAGAAATAATTGCCTTTCTTGCTTTCAGGCCAGCACTGTTACATAAAAACAATGATGATCAAAAGGCTTGGCCCTCGCCAAGGTCATGGGAAATGGCTAGTCATTTATATAAAGCTGATCTTCCAATCAATCCAGCTGTTGGTGACGGTGCTTCTGCCGAATTTAATTCATATATCAATACATATAAGAAAGTTCCAGATTTAGGAGCAATATTAGCGGGCAAAGGAGAAAAACTTAAGTTCCCCAAGCAGATTTCATGTCAATGGGCAACTACTACTGGCTTAACTTCTCGATCAAAAAAACCAAAGGAGGTTCAAGAAGTTTTTCGATGGTTAATTAAACAAGCAACTCCGGAATGGGTTCAACTTTATGCATCAGACATCGTTAATCAATTTAAACAACGAAATCAATTAGGAAATCTAGCTGGAGTAATTATGAATGACTCACAAATTCGTAAATATTTAAAAGACTACGAGGAACTATTGAAAAAATGACAACTACTACAAATCTAACAATAGAACAATTAACCGAATTTATAAGCGCGACACGAAGCAGATTACGCACATCATCTCCATTCTTCGCCGCTCTGGCTCTTTATGCAAAAATAGAATATACAGAAGATATCTCAATAGCAGCTACTAATGGAGATAAAATATTTTTTAATCCAAAAAACTATTTCGAATTATCTTATTTAGAGAGAGATGCAGTTTTTTTGCATGAACTATTGCATACAGCGCTTCTTCATCCATTGAGGCGAGGAAGTAGAGATCACTTACTTTTTAATATTGCTGCAGATATTGTTGTGAATGGTATGGTGGCTGCCGAAAAAAATGTACAACTACCAAAAACAGCAATAAGAGATGAGGAGATTGAGCACCTTAGTGTTGAAGAAATTTATGAAATTATTTCTAAAAAATCTAAGTATAAAAATCTTCAAAAAAAAATTGTTTTAGCAGACATCCTTGATCCATTTAATGCTGGAAGTACTGGTCATTATCAACAGAAAGATCTCGATGAGTTGAAAAGTCAATATAAAATCAAAGGCTATTGGAAACAAGCCATTAATGATTCGATAGCTATTTCTAAAGGATCAGGTAACAGTATCCCGGAAAAATTCAAGCGAACTTTTGAAGAAATCACTCAACCTGAGGTCGATTGGAGATCTGTTTTATGGAGATATTTAGTTAGAACACCAAATAACTTCGATGGATATGACCGTAGGTTTATATATTCAGGGCTATATCTTGATGAACTACAAGGTGAAAGCGTAGAAGTGTTTTGTTGTATCGATACAAGTGCTTCGATTACGCAAAATGAACTTAATACATTCATTGGAGAATTAAGCGGAATACTTACGTCTTATCCAAATATTTCTTGTAAGCTATGGTATGCGGATGATGATTGCTATGGTCCATACACCATTGAATCAATCAAGAGCATTCCATCGCCGGAAGGTGGTGGTGCTACAGATTTTGAACCTTTCTTTAAAGAAATCAAGTCATTAAGGACTATTGAGAAAGAATCAGTTTGCGTCTACTTAACTGATGGATATGGTTACATGCCTGAGAAGACTCCAGAATTACCAGTTTTGTGGGTCATCACTCCAGGAGGGGCAGACAACGACAATTTTGAGTTTGGGGAAGTAACTCGACTTACAGAAAAGTAAAAAAAGTAGGAATTGAAAAAGGTTTTTGGAATCAGCATCATATAAAGAGAACTAGATAACTATAAGTAATTCCAAGGTATCGATGGAGAACAAAAGCAACGATGACTTACTTTCAGAAGAAGACTTAAAAGAATTTGCTGAGTTTGAAGAAGAGGTCAACAAAATGGAAAAAGAATGCAACCCAGATCGCGCAGACTATTTCGAAGAAGAGAGACTAGCCTTGAAAATACAGCAAGTTTTCGATGAAACGTTGAAAGGAAAGCGACGTAAAATAAAAGATGAAGAAAAATATGCATATAAATTATTAATAATTACAGATATGTCAATAAAAACTCGATTCATTGAAGAGTGCGGACAACAACTCTCAGAGTTAGGTAATAAACCTAATTCATTCCTAACAAGATTTGAAATATGTTTTGCTGAAAAAGCTATTGGAAAAATAGACTCCGATAGATCTATTAATATGCCATTCAATCTTATTTTGGTTAATTGCTTTTTACCTGAATCCGAAAAAATTGAACTATGTAAGAAGATAAAAACTGACCCAAAAAACGAACATCTTGCAATACTTCTAGCTACTGATTCAATCGATACAAGAAGAAGCAATGCAGCGAACTCATATATTCAAAATGACTTTACATTTGAAGAATTACTAGAGGAATTAAAAATACTAACAAAATCCACACCCCCTGGGTATCCAATTTATGAATTATTGAAGCAGTAGACAATATAAAGGAATCACCTCGCAAAACTCAGAACTAAAAGTAAATAACTACTAAAAATGAATGAAAATTAATAATTATTATTCACTAAATAATGCAGAAGAAGGTCTAAAGCTTATAGGTGAAAAAAAAGTTAAAGAAAAAATAACTATATTAAATTTATATTATAAATCGTTATTAGATTTCATAGCAAAAAGAAATAGAGTTCCAAGAATAATTGAATGGAAGAAAACTTACGAAGCACAGGCTTTAGAGGAATCTTTAGAGGGGAAAATATCATTTTATGAAATAAACAAAACTAAATTAGATTTTATTGAATCATTAAAAGATAAACAAGATAACCTAGAACTCAGTCTTAATGGAAGATTAAAAATGTTAGAAAATTACTATACAATTTGCGAAGAAGAAGAAAAAGATATAGACCTCGATAGTATTAATTATATTGGATTACAAACTCTTGTTGAATGGACATCCAGTTATTTATCAAATGATGTAAGTATATATGAAAAAAGTATTATAAATAAAATTACGTTGGAGGCAAAAAAAGTGAATTGTACAAGTGATATTTTCGATGATAGTATAGTAACAAAATTTGCTAGATTTCAACATAAAGAATTTTGCTCACTTGAAGATAGGTGTGAATTTGACTTGATTATACTGAAGTTATGTCCTTGTCTTACGACTGAAAAAATCATTTTATTAAACGAGATTATAAAAAAGTATGTTGACTGTGAAAGTTGGCATATTACAAATGAATGTTTTTACGAAGAGAACTCTATATGTAATAAGAATAGGGATTATGTTGATCTTTTTCTATCTGATGTAAATACAATAGAAGCAGAATTTCTTATATTAAGATATGGATTAATGGAAAATAAAAAAGAAAGCTTAAGAGTGATCAGAAAATTACTAAAAATAAGAAGTTATAAAACTCTAGTAATGATTATGTGTAATGCTTTTTGGAAACTCAAAAGTAGATGGCCTATAGAACTTATATCAGAATATTTGATTGAAAGAAGAACTTGGTCGGGATTTAATAGTTATTAAATACAAATGAATATTAAAATAAGAGACAACGATAAATTAATTATTACATTATTAGAATTACGCAATTTCTATGAATTGTTCTGGAAATTTTTCAATTCTTATGGAAGATATCCTAGATTTAATGAATGGCATAATTTATATTTGATTAAAATCTTGGATACATGGTCTTCTAATGATTTTACTAATTTACCAAAAGATTTATTTAGTGAGATTGATTTTAAACTACGAATAAAGTCTATTCAAATTAAATTCTATGATTTGTTAACTAATAAGATATCTTATATATATAAAATTGTAAAAGGATATGATAGTTATAGATTTGAAATTGATAATAGTTATTTGAAGTTTCTAGCTATTAAGTCTTTTCTTTCATCATTATCTAAATTTAATGCAACTGATTCTTATAAATCTTTTAGTAATCTTTTAGAATATAGTTTGAAAAAAGAAATTGATGAAAACCCTGGATACTTTGGAGAGGATAATTTCTATATTCAAATATCAAATCTAATTGATTTAGAAGTATATAACAATTTAAATGGTTTAGATCGATTAATCTTTAACTATTCTCCGGCTTTGTTAAGTATAGAAAAATCAAAATACGATGTTTTATTAAATTCATATGCTGAAAATGAATTGCATTTCATTTCTGCTCCTTATTTTGAGGAGAACGATAGATGTAAATCAATCATGAATGATTCAGATTGCATTCTTTCGTTATTAACTGCTAGAGAGAAAAAATTACTTATTCTCAGATATGGACTAAATAATAAAAAGAAGAAATTGTTTAAAGAAATCAAAGAAGAAATGAATTATGAATCTTATATTGATATTCTAATAACATTAAATTACTCTTTTTGGAAATTGAAGGCATCATGGCCAATAGATTTCTTAAGTTACTTTTTATTTAATAAAAAAATCTGTTTTAGTGGAATCAAATTTAATAAACAGAACTATTAGATAATAGTAAACCTTTTTGTCTTAGTGATGACTAAATTTTTTAGTCGGATTGGATTAATTTCAAATTACTATCAAATGAATTTTTTATTTGAAAATCATTCATCTAATCATATTTATTAATTTGAAAAATATCATGAAAAAATATTCGAGTCTAAAGTTATTCCATAAACAATATTTTCAGATGGATTTTTTTATTAAAGATAAAGTAGCTATACATATATATAGAATGGAGAAATATCATGGTTTAGATTTTATAAATTATGTTTACGAATTTAAATCTTTTTTGAATGATAATCATATTTCAAAAAATGAAACAGATGATGAATTTATTGACTATGAGCAACAAAATACCTTGAAAAATTCTATACGTGATATGCATATTTATTTAGATATTTTGACTATGAAAAATAATTTTGAACAATCAAAAAAAAGGCTTCCAACTATAGAAGAACTATTTAAAAACTATTACCGTCTAGATTCCTTATCTATCTCAACTGACTTATCAATAAATATGTTTAGAACTACTGTAATTGATTGTCAAGAAATTTACTATGATTTTTTTCTTTCACATGCGAAGTTAATGCTTCCAACTATATGGAAAAATCAGTCTCTAAACCCTGATTTAGTTAAATTAATTCGTATTTGTGGACTAGGTCTTGAGAAGGCAATAAAAAAATTAGTTTTTAATTTTAGAAGTTCTGATGACTATTTTCAATTTGTTTTGGATGACTCGATTTTCAAAAACGAATTACGCCGTAATCTTATTGTCAAATAGTTTATGGAATCATTCTTTTAAATATAGAACTAATTATCTGTACATCCAATTAATAAATTCTTCTGAAAAAATGAACTTTACTCCTAATCATCTATCAGCCTCTAACCTTTCATATATATTTTCTGCTGTTTCTATTAATGCTGAAGCGGGTGATGATTATTGTATTGTCCGGAACGAGATTATTTCATCAGTCTGTGTAGATCGAGAACAAAATACCCTTCAATTTGTTTCTCATATTTCTGTATTTAACTTAAATGACAAGGAGATAAGTCAACTAGTTTCTAATTTAAATAATGAAATCGATCTATTGAAGATCACTTACGATAGTTTTACGAATCCTGACGGATCAAGAGACATTTCATTCTTTTATGGTCATGTTATTTTTAGTGATGCCTCGATAAGCCCTATAAATATTATTAAATTACACTCTATGTTTGAACGACTAGTTTACGACGCATCATATCTCTGTAGAGAGGCGTCCTTATCAAAGAATTTAGATCGACAACGAATCGATATTTCTTGATATCTATGGGACAAGTCCTACTACTGCTAGGCGGTGGTCTATGGCTTAATCAAATGGACTTATCCAAGAGTCCAGAAAGCTTAACCACTGAAGGAAACCAATAAGGGATGTCATAAACACAATTTTCACTGCATCTTGATCTTTAGATTCCGCTCCACCAATAAGTGAAACTATTCCCAAAAGAAAGCATGACAGAGCTTCATAGCAAAACTTCCATATTGATTTTCTAAATCAGTTGTCTTTAGTTTGAAGTCCCTCAAAGCATCTATAACCTCAGGACCAATCTGTTCAATAATCCATTGTTGATCTCCTTTAAAACGAAGATCAATACCACCATCTGCATTGATGGGCGAGAGGACGTTTGTTACTTCAGAGTTCATTTTGTATTTTATTTTCCCTGGGGAAATGATTCATAGCTACCGCAAGTTGGTGTCTCGTCCTGACTAACGGTAGAAGTCCTCACATCTAAATCCAATATTCCACCTCTCCCTGTATAGATGGCCTACCGCTGCCTCCCCTGTATAGGTGGCTGACCGTTACTTTCCCTGTATAGGTGGCCTACCGCTCCTCTTCCTCTATAGATGGCTGACCGTTGCTTTCCCTGTATACATGGCTGACCGCCATTTCCCTGTATACATGGCCTATTGGGTGAATTCTAATTAGAGACTGAAGATTCTTTCGCTTTCTTCTTCAATTGTTCTTCTAAAAGCTTTTGTTCTCTTTGTTGCTTAGGTGTCAAAGGTATCTCACTATCGCCAAGATCCAATTCGAAGACTCCTCCTGCACCAAAATGATTGGTGTCTGATTTTGTAAGAGTAGGGAAGAGAAGTGTAGTGGTCAGGACGATTAAATATAGAATTTTCATGAGATTATTAGATCTTGCAATCGTAAGGAAAACTATCGTAAAGATAGTATTTCCTCTCTATCGTGGCATTCCAATTTGGATCATCAATACTATTTTTGTCGGGAATTAGTTGAGTCCTCGTGTATTGAATATGCGGCATGAATTCACAAATCTCACCGATTTTTAATCCAAGTGATTTATTTCCATATCCAGTAGAACCTTGATCTTCACATTCGATAAATCGGTTCTCAATTTTTGCATAAACACTAGGTATGAAATCAAAAAGTGGATGACTCTCATTTATAGAAGTTGTAGTTGGTAAATTATTGAGCCTCATATCTTTATAGTTATCTTCATTGAACTTCCTAGCTTTCTCAATCACATCTGAAAATTGATTTTGCTTATCTATGTACTCTCTATTTTGATTTAGCAAACTATTTAAGGATTCTTTTCCTCTAGAGATACAAAGGGTTTTGGCAGACATTGAAGATTGTCTGAAGTTTTCACTGATTGGTTTATCAAAATTAGTCCCGTACAGCTTCTCATCTTCAGCTAACTGTCTCTTTTCCTCAAATCTTTTCTTCTCTAAACCTGAGATTTTATTAAAACGTTTAATTGTAGAGCGAATAATAAAGGAGCCAATGGGAAATGAAATAGGTACAAAAAAAAGAAGCACCATAATTGGAGTTATGAAGTCGTTCTTTAATTTCTTTTTCATTTATTCCTCTCAATAGCTTCTTCTAGCATTACTTTTCTTTTCTTTTCTTCAGGTGTTAAAGAAATATTATCTCCTCTATCTAATTTTTTAAGTTCTTTTTTTCTGGCTTCTTGCCATAACTCTTGGGTTTTCTTTTCTCTTTCCTGTTCATAGGCTTTTTGTTCATCTGGATTCATTGCCATAAACCTGTCAGCTTCTTCCCAAATTTTTAATTGCTGTCCATCAGGGTGCCAGCCATAGCCATGTTTTAAATTGTCTGCTTTTATCTTTTTCCATAATTCTTTCTTTTCTTTTAGATACCTTTCACGTTCCCTAATACCATTTAATCGTAGTCGTTTTCTTCTCTTTCTTAACCAATGAGAAAGTAATGCCCCTAGTGAAATACCACTTATTAAGATTAGATAGTTCATATTTTAATTCATATCCACAGTAGACGTTTCATTTATTCGTCAATGCATTGAGGCTTATTTCGCCAAGCGACTGAATCACAATTGATCCCAGCTGGTGAATCCTTAGTGGTCTTTTTAGACCAATCAATAATTGGTGGATTGTCATATGGATTTAAACCTTTATCTCTACCTTGGGTATCTTGTGGTCCTTGGCTATTTGGTAATCGGTAGTTAGGTGTTGGTTGAGGCTGCAGCTCTTCCCATCTGACAAAAGCCTTTATGAAATTCCTTTGGGCTTTGTAATTAGCGAAAAGAAATAGTGCCTCTCTCGTTTTTCCTTTTTTTGTCCGATAAGTGATGTAGTTGTAATTTTCTCTTCCTTCAGTGTCAAATCTATAGCGGATAAATTGATTCCTATAAATACCGCCTTGTCCTTCGACCCACATTGCTTGACCTTGAAAACGAACACGACATTTATTTTTTAGAAATCTGCACCAAGCATCATGATAACTTTTTGGACTATTTTCAAATATTCCCATTGGGAAATCAGCGTCCCCAAAATCTGCTTTAGCTGAAGGTGAAGAACTTAAAAGAGAAGCTATTAGAAATGCTCTGAGAATTTTTTTCATTTATTTACCTTTAACGCACTCAAATCCAAGAGCAAAATTTTTACTAGAAGAAAGCCTCTCACTTGCCAGTAGTTTTGCACCTGATAATTCGCATTGATTCATATTTTCCATTTCAATTTTTTCAAATGAACCTGCTCCATCGCTTAAATTCTGACTTCCAAAAATAATCAACCAAACTTTCTCAGCATTAGCAGTAGAAGGTAACGCAAGTACAGCTAGTAACGGGAGTAAAAATTTACGCATCATGCTCCTGTTAAGCACTCATAACCAAAAACCGTTGTGTTTTTCATATAGGATTTTGTTTCTCTAACGATTCTTTTACTAGCCATCCATTTAGCTCCCATTAATTCACATTGATTGATGTTTGACATTTCAATTTTCTCGAGAGCAACAGTAGTTCGAGAAGAGTCCAATATCCCATACCTAACAACTAACCAAGTAGTTCCAGCCTTATCAGCCTTTTTTAAGGCACTATCAGCTCCTTTCAGGCATTCATAACCAAAAAGCAAATCCTTACTATTACGGACATAGTCTTTTGCTTCGTGATTAATTCTTTTTGCACTCATCCATTTAGCTCCCATTAATTCGCATTGGTCCATATTTGCCATTGTGATTTTCTCGAGGTCAACATCTGCTACACCTACTCCAAGCCATCCATATCTCACAAGTAACCAAGTGCTTTCTTCTGCCATAGCTGCTGCTGGCAAAGAAATTACAAAGAGGAGGAGGAGTAAAAATCTACGCATCATTCTCCTGTTAAGCACTCATAACCAAAGACTAACTTCTTGCCATAAAAATTATCTGTTTCTCTTTTTATCCTTGATGTACCCATCCATTTGGCTCCCATTAATTCGCATTGATTAAGGCTTGGCATTTTTACTTTTTCAAGAGCAGCTGAGCCACCAGAAGTAGTTATATATGCATACCTAAGAATCAACCAAGTGCTTTCTGCCATGGCTGCTGTTGGAGAAAGAATGCCAGCGGTGAGTAAAAGAGGTAAAAATCTTCGCACTAATTTCTTTTCACTTACACCCTTTCTAGCTGATCTAGTCACATCAGACATCACATGAAAACAACTAACAACAGATCACAAAAAGTATATTTCCCTCTTCTAGCATCATTTGCCATGATGGATAAATGAACTTCGCTGATAACTGGGCCAGGGTTTTTGTTGTGATTACGTTCCTTACTTTTGGAGAAGCTCAGATTATTGGTGGAATCGTTCCAAATCTGATTGCTTTTGGGTTATTTATTGGAGCAATTGGATATTTTGCTTCAACTGGAAAAATGGCTGAGATGTTCGGCTGGAAAAACAAGAAATAAAGCTATAACAAGCAAATCAATTCTCAAGAGGGACCGAGGAGGGACCATTTGTGTCTTGCCATAAAAAAAGACAGGCTGGGAAACCTGTCTCTGACTGATCGGGGCGACAGGATTCGAACCTGCGACCTAGTGCTCCCAAAGCACCCGCGCTACCAAGCTGCGCCACGCCCCGACGACTAGAATTGTAGCTCCTGATAGCTGCCAAGAAAATATAAATTCCCTAAAGCTTGACTCAATAAGGATTAAATAGAATCATTAAGAGCATTTGTCACTCGTTTGTCACTGGCTATCGCTTATTTAGATTTTTACATTAAAAAGCCCTACCAAAAGGACTTTCGCTTGTCTCAGGTTCTGTTCACAAACCACCCACCCGACTACCTTTCTTAGCTAAGACCACGACAAAAAACCTTAAGTTTTAGGAGGTAATTATTAATAGGGTGGAATCAAAAAACATTCAAATATTGAACATTACAAAGCGATCACTTTAATATGAAAGCTTAAAAATCTAAAAAATGTAATCGAAGAAATAGATTAAAAACCTGATATCTCCTGAATGAATAGGCGTAAAAGATGCCCATCAAAAATAAAGTAAACTTATAATTAATTAAAAAAAAAGACTGGCTAAAAAAAACCAAGTCTTTTGTTAGTTGATTATTTTATTTAAAAATACTAAAAAATTCCGGGAATAATCTGACCAGTAGTGGCATATGCGCCAAAAGCCGCAACAAATCCAAGCATTGCAGCCCATCCATTAAACTTTTCTGCTTCAGGGGTCATGATTAAAATTAAGAATGTAAACTTATGTTAACAGTAGCGTGAATAAATGTAAAGTATTTTTCTTTTCGAGGTCGTCAAGCCTACGCATAAATCATCATTTTTTCATTGTCTGCTCGTGATAATTAAGTCTATTGGCTAATATAATTTTTTTAAGTTTCATTTGGCTCCTCATCTAGATCATCCTCTTTTAATACTTATGTGGCATGTTCTCGTAGGCTACCTGCTTACAGTTAGCTGTGACTGGAACTGGATTCCTCTAACAAAAGAGGAAAAACAAAGAGGTCCATCTCTTGACCAAATTCGAGGAAAAATCTTTAACTAATAAAATATCAATGAGTCTATAAATTAAAAACAAAGCCCAACGGATAGGTGAAAATCCCAAAATCTCTTCGAAGAGAAGACAATTTTATAGAGATTTGATAACAACTTCTCAAATTCAAAAATCATCAAATAAGTAAAAATTATAAAAGTTCGGAAAAATCTCACTAAATTTCGCGCAACTTAGAATTTTTTCTATTATCTTTTTTTCTTACCTGCGAGTACAAGGTCAAATGGCTCAACGAATCAACGTTGCTTTAAATGAAATCCCATCAGGATGTAGAGATCTGGTTGAATTTGCTTTCTTTTGTGGAGTAGGTTTTACTTTTGGGAACTTAGGTCTAATATGATAAGTAGTTTCTTGTAATTATCTACCATACAAAATATCAATTATTTTTTCTCTTTATTAAACAATATTTAATACCCGATAAAGCTTTAATTAGTAGTAAAATTTTAATTATGGAGAATAAAGTATTCAAAAATAGATCTTAAATTAGAGAAACTATGATTAGAAGCACGAAACAAAGGAGAAAGACTTTTAATTGCATTAAAATAGAATAATAATCGAAAATAACTAAATAAGGATAAATAACTAGTGTTTATTGAATAGGAAGATGTTATTAATAAAGGACGAAGAACTTAATAGAAATTAATCTTTCGAGTTCTTTTATTAGCTAGTGTAGGCAGTTTTTTTATTTGATTTTAAACTGCCTTCTTTCTATAAAAGTTTTTTATTTTATTTGCAAAAACTATATGATTTACTTAATACAGTTAACCAATAAATAAAATTAATATAGTAGATTCACGCGAAAAGAAAAAAAAGCATTCATAATAAAAATACTGACTTAGTAAGTTCTCAAGTGAGACTGATACCAAACTTTGCTGAGCTGTTACACGAAATCAAGCTACCACCACCAGAGAAATGCTTTGTAATAGAAATTGGAGATGAAAAATTTATCAAAAAATGGATTCTAAATGGGGAAATTTCTTGCGATTTAGAAATCCTTTTCGAATGGATAAATGTCGAGTACAAACTTAAAAAAAAAAATTTGAACCATGATGAAAAAACATTAGCAGAAGAAGTTAGAAATAGATTCCCAATCGACCAATGGAGAGTGATTAAAGTTTTTAGTGATCACCAAAGAAAATATAGATACTACAAAAAGGCAATAGAGGACGTAAAAAGTCGAACTACACCTCGAATGAACGAACAAGCAATTATGACAATATTCAGCCCAGGTTGGAGCATAAATACCTAATGTGGTATAAATACCTATACGTAATTTGTATCTAATTCTCTAATGATTGAAAAATACCCTCTTCTACCTTTCCTTCTTTTTGCTGGAGCTCTAATAAGCACTGCAACAATTGGTTTACCAGTTTTCGCTGGATAAAGTATTGTATTTCTAAATGAACAAATTCACTAAACAAAGTTAGTCCAATAATTAAAGCCTAATCAAGAGTCATTAATTTACAAGTAGATTTATTAATATAAAGATTTAGAAAAAAATATATTTAGACTTAGACATACCAATTATCAATACAGTTTTATAAAAAGTTCTATTTTTCTAAAATTACGGACCAATAATTAAACAGAAAATAAGAAGAATATAAAAAAATTCCAAGATAAACCCAGTTAAGCCAGGATGGTCGCTTATTACCGTTAGTCATTAAATGCCATAGAACATATTTAACATAATATAATAAGTAAAGCTAGATCTTGACTTTAATTTTCCAACCTTTACCTTATTCTAAAACTTAAAACAAAAAGGTAATTACATAAGAGGAGTTATTGATGAAAAAAAGTTATAAGTTTCTAAAAAAACACAAGAATGAATTTAGAACTTCTTATATAAGTTTGTTAGAAAAAAAATGGTCTTTAAATTTTCCAGTTTTTCTTTTTGATAGAGATTGGTTCAGGCTTAAAAAAATTACATTGTATGATTTAGCAAAGGAACTCCAGCCAGACAACTCAGAAGAAGCTCCAGAAATAATTAAATATGAAAAATTACTAAAAGAAGGCTATGAGCAACTACAGGCAATTCAAGAGTGCTGGCACGAGTTCGGGATTGAGGATTTCCATCGATCACTTAGAAACTCATCAAAATGGAAAACAAAAGGAAACAACGGATGGACATTTAAAAAATATGCAGATCTAATTATTGAATATAGAAAAATTGTTGAAAATAAAGAAATACAGATACCAATAATTATTTTAGGAAGAAGCTCAAATGAAGATCATCAACTTGAATGGATAAGCAAAGAATTCATTTCTGAAATAACAATTGCAGATTACAACTAAAAAGTAATTAAAAATCCAAACCTTATTAAGCAATAGTTAAATCATCTGATCGTGTGCCCCATTCAGTATCTTCCAAAAGATCCGAGTATCCAGTTGCATTGACCAAGTTATATTTTTGAAATTTCCAATCTGAGTCTTCGAGGTAATCTGAGTACTCAAAAGTTTTGGCAAGAAGAGAGAATTCTTTGCTGAAAGGGCACATTTAATTTGTGTATTTTTTTCATGATTCCTAGTAGATAGCCTAAAGGCAACTAAAAATAATAATTCCTAAATATTTTGATTAAAAAAAATTATAAAAAAACCAAAAGTCAGATTTATAGCTTAATTATTTGATATGTCGCAAAAAGAAATGTAAAAAACACAGCCAATCAAAACCCCATATGATAAGTGAATAGGAGAAAGTTACATAAAATGATGGATTTCATAAGAACTAAGCGTGATGAGGAGTTTGATTTCGAACAGCTTTCAGAGGGAGTCTATTACTTTTCAGGTAAAGAAGGTTTTGTGAGTGTTGAGATTGATCGCAATGGGCATCAGTCATGGAATCTAGAGAATTGGTATGCATCCTTAGATCCTGACGATAAGAAAGAGAAAAGTGATGAGATCATACGTGATATAAAGAAACGATTAAATGGAAAAAATGGCATGATTAGTCCATCTAACAAAAAGAAAAGAAAAACTCTATTTAACCTATTTGATAAATAAGTTAAATAAAAATATTATTTAAAATATAAATATATTTGATTTACTGCCATTAAAATAAGAAAATATCTAAACAAAGTACACCAAGCAAATAAGTATACACAATCAGAATCTGACTTAGATAAATCCTCACCCTTAAGTTTAATCATCAGTGCGAATCGATAATTTATATTGTTTTTAAGAACAAAAGCTAAGCAGACCAATGCTAATAAAAATAAATTATCTCTATATAAAGTAAATAAAGAAATCGCAAATGAAATATTTGATAGCAATTCAATATTAGGAATAAAAATAGCAGGTATAACAACCAAATTAGATAATACATACAAAAATCTGTTATGCCAAAGCCACGAAAACATTACCAGAAAGACAAATTAATTAATATACATTTTTAGCAAAAAAGTAAAGATATGGCAATTTTTGAATAGAATTCTAAATATGTAAAAGATAACAGACGATCTCCGGGCTCAGCAAGCTGAAATATATTAAGAGTTTTCAATGCAAACGAAAGAATAATAAGTTATCTATAAATATAATTTTTATATTTATAATAAAATACTTTTAAGCTATAATTATAAATATTAGAGGATTTTACAATGCTAATATTTTTCTTATTTTCCATACTTATATTAGCTATACTAGTAATTGGAAGAAAGTTTTTTTATTCAGCAAAAAGAAATCTATTTAAAGATCTAGCTGCTTGGTCAGGTAAAGACATAAAAATAAAATACACTCAAAAAGGAGAAGGATCAAAACTTGAGAAGAATAACAACTTTTTGAAGAAAATTGCTGATGAATCAAAAATATATCTTGAAGAGCAATCTAGCAAAGGATTAGACTAAAATCTTTCCTAATGATGTTACAGCGTAAATCTCCAAAGGTTAAATCATTAAGACGTAATCAATGATTTTAATTATAATGAATCTGATTTGTTATGTTAAATGGTCTATCTATTATTATTAACTATAAATAGCTTCCTATCAATTAGGAATAGCTTGCTTGATATGACAATAAATAACCCTATTTTTATTTTTGCAATAATAACTGTTATTTGGTTTATTCCAGGAATATTAGTTAGTAGATTAAATGAAAGAAAGAAAAACAAAAAAAAGAAAAAAAATCAAATCGATGCTATTGAAAGATTATATCCTAAAGATTAAATTATTTTATTCATTCTCATATTTACAGTTGATTATAATTTAATTTAACTAATACAAAAAACTAAATTGTGATATTTTGATATTAGCTCATACTATTTAATAAGTATTTATAGGATTAGTGATTGTTAAACTTATATATAAATAATATAAGTAGTAACTAGAGAAACCTTGTGAAAGTGTATCTTTAGAATCAACTAATAATCCTAAAACCAGAAAAATTATCTAAAAAAGAAATTTTAGGATTGATTCCAAAAAAGGATCAAAAAATGAGCTAATCTATTTAAATTACCTGCAAGAAATAAAATGATAAGAAAGCTAGGTCAATATGGTGGATACTTACTAAGTGGAATATTAATCGCATGGCTCATAAATCCCATAGCTGCTTTGGCCTTCCTTGAAGTGTTTTTTAAAATGACATTATTAGTTTCTATCCCTATCTCGGGAGCTTATCTTCTCGACAAGATTATTCTTCTAAAGCATCAAAAAGCATGGAACATAATTCTACCTATATGGATAATAGTCAGTATATATTTGAGTTTTAAACTTGTTAGGTTTATAGAGAGTTTTATTAATTAAATGAATTTTTTATATAATTTTTTGTATTTTTAATATGTCAAATCAATATCTCATAAATCAATGCTTTATTCGATAACAAGCACCGAGTCAAAATATATGTAATTAAAACTACTGAGTTACTGTGTTTATGATCAAACATCTGGTTCAATTCCCATAATGGCTTTTTGGAGAAGAGATCTATATGAGATATAGATAAAATCTTTCTGATCATAAACTAAGTTTTCATAATACTGAGCATCTTAATTTTAAGAGTCCCTAACTAAGGACTCTTAAAGCTTCTATTCAATAACTAAAATCAAATTTTATAAATTTAATAAAAAGTCCTTAGCATTTCTAGAAGTTAAAATATTTAGCTTTCTCGTAAAAATTGATCATTTATGGATAATAATTAAGTCACTAAAAATTCGAAAAATGGTTCTACCCTTTCTTACTGCAATATTTTTTCCCGATTATGGCTACCAAGGTATCCCTTGGGATTTGTATTTACTTCATTTTTTCTTTTTTGCAATAGTAATCCCATTTCATGTCATCATTTTTGCGGCTCGCAATGCCCAAAAAGTTAAGCCAAACGGTGTCAGAGACTGGTTAAAGGGCGAAACTAATGCTACTAAAGACGATCTGGCTACAGTTTTTCCCAATAATTTTCCCACTGCTTAATTCATAAAAGTTGTCTACAAAAGTTTCTGAATTTTTCAACCTGCAACAAATTCAGTAATTTTGGGCAGTTTTGGGTTTACATAGATACCTGAATCACTAAAAAAATGACTCATTTAACATTCTTAACCTTTGCCTTAGGAGGCGGAAGCCTCTCAGCGACTATTGTCGGTGTTGTTTCCTTAGTCCTTTTTGGATTAGTTGGTGTAATAGCAGGACCAAATCTATCGAAATTTGATTCTGAAGCGTAGAAACTAATTAGACCCAAAATTTAATTAGCTAGATTCCACAATTCCAATTCAAAGGGTTTTAGATTTTCAGGTCTATACCCTTGAATTGAAAAAATTTAAAATTCTAATTCCATTAAGTCGCTCTGCACTTGGTGGAATTTATTTTTTATAGCTATTTTCAAATATAAAAAAACATTTATCTTGCAGATGCAATAGTCACCTGGCAGCATAAGAAAAACTTATTCTTTTTATTATTATCTATTATAAGGGTTGATCAGATGTAGCTTTAGCTTATACATTCAATTTAATCTAAAAATAAAAAACTTAAAAATGGAAATGAATCCCTATAAGCCTTTCATACAAGCTATTAAAAAAAATCTGCAAAAACTTCAAATAATAAGTACTAATTAATTTTAGTGAGCTGATTTAAGTTCCCCGCCTCTTCCACCTGCTTCGGTTGCTTGTCCAATTCGAGAAAACAAATTCAAGCTTTCATCATTTAAATTAATCACTTCTACTTCAGTACCGCCTAGCTTAATTCTTCTTATTACTTGATCAAGAACGGTTACTCCGCTTTGATCCCAAATATGAGCTTCATCCATATCAATAGTTACTTTTTTTGGATGTTCATGTAATTCAAAACCCTGTCTAAAGTAAATACTGCTAACAAAAAATAATTGTCCTTTGATTTTATATATCCTATGGTTATCCCCATTTAATGAGCTTTCAACCTTAATAACTTTTGCAACCTTTCTACTAAATAATAGTGCCGCAAGTCCAACACCTGAAAGAAGTCCTAAAGCTAGATTATGTGTAATTACAGTCACAAATACAGTTAATACCATAACTGAACTATCGCTTCTAGGAATACGACGTATATCTTTAATAGAGAGCCAATTAGCAGTATTTATTGCAATCATTATCATTACTCCTACTAGTGTTGCCATTGGAATTTGATTAACCCAATTTTTTGCAGCAAGAATCATTGCTATTAAACAAATCCCAGAGCTTAATGTTGAGAGGCGAGTTCTTCCTCCATATCCAACATTCATAACCGATTGTCCAACCAAGGCGCACCCAGCCATTCCTCCGAAAAGAGAACTAACAATATTTCCGATGCCTTGCCCTCTTGCCTCAACATTTTTATTTGTACTTTTGTCGGTCAAATCATCAAGAATATCTTGAGTGAGAAATGTCTCCATCAGGCCTACCAAAGAAATCGCCAAAGCTGTTGGCAGTATTAAACCAAGCGTTTCAAGATTAAATGGAACTTTAGGAAAACCAAAAGAGGGCAAACCACTTGGAAGAATTCCTAGATTAGATACTGTCGGCACATCTAAGTTAAAACCAATTGAAATTGCAGTGCATAGAAAGATTGCAACCAATGCCGAGGGTAAGACCTTAGAAATTCTTGGGAGCAAATATATTATTAATAGAGTCAGAATGGTCAAGCCCCAAACAGCAGGAAGTTGTTTAGCCATTACAACTGTTCCCGAATGACCAAAATCGACCCCCAAATGAGGTAACTGAGCTAAGAAAATCAAAATGGCCAGTCCATTCACAAAGCCATCCATCACAGGCTGTGGCACAAACCTCATTTGATGCGCAAGCCTTAAATACCCCCAAGCGATCTGAAGAATACCTGTAAGCAAGCCAGCTGCTAAAAGATATTGCAGACCAAGTCCAGGAGTAATAATTTCTCCCTGTTGAACAATTCCAGTCATCAAAAGAGCAGTCGAGCCAGTGACGGAAGTAATCATGGCCATTCTCCCGCCAAATATTGCAAGGGTAATTGAAAGTAGAAACGCTCCAAACAACCCGACTCTTGGATCAACTCCCGCAATACCAGAAAAGGCTATGGCCTCTGGAATCATTGCAAAGGCAACAACAAGTCCAGCAAGAACATCACGAGAGGGAGAGAGAAATCTCTCTTTTCCTAAAAAAGTGCTCAAATTCAAAACTACGCTAATACCATCCTGCCTTATTGAATATGAGAATTTATATTTTCAAGAAAATCTTCTTACTAATCTGAATAAATAAACCTCAATCAGATTCATCTTTTGTCTGAATAAATGAATCCATCAACTTTTTATACTCATTCTCTCTGGAGCTTTTTGTAAACCCCACAATAAAAACAACTGATGAAACTAAAATCAAACCTACTATTAAGGGACTGAGGCCCATTTCACTAGCAGTTAAAGCAAAGAAGCAATGAACTAGCATTAAGTGTTGAATAAATTAAAAATAAGAATAAGTTGAAGAGCTAAGTGATTTGTGTTATTTAGACAGAAGTTTATTTTAAGGAATTTAAAGACATATTTCTAAAAATGAAAAAAATCTATTTTTCCTTAATTAAAGCAACAAATTCTTCAGTACTTAAAGCAGGTTTATACTCCCATGTCATTCCATATTTATCTCTCCAAGATCCAAAAACTTTGAAAAGAATTGAAGCACTTGAAGCCCTGCAAATTATCACACCTGTTCCATCTTGAGGAGTATGAGCCCATGCAAGTCTTTCGTAACCATCAATAAAATCTTGAGATTTGCCACTTTCAACATAATCTACGAATGCTTCCGATGAATAAACTTGATCTTCAGAAGATTCAAATTTCCAGGTGACTACATAAAGCTGCATTGTTTTTTAGGCGTTTGTTAAGTATTAGTATTTAATACTGACTAAAGGAAAAATCAATATGAATTCAAAAGAGTATTCTTATTTTTATAAAATTTTCATCAATTGGAAATTTAATTTTTATTCCTAAAACCTGGCTCGAACTGTCTTCTGGCGGCCCGAGTCCTTAGTAATAGCTGCCTTCCAGAACTCGAAAGGGTAAATCGTAATGCTTTGCCAGATTTAAACATTGCTTCCCCAATTGCTTTCGTCCTAGATAATTCAATCTGATAGGCCCTGCTAACAGCTCTTTCAGCATCAACATTTGCCAACTTTGCTTGTTGAGCTAAACGCTTTGTTTTTGATTTTGGAATTACTGAAAGCTCTGTTTCAGGTTCTGCCCACCTCCACAACCAATTAGAACTGGATTTTGTAATCGAAGATGACTTCTTAACCATACCTCAATCCCCATAAGACATAGAGACAAAAAGCCTCTCTTAAATGACCCTAACCGTTA
>QCJB01000015.1 GCA_003216295.1 Prochlorococcus sp. AG-402-P16 | reverse complement strand
TGAATTAATTTGAAAAAAGCGTTTTATTACAAATTTGCATAAGAAAAGAGACTGAAAGCTCAAAAAATAAAAGATCATTTCAATCTTGAGTTAGCATAGAAATATAGTAATTAAGAGATGATGACACTTTTACTTGGAGTTCAAAGCACATTTGATTTATCAAATGTGGATTTCTCCTCCGGTCTGAGCATAAACTCACCTGATCTAGCAGGTATTTCATTTCTAATGGTGATATTTGCGGGGGTTTTAGCATTGAGGTTAGGAACAACTCTTAGAGATTCATGATTTTTAAATTCCTCAAAATTAAAATAAAATGCTCATTATAACTTGAAAGGAATTTGTAAGAAATAAAATTTGACTTTATAGGAATTTAATAATTTCATTACTAATTTACTATCGATTTCTTCGAAGGCAGTTAATTAAGACCAAGAAGATAACAATAAATAAGACCAAAATGTCGTTTATATCTGGCAAAATTAGTTATGTAGTTATAATTTATTTTAAACAAAAATTAAATTTTCTGTTGGCATATAAAACATTTGTCGTTAATTTTTTAAGTTAGTTTATGAAAAAGTTTTTTTTAAGTGATCGATTGAATTAAGTAGTTTCAAGAAGAAAGTTGAAAATTATTATTTTTGTATTAAATCAAAAACAAAACATACCCTCTCTTCTGTGCTTTCAAATGGAATAGTATGGTGAAATAAAGAAGAAGGGAATATACAAATATCTCTGGTTGCTATTTCTTTAACAGTTACACTAAAATTATTATCTCTTATAGGATATCCTGGGCCTTGATAGCTAAAAGCTATATTGCCTGAGTCATCATGAGTATTATATTTCGGGATTTGAAGGTAAAAACTTCCGGTAATCCATCCATATTCATGGTTATGTGGCTTTAGAAAGCCACCTGTATTCATGCTAATCATCCATGAACGAAGTTCATAGTTTTCAGGCCAATTGTTGATAAAACCTTGACCGCTATGTTTGAATTTCTGCTTGTATTTTTCAATCTTAATCTCTAAAGCTTTTTTTATTGATTGAATAAATGGATAGTCTAAAGAAAATAAATTTCCCGAAGTTTGTATACCGTTCTTAAGAAGTCCTTGAGATCTATTTTTCTTTTTACTTTTTTTATTATAAGAAATTAGTTCACTTAAGTGTTTTTCAGAAAAAAGTTCTTCATTGATTTTCTCTATAAATACATAATTAATTGCTTCATTACAGAAAGGTGATTTATACTTTTTCCGGTAAATGATATTGGCATGTTCAACGATAGCTCCAATCTCAGCATTACAAGCCTTGCTATCGAATAGTTCTTTGTACTTCTCGTTAAAATCTTTTTCTCGATCAAGAGATAGTAAGCAACCTAGATATAAAGTTTGAGAAGAATTGGAATTATTTTTAATTAGATATTCTAATGATAACTCATATTTTTTTTGATTATATAAATTTCTTGCCAACTCAAGAACAAATTTTTCCTCTTCAGGCTTCAATTCAACTGCCTTTTTAGAATAGATTCTTGCTTCTTCAAGTTTACCCAAATCCCTTAATATTTCTCCAAGATTAAAACAGGCATTTGCGAGATTTGGATTAAGTTCAATTGCTTTACGAGTAGATACTTCTGCTTCTTGTAATTGTCCAAGATCCATCAATAAGTTTCCCAGATTGGAATGTGCGATTGCCAAGTCAGGATTAAGTTCAATTGCTTTACGAGTAGATACTTCTGCTTCTTGTAATTTACCAAGATCTTTCAATATACTTCCAAGATTTAAATAAGCATCAGAAAAATTAGGATTAAGTTGAATTGCTTTGCGAGTGGATATTTCTGCTTCTTCTAAGTTGCCAAGATTTTGTAATATGACTCCATAATTTGAGAAAACCCTATAATTTTTAAAGCCTTGATTAATGAAATATTGATAATATTTTGATGCTTCCGAAATGTTTCCTTGTGAATGAAACTTAAATGCTTGATTTATTATTTGTTCTTTAGATATTTGAGTATTGGAATTAGTAGAAATAGTAATTTTTTCATTAATTTCACCTAAAGCAAATGGCACTGGGAATGATTTGACTTCATTGAATTTCTTTTTTCCTTGTTCTTCTTTCACAGATTCTTTTTTCTTACTCGTGTTAGCGTTTCAATGTCGGTTTTAGATTAGTTTAAGTCTCTAAACTAAATGAATTATAAGATTTAGGGTAACTATATAGTTACTGTGGATTGACTTTAAACTTAGTCTTTTACAATTTCTGTACATAGAAATTTAGGACAAGAAGAAAAATCAATAAACCAGAACAGGCTGTAATATGATCTACTCCAGCTCTAACTCAATTTCTCAAACGGAAATAAAAAATATCAAACACGTCTCCGACACTTTTCCTGCAAGGATTGAGGAAAGACTGGTTGAGTGAGGGAAAGGGATTACGAGGAATATATTGGGTTGGAACTATTGAACAGGCGTAACGGATAGGCCTATTTATTAGTGTCAATTTCATTCTTGGTATTTATCACGGGATTTCTTTGCTAATCAATATTAATTGAGACAAGGTTTTCGGAGGTTGGTTCCCAACAGATTTCCCTTTTAATCTATTTACTATATCTACAGAAAAATCGTAGAAAATCAGATTTCTCTAAACAATCAAAAGATTTGCATTCTCTTGAAATATACAATTTTAGCTTTACAAACCCAGAATTGATACATTCCACTAAAGATATTTGGATCTTTCACTTCAAAACTTTCCCGATTTTTTTAAATATACTGTAATATTAGTATTAATAAAATGCCTGCTTTTTCACAGGTAGGTAATGATTAAATAAATTATAAAAATAAAGCTACTATTATTTTATTTTTTAATATTATTATTAAATCAGCTAATTAATTCACCATTTCATTAATTTCGTATGAGCTTAGAACCTTCTAATGGGATTACATATAACAATGCTGACAGTTTTGCCATGGCATTTGATTCCGCCTGGAATAATTGTGATTTCGACAAAAATAAACAATTAAATATAGAAGAAAAAATTGAAATCGCTTTTGATAAGATTCAGAATCATCCTTTTCTTATTGAGAATCCAATCGAGGCGCGAAATATAGCTGCATTTAGAATAAAGTTACTGGGGCTATAATAGATATCTATTAATCAAAAAAAATTAAATTTCAGAGATACTTTCGTAATAATCTAAATACCATTTAGAAAACAAGCGAATTCCTTTTTCTATAGATGTTGAGGGTTGATAGTTTATCCATGAACTAAGCAAATCCATTTTTGCAGCAGTAGCAACTACATCACCAGGCTGGATAGGTTGCAAATCTTTGATCGCTTTCTTTCCTAAATTTTCCTCTAATAGTTCAATGAAATAAGTAAGACGTATTGGAGTAGAATTCCCTATATTAAAAATCCTATAAGGGGCTGACGAGGTTGAAGGGTTAGGATTAAGTGGATTAAAATTATCATCTTTACTAGCCTTCTTATAACAGCAACGGATTATCCCCTCTACCACGTCATCAATATAAGTGAAGTCTCTTTGCATTTCACCAAAATTAAATACCTTTATAGGCTCATTTTTTAATATAGATCTTGCAAAAATCATTGGGGCCATATCTGGTCTTCCCCATGGTCCATAAACGGTAAAAAATCGAAGTCCAGTTGTAGGCAAACCATATAGATGACTATAAGTATGAGCCATTAATTCATTAGATTTTTTTGTTGCCGCATACAAACTTACTGGATGATTCACAGCTTGTTCTTCATAGAAAGGAAGATTTTTATTACCACCATAAACAGAACTACTTGAAGCGTAAATTAAATGAGAAATTTTACTTTTCCTACAACACTCAAGTATATTTGAAAAACCAACTAAATTACTTTGAATATATGCAGAAGGATTAATTATTGAATAGCGAACACCTGCTTGAGCAGCAAGATTAATAACAATATTAGGACTATATCTATTAATTATATCTGATAAGGATTCATTATCTTCAATTGAGATTTCAAAAAAAAACCATTTACCATTTTTCTTAGCTACTTTCTCAATTTCATTAATTCTTGATCTTTTTAGTGATGTTGAATAATAATCGTTTATATTATCAATTCCAATGACATTAAAATCCAAGCTAAGAAGCGATTTCACAACAGATGCTCCAATAAAACCTGCTGCACCAGTGACTAGAATTGCTTCAATATTTTCGTTTGAATCCATGAGTTTTTTATACTTTTAAGAAATCAAAGATTTACTGTTCACTATAACACTTATTAATTTACTTATAATATAAAGAAAATTTTTTTTATTTTAAATTTTAAAAAATTATAAATTAATATCCATAAATAAAATAGCTACTTATTAAAATTTAAAAAGCTCTTTCAAGAGTTAAAATAAAAAAAGAAAAAGTTTAAAACGTGATTTTCTCTTTTTTATAATGAAATGTATTCTAGTAACAGGAGCTGCAGGTTTTATTGGTTCTCATACAACTCTTGTGCTCTTAAATGCTGGGTACAAATTATATTTGTTGGATAATTTCTCTAACAGCTCGCCAATAGCATTAAGTCGAGTTGCAAAGTTAAGTTCCCTCTCCAAAAAGGAAGCTCAGGAAAGAATATCAATAATTGATGGAGACGTTCGTGATTTCTCTCTATTAGATAATGTTTTTTCAACCTCAAAAAGGAATGGAGAAAGGATCAACTCAGTTATACATTTTGCTGGATTAAAAGCAGTTGGAGAGTCTTTTGAAAAATCCTTAGATTATTGGGACAATAATGTAGGAGGGACCATTACTTTACTTAAGGTAATGGTAAAAAATTCGTGTAGAAATATCGTTTTCAGCAGTAGCGCTACAGTTTATAGACCAAAAAACGAAGCTGCCTTAATCGAAACTGATCCAATTTCACCAATTAACCCATATGGAATAACGAAAGCAACAATAGAAAAGATGCTTGCAGATATTGGTGGATGCCAATCAACCGCATCTGCGCAACAAAATAGCTCTAAAGGCTGGAGAATTGCATGCTTACGCTATTTCAATCCAGCCGGAGCTCATCCAAGCGGAGAGATTGGTGAGAATCCGAAGAATATTCCGAATAATTTACTTCCATTAATTAATCAAGTAGGAATAGGAAGAAATAAGTCTTTAACAGTCTTTGGGAACGACTGGCCAACACCTGACGGGACTGGTATTCGCGACTATGTGCATGTAATGGATATTGCTGAAGGTCATAAAGCTGCTCTAGATATACTTTTAAGCTCAAAGCCACAGCTTTTAATAATGAATCTAGGCAGTGGCAAAGGGACAAGCGTTTTAAAATTAATTCATATCTTTGAGGTTACTAATGGTATTAAAATCCCTTATGAGATTGGTAAAAGAAGAGAAGGCGACTCAGCCATATCATTAGCAGATCCCTCGCAAGCATTAAAATATTTGCAATGGGAAGCTAAGCGAAGTATTGAAGATATATGTCGAGATGCATGGAATTGGCAATACAAGAATCCAATTGGTTACTTATGAATAGTTAATTATTCAGTGAAATTATAATTTATAAAATATCATCTTGAACTTCCAAGCACAAGCTAAAAAGTTTAATTATTAAATTCTTTTCAAAAATCTATCAGGATATATATTTAAATTAAGAATATTATAATCTATCAAAATTTAGAAATAGGTTCTTAAATAAAATAGATCATTTTACTCTCTATAATAATAACTTGAATTAGTTTAATTATCCATCAAGTAAATCTTTATACAGTAATGAAAATAAGTACGCATTAAAGAGCATAATTAATTTGGACATATTTAAAGATCTATTCAACCTGATCTAGGAGTTTGCTTTGAGTAAGAAAAAGAGCTTGTCTCTCATAAGCCTTGCAAGATATAGCTTGTTTCAAGGATGCTTGGGATGTTTAGCCGTAATTTTTGCTGGAATGCTTAATCGTATAATGATCTCAGAATTAGCTTTTCCAGCTCTTCTTGTCGGCGGGGGACTAGCATTTGAACAATTGATGGCCCCATCCAGAGTGTTTTTTGGAAATATTTCTGATAGATGGCCTATAAATGGACAAAAAAGGACCCCTTACATTCTTTTAGGAGCATTAGGTTTTTGCTGCATGGCAATAGTTTCCGTGCCTTTTATCTTTATCACCGAAAAAGCATTGTCAAAAGGAGATTTTTTACCCATCGCCGCCTGCTCTATAGGTTTATGTATTCTTTTTTCTCTTTATGGTCTTGCTGTATCAATGGCCACAACACCCTATCTAGCGCTAGTAATTGATTTAACAACCGAAGAGAAAAGACCTCAAGCCGTTGGAATAATTTGGTGCATGTTGACCATAGGAATCGTTATTGGAGCTATATCTATTTCAATTGCAACAAAAGGACTTGATGGAGTAAGTGATCCAATTGTTCTTGAAGCAGTACTAACAAAATTCATGCTGTGGGTAAGTGGAATAGTTTTTTGTATTACAATATTTGCATGTTGGAATATTGAACCCAGTCAAAGTAAATCTTTCTCTAATAATTTGAACACTCAAAATAACGAAATTGGATTAAAAAAATCACTAGAATTAATAACATCAAGTAAACAAATAAAAATATTCTTCACTTTTTTAATACTTTACACATTAGGGCTCTTTTTACAAGATCCGATTCTTGAAAGCTATGGAGCCGAAGTATTTAATCTACCAATATCAAAAACTACGCTTTTGAATGCATTCTGGGGAGTTGGTACTCTAGTAGGGCTATTAATTGGCGGACTTTGGGTTACTCCTAAACTAGGTAAATTAGCGACATCTAGATTAGGTTGCTGGTTGATATTAATCTCACTTATTTTATTAATTCTATCCGGTACAACAGCTAATTCAAATGGATTATTTGGAGTTCTAGTGATTTTCGGATTGGCTGCTGGAATCGCAACCAATAGCGCCTTATCATTAATGCTTGATTTAACAATTCCCAAAATGGCTGGGACCCTTGTTGGTGTATGGGGATTAGCACAAGCCTTATCAAGAGCTATGGGTAAGATTTTTGGAGGTGGTTTGCTTGATTTAGGTCGTATTTTGAGTGGTCCTGAAAACCCATTTTTAGCTTTTTCATTTGTATTTCTTCTAGAAATCTTAGTAACAGCATTAGCAATACTAGTTTTAAACAAAGTGAGTGTTAAGAGATTTAGAGAAGAAACGTCAGTAAGTATGGAAAGTTTATTTTTAGCAGAGATGGACGGTTAGAATGGAATTACTTTGAATATTTAAGATGTTAAATATCCCTTATAAAGCATTTAGGATTGGCGCCGAAAGTATAAATGAAAAACCGATTAAATATAATAAGAGCAGAGTCTCTGGGAGCAATAAAATAACATACACTTTGCATAGTAAAGGTGCATGCATGCCAGGCTATAAAGAAAAATTCACTACGAGTTCTAAAACAAAACTTCAATTAAATGCTGATTTATTTAATAATAGAGCTATGCAGGCATTCAAAATGGAAAAATTTGATTCTTATAAATATAAAGGAAATAATACTAAACTTAAAAAATTAAAAATAAATGAAAATTTAGAATTCGCTCCGTACGATGATGATACATTGTTAATAGCTATAAATGAACTATACAGGCATATTTTTGGGAACAAGTTTGTAATGGAATCGGAAAGGCCAATTGATTATGAAAGAAGGCTAAGGAATGGAGACATAACAATAAAAGAATTTACAAGGCAGATATGTAAATCAAGTTTTTATCAACACAATTACTTTGACAATGTAAGTCAATATAAATCAATAAGGCTAAGATACAAGCATATACTCGGCAGACCTATAATTAATCAAAAAGAAGTTATTGAGAGTTCTTATTTGTTAAATAAACTAGGATTTAAGAAGCATATAGATTGGTTGATAGATTCTGAAGAATATAAAGTTAATTTTGGTGATGACATAGTTCCATATATTAGATCCTGGAATTCACCAATTGGCCTTAAAACACAAAGTTTTCTGCAGACATCGGCAATAACAAAAGCTTTCGCAATAAGCGACATTTGTGAAATCATTTGATTTACTAAAAAATTATTTAACGAATTTTATAGAAAAAATGAAAATTGAAGAATTTTTCTTAAAAAGCGTTGGAGAATGGAATTCTATGAGAAGTGGGCATTCATTGGCCTTTCAAGAATTCGAAGAAATCAGAAGCAGAATCACAATAATCCCTACGGAACTAAATGATTCTAAAGTTGTTAAGTTAATAAAAGATAATTTAATAACTGCTGATCAAGTAAAGACAGCATTCCTAATCAATTGGGAAGCTAACAGTGACTGGGAAGACGAGAAAAGGAAAGAAAGCTCGTCAGGTGAAAGTATATTAATTCCAATAGAGTTTTCGAAAACAGAAGGAAAGATAATTAGAAGTCAGGGCTATACTGAAAATATACGATTAATATCATTATATAAACTTCTTAATGACGGAACTCTAATTATTTATTCAAACTATAATGATATTTCAACAGAAGAAAGAATATGGTTTATATCAAATAATGTAAGAAGCAGATCCTCTGTAACAAGAGCAAGTCATTCACAAGCAATCTTACAAACATCATATGCATCTGAAATCCGTTATATAAAAAATAAATTATAATTGAGAAGATGAATAATAAACCTATTTTAGAATTTGCCAAAATAATTTCAGGTATATTTAGTAATAAAGATCAAGCTTTAAAAAACCCAAAGGAATTTGCACATATCCAAATACATATTCGGCCACTATTTTTTAAGGACTTTAAATGCTATGCATTTTACTCAGAGCAAAGATATCAACATGATATATGGAATCCATATAAACAAAGTATAAATAAATTATCACAGAAAAAAGATATTTATATTTTTAGTAATCATTATGTTGAGAATAAAGAAAGATTAACTGGCGGGGGATTAGATATATCTATTTTAAATCAAATCTCAAAATATAGATTACATGAAAAGAAGGGATGTGATATGCATTTTAGAGAGAATAATCCAGGAAATTTTATAGGTTATATTGAACCAGGAGCAACCTGCTATATACAAAAAGATGGAAAATTAACATACCTTAAAAGCAAAGTTAAGCTAAACAAGTACATGCTTATTTCAGAAGATACTGGGTATGAACAAGAAACTGATAAAAAAATTTGGGGATCAAAATTTGGGCCACTAGTATTTAAAAAAGTAAAAAATTTTGATAAATTTATTGAAAGCGATTGGGTATAAAATTTATTTATCATATTTAAAGGAGTAATCTAATTAAAACAAATTTGTTTAGCCTTTAATCTTACAAATCTATGACTATCATTTAAAAAAAACTTAGCAGACTCTTTATCTATATCGTTTTTATCTCTTTGCAATACAAGCAAAGCTGTATACCTATTTTTCCAGAAAGGTGTTAATCTCTCATCTGAAAAACGATTCAAATCATTATAGAACCGATTCACATTCAAGTAACTATAAACTTGTATTACAGAGGATTTGAACTTCATATAGTCAGACCAATAATCTGACATTAGAAAATCAACTTTCTCTAAGATTAATTGATCCTGAAATCCATTTTCCAAAATATTTTTGTATGCATTAATAAAAAAATATATAGCTCCATAATCAACTTTAGCCCTATCCCAATTCAAATTTAAATTATAAAGAACCTCATCTAAAGGGTATTTTTCTAATTCTTTCATTGACTGATAACATCGGTTGAAATCTGTATGAAAAAGTTGATCAATTAAAAACTTAATATCTGTTTTAAAGTTTTTGATTTTTAAGGTATTTATATTTTTCGGATTATCAAAGATAATAGAATCAAGGGAATCAAGTAAATTTACATTTTCACTAAATAATAATTCATTACTCCAAAGAGAATCTATTGCTTTTATTTTAAAAGAGGGCGAAATGGGTGCAGGTATTAAATAGGGGATAACAGATACATAGCCAGAATTAATAATATCCTGAACTGCACAATGTCTATCATTCTGATTAGATAAGCTCAAAAAATCCTTCAATTCACTAAGTTTATCCTTTTCACCTGACAGCCTTATTAATGCAGCGAGTGATGCACCTTTAAGACCGTAAGACGATTGCTTATCTTTCGATAACGATCTAATCTTTTCTATTTCATTTTTAACTCCTAGGTTGGTTAATGTTTGTATTACTACTCTTTTGTTATTAAATTGCTTATATAAGATCGAACAAATCTTATTAATTATATTAATATCATTACATTTAAGTTTGCCTAGTGACCAAATAGCTACCTCGACAAGATATTCATCATCATTTTCTAAATAACCCGCAATTATTGGTATGGCTTTTTTACAATCAAAGAGGGTAAGTACCTCTATAGCCTTTCTTCTAGCTATTCTAAATTCAAGTTGTTCATTATCAAGTTTAATAAAGTTAATAAGTGCAATTTCTGACTCTTCACAGGGGAAATTAGCCAAATGAAATACTGCTTTATAATACTCTACTGAAAGTTTATTTTTACCAATTCGTTTTTGAAGAATATTTATAGCATCTTTTTTATTTATTTTAGGTAGATTATTAAAAGGATTACTTTTCACTTTAACTATAAGAGTCTAGATTTAAAAGGGACGCTGAAAGCTTCATAAATACATGTAATAAAATTGTAGCTAATATTTGTATCTGGATCATGTAATATGTTTCTAGGTGGATAATAAGAAATTGGATAATGACTTCAAAAGCAAAGTCAAAATTGCTGACGAAAACGTAACAAAAACTGACTTTAAAAACATCTTAAAGAGGGAAAGCGAATCAAATCAAGACAATATCAAGTTGTTAGTCAAAGGTCTCGGTGATAGAAATGGTTTAGTTAGACGAAATTATTCAGAAAAATTAGGCAACATAGGCAAAGCAGCTTTACCTGAGTTAATTAATGCTCTTCTGAATAGTAAAAATGTTATACAAAGAAGAGCAGCCGCCAAAACTTTAAAATTAGTTGAAGATCCAACAGCTTTACCTTATTTAATAAAAGCACTTACCAATGATTCAGACCCTGTAGTGCAATGCTCCGCAGCTGGTGCAATCGCAATATTTGGTGAGGCTGCTGTGAATCATTTAATCATTGTCTTACAGAATCAAAAATATACAGAGATGCAATATGGTCTTGCTGCCTGGTGTTTAGCTTTTATTGGAGCCGATGCCCCAAATGCAATAAAAAAAGCAGCCAAATCAAAAAACACTAACGTTAAATCAGCTGCAATTTCAGCACTTGAAGAACACATCAGAAAGTCAAAAGATCAAGAAGCAATTGAGTTAGTAAAGACTGCTCTAAATGATAGTGCTAAAAATGTTGAGATTGAGGCTATTAAGTTGGTTGGTAAATTGTATAAAATAGAATCTTTAATTCCTATCTTAATTTCAAAATTAAAAAATAAAAATCCAGATATTAGAATAGCTTCTGTATTATCATTGATGCAACTTAATATTAAACAAGCTCTAAAGGAACTCAAAGATCTTCATAAAATTGAGCAAAACAAAAATGTCGAGAAAATAGTTGAATTAGCTATAAACAAAATCGAAAAGCAAAAGAATTCTTAAATACATTGAGATATCAAATAATTTTATCTCTTAAAATATCTTCCTTTATCATTGGGTCAATTGATTTATCATTTAATAATTGATCGAACAAATCATCCACATTTTGATCTTTCATTTCTAAAAGTGCACTAACAGAGGCTTTAGCTCTTAACAAATCCTTATCTCTACAAGTTCTCATCAAAATATCTCTACCATTTACTCCTAATTGCCTTAAAAGAGAAACAGCACTAAGTATGATTTCGGGAGAACTATCTTTAAGCGCTATATCAATGAGTGACATGACATCCTGATTTAATTCTTTTAAATTGAAATTAACGATAATTTTTATAATGGTTTTTAGATAGCTAACTTTGACTACCTTATTTTCACTCCTGAAATACAAAGGCACTATTAAGTTTAATACTTCTTCTCCATATTCACCCAAAGCCAATATTGATCTTCTTCTGATTACTACATCTTCTCCTTTTAGATTAGTTAGAAGATTATTCAAAAATTCAACCCTAAAATCTTTTCTTAAAAGAAAAATTGCTTGAGAATTAATATTTGGATTTGGATGCAAGAAATCTTTATAAAGATCAATGTATTCATTTATATCTGCCGAATTAATCATTATAGTTTAAATTAATAATTAATAAAAATATACTTTTCTCAAGTGAAATTTATTTATTTTTAAGCAAGTGCATTTATTAAATAATCCAATAAGCCTTTAAATTCTGTTTCAGCTTGTTGACTCATAACATCATTGATTTTAATTTCATCTCTAATAAACATAAATGCTTCTATATATGCCGCTGTTGGCAATAACTGGATCCGAATAATTTCTCTCATACCTGATATCCCCCATTCATCTAAAGGACCAGTACCACCTGTTACTAAGCAATAATTAATAAGACGCAAGTAATGATGAATATCTCTCACACATTTATCTTTATTAGCCTGCTCATATGTGCCATTTTGATAAACAGCATCAACAGCAAGGTTAGTAAAGTTATCAAGACAAGAAGCAAGTTTCTCTGCAGCCTCTAAACGAGCTTTAGCCCTATCAAAAGAACCTTTCACAGATTCAAAATCGCTCATGCTAGGAAATCTTCCTGCTGCATCAGCTGCACTAACAACGGTTGTAACTGCAGATTTCATAGTGAATTAATTAATAAGAGTTAATTGACAGTGCTTTAGAAAAGAAACTTGACTCAAAAGAGAGTTATCAACTCAAAGCCTCAATAACAAGATCAAAATAAGTTGCAGCCTCAGCTGCAATATCCTGACATTGTGCTCCTGAGCCAGAATTAATCCCCTTAAACATTTTTCTTCCTGTGTTTGTCTCTGTCATAATTGCAACTGTAGCAATCTTCATAATTTCTACTGCACGAATAGCATTTGAGGTTGGGACCCCCAGAGCAAGATAAGTTTCTTTTAAACCATTAAGGCATCTATCTTCAAGAACAGAAGGATCCCCTGCTAAAAGTGCATAACTTACATATCTCAAGATAATTTCCCCATCCCTTAAGCAAGCTGCCATCCGACGCGTAGGATAGCAATGACCTCCTGGCTGCGTTAGTCCAGTATTTTCACAAACCATTCCTGCAACAGCGTCAGCCGCTATGCAAGAAACATTTTGAGTTATTGCAAGAGTTGCATCAATTCTTTTATTTGCATCTGCAACGTACTTTCTTAAATCTGCAAGATCCTCACTTCCAATAGGTGCGCCTTTGGCATCAGCACTAACGACTGTTCTGGAGAAGGCGTCAAGCATTTTTCAACTGGTAAGCTTCGTTAGTAATAAAATTAAAGTAAAGACTTAATAGCCATTACCTAATCAACTTAAGACTTAAGGTCAAATTTCTCTTAAAGAGACTTAAGAACGAAATGCTTCTTAACTGTAAGAATGAATTTCTCCTGAAATCGACCAAAGAGTTATCTCAAAAAGCTTATAAGCAAAGGGGATATTAGTAATTTGAGCTATTGTTAAAATAAAATCAATGCAAAGTCCTACAGAAGAGGAGCTTAAAGAATCTATTAAAGAACTAAGCGAATACAAAAATCGTTTAGAAAAAGAGGTGACAACTATTTCACAAAAACTAAAAATGCCTCAAGAAAAAATAAAATCTATTATTCACTCTCATCAAGAACTTAATCAAATAAAAACAATACTTTCCAAACTAATTAAGCAAAAAGAAAATCTAACTCCAAAGCTCAAGTGATGGGTTTTTATTATCTACTTACTTATGAAAAAAATTAACTCTATTAATATGGGAAAAACTAAATTTAAATTGATTTATTTTAAGTCTATTAAATGAAAGACTCAAAAAGTATATTTTTGAATGGCTTGAATGAGGCACAGTCTCATGCAGTTGATCATTTTGATGGTCCATTATTAGTTATAGCAGGAGCAGGAAGCGGAAAAACTAGAGCCCTTACTCATCGAATTGCACATTTAATTACTGAATATAAAGTTGATCCTAGCTCTATTCTTGCAGTTACTTTTACCAATAAAGCTGCAAGAGAAATGAAAGATAGACTTGAATTACTATTAGCAAAAAGATTATCAATTATTACTCACGGAAAGCCTTGGTCAACTCTACAAGTAGCAGAACAAAGAGAAATTCGGAACCGTATATATCGTGAAATCAGCCGTGAGTTATGGATAGGTACTTTTCATGCTTTGTTTGCCAGATTATTGCGTTTTGACATCGACAAGTTTAAAGACCCTGAAGGATTGACATGGACTAGGCAGTTTTCAATATATGACGAAACAGATGCCCAAAGTCTTATAAAAGAAATAGTTACACAAGATCTACAATTAGACCCTAAAAGGTTTGAACCTAAAAAAGTCCGATGGGCAATAAGTAATGCAAAAAACCAATGCTTTCTTCCTGATGATTTATTAAAAAGTCAAGAAGGTCAAAGAGGTAAATTAATTGCTGAAACTTATAGACTTTATAGAAAAGCATTAGCTGCTAATAATGCCTTGGATTTTGATGATTTACTATTAATTCCTGTTCAACTACTACAGCAAAACGAAATTATTAGGCATTATTGGCACAATCGTTTCAAGCATGTTCTAGTTGATGAATATCAGGATACTAATTGGACACAATATGAATTAATAAAATTATTAGTTACTAATGGCAAAAACCCATCTTCTTTTAAGAGTTGGAATAATCGTTCAGTTTTTGTTGTTGGTGATGCTGATCAAAGTATTTATAGCTTTAGAGCTGCTGATTTCAGAATTCTAATGGGATTTCAAGAGGACTTTGGGAAGGAAAACCAAGATAATAAAAACGACTCAACCCTTGTAAAGCTTGAAGAAAATTATCGGTCTACTTCTACAATTCTTGATGCAGCCAATTCATTAATTTCTAACAATAAAGAACGGATCGATAAAGTTCTTAGAGCCACAAGAGGAGAAGGAGAGCCTATTAAATTAACAAGGTGCGATGATGAGATATCAGAGGCAGAAGCAGTTATTCATAGGTTAAGAATTTTAGATGCATCTAATCCAGAATTAAATTGGGGTGATATGGCAATTTTGTATAGAACTAATGCTCAATCAAGAGCAATAGAAGACTCTTTAGTCCGCTGGAGTATTCCATACATTGTTGTCGGAGGATTGCGTTTTTATGACCGAAGAGAAATCAAAGATCTTCTAGCATACTTAAGACTTTTGATTAATCCATCTGACAGTGTCAGTCTACTAAGAGTTTTAAATGTTCCAAAAAGGGGAATTGGTAAAACAACAGTTCAAAGATTGAGTGATGCTGCAAGCCAGCTAAAAATTCCTCTATGGGAAGTAGTCAATGATCCTGAAGCTGTAAGATCTCTCGCTGGAAGATCAGCTAAAGGTCTTTTGATTTTTAGTGAGCTTATTAATGAATTACAAAGTCATCTACTTTCCTCAAGCCCTGCTGAATTAGTGCAATTAGTTTTAGAAAAAAGTGGCTATCTAAATGAATTAATTGCAACAGGAACAGATGAAGCAGAAGAAAGAAGACGAAATCTTCAAGAATTAGTTAATGCTGCTTTGCAATATCAAGAAGAAAGTGAGGATGCAAATTTAGAGGGGTTTTTATCAACTGCTGCCTTATCAAGTGATGCAGATAATAAAGACACTGCTTCAAACCGAGTCACATTAATGACTCTTCACAGCAGTAAAGGTTTGGAGTTCCCTGTGGTTTGTCTTGTAGGAATGGAGCAGGGCTTATTCCCAAGCTATAGATCACTTGATGATCCATCATCCCTCGAGGAAGAAAGACGACTTTGTTACGTAGGACTTACAAGAGCAAAAGAAAAACTATTTCTCTTTCATGCAACAGAGAGAAGAATGTGGGGAGGGATGAGAGAACCTGCCATAGCCTCAATATTTCTATCTGAGATTCCAGAAGAACTTGTTAAAGGTGATATCCCCTTATCTGGTGGGGCAACACTAAGAAGAGAAAAGAATTTAGATAGACTTACAAGGGTTGATAGGCAAAGTAATAAAAAGTCTTTTTCTGAAGCTGAAAATGGAGTAAGAAAAACATATTCTGGTCCTTCACCCGGAAAGGAATGGTCAGTTAACGATAAAGTTTTACACTCTTCTTTTGGAGAAGGAAAAATAACTCATGTTTTTGGTTCAGGTGAAAAAATCTCACTAGCTATAAAATTCGCAGGAATGGGACCTAAAATATTAGACCCACGACTAGCGCCATTAAAATTAATGGATCAATAAAATTTGAATAAAAGAAAGATAATTAATTTAGAAACAAATATCTATGAAATTATTTAATAAGTCCAAAATTGAGAAAGAGATCAAAGAACTTCCAAAAGGTTTTCTAACTATTCTTTTTGATGCAGCTATCTCAGCGAATATAAAATCAATTGCAATTGTTGGTGGAATTGTAAGAGACCTAATTATGAAATCTAAAAATATAGATTATGAGATTATTTTTAATGATCTAGATATAATTATAGAAGGTGAAACTACAAAGTATGTAGAAGAATTACAAAAAATCCTTGGCCCAGATCAGGTGAAAATAATTCGCAATAATAAAACTTATAAAACATCCGAAATAATAATTAATAACATCAAAATTGATATAGCTAGTGCAAGAGAAGAGACATATCCTATCCCAGGAGAAAATCCAATAGTTAAATCATCTACAATCAAAAATGACCTGATCAGAAGAGACTTTAATATTAATGCAATGGCAATTGAACTTAAAAAATATAACTTAATAGATTTGTTTTCTGGATATGATGCAATTAACAATATGAGAATAGATTTTTTGCATGAATTAAGTTTTCTAGAGGATCCAACCCGTATTATTAGAGCTTCTCGGTACACAGCAAAGCTAGATTTTAATCTATCGAATAAAGCATTAAGTCAAATAAAAAATACGATAAAATCCTGGCCTTGGGATTGGAAGATTGGAGATAAAGCTGATTTGGCACCTTCAGGATTATCAATAAGATTAAAAATGGAGCTTGAATTACTTTTCAAAAGCAAAGATTGGAAGAATGCATTGAAGAATTTACAAAAATGGGGTGGGCTCGAAATAATAGATTTCAAATTACAGAATGATAAAAGTCTCTTAGAAAAAATTTCAGTAGCAAAAAAATCAAATATTGAACCTCTTACTGCATTAGTTTATGAATCTGAAAACCCTTTATACCTAGCTAAAAGGCTACAATTATCAGAACAACAAAAAGAAATAATTAAAGGAGCTGATCAATTAAATAAAAGTTTAAAAAATATAATAACTAGTCAATTATATAAAAATTGGTCACCCTCACAGTGGACAAATGTTCTAGAGAGTATAAATATAAGCGAGTCCTCGTTTATACTTGAAATATGTAGAAGAAACCCTTTAAAAGAATATTTGGAGTCGTGGCTATACAAATGGAAAGATATTAAATCTCCAGTAACTGGAGATGATTTACTAGCCCAGGGTTGGCAATCTGGTCCTGATTTGGGAATAGAAATAAAACGACAACGAATGCAATTAATCGATCAGCAAAATATAATTTAACTAATTCATTAAGTATTTATTGAGAAATAAATCCAATTTTTTTCCAAGGTCCATGTTGAATAAGTTTTTCTGAATAAATAGGTGAACAACTAATTACCAAAGGACCGCAGGTTTGAGGGTCTACTAAAATATTTATCATAGTCTTGTATAATGAGCTATCAAACACAAAATCATTATATATAAGTTCAATTCTTAAGTTCTTATTACCGTTAATATTTTTTAAAAAGCTTTTATTTGAAGGAGCCAAAGTACTCTCGAATCCTAAATCTAGAAGTTCTTTCGCGCCAGGGTAGACTGGTACATTATCAAGCTGAAGAATAATTTTAAGAGGATCTAAATTCATCTTTGATTGGTAAATATTTGTAGATGCCAGCATCTCAGACAAATGGCCTAACAAACCAAAGCCAGTAATATCCGTACATGCATTAACAATATTCAAATCTGCTTCTTCTCTATTCAATTGATTAATATAATTAACAATTTCATGCTGACTTTTAGTCATTTCTACTAATACAGAATCAATTACAGAACATCTAACTTTTCCATTCATAAACGCAGAAAAAATAACCCCTGTTCCCAAAGGACGGCTAATAAGAATTTGATCACCTTTTTTCATACCTCCCTTAGACCAAAATTTTTTTTTATTATCCACAATTCCATTTACTGTTAATGAACTTTCAATACTTAGAGCGGCAGGCTCTTCAGATTTTGTTCTTGCTTCTAATGTATGCCCACCTATAAGCCTTGCTCCTTGAATAGTTAAAGCCGAATTAATACCTTCCAAGACTTGAAATAACAATTCTTGTTGTAAATTACTAGACAAAACTGGTAAGTTAATAACTGATTGTGCAGAAATTACAGATCCTCCACATGCCCAAATATCAGAACAAGAATGAAAAGCTAAAAGTCTTCCATTTAACCAAGGATCACTAATTAAAGAAGGAAAACCATCAACACTTTGTATTAAAATTTTACCAGAACTTAAGAGACCTATTTTAATAGAGTCATCTATTCTAGATTCTATTAAATCTAATTTCTTCAAGACTAAATTCAAAGGGATATGAGACATTTTTGCGGCACATCCTCTACATTTAATCATCTCTTTTTTATAGGACATTTCAAAGTCTATATTATGAATTAAATAAAATTTAGAGATAAAGTTTTTATCAATTTTATCCTTCAATCTTGAAAGCAAATTAGAAGGGCCAATCATGAATCCACCCCAGGCAATAAAAGCTTTAGATTCATTTTCACAAGCGTGTGTATCTAAAATTTGTATTGCTTTTTTTTGAGGGTTCCATTCATTAAGTCTCAAACCCTTACTAAATAATTCTAAATTCTTTGCTAGCGGAGTTGCTGAGCGAACAGCCCATACTCCAGAAGAAGGGCGAGGATTATCCTTAATTACTCCACAATCGCCTACAGCAAATACCTCAGGATAATTTAGAGCCTGAAGTGTTTTTCTTGTCAAAACTCTCCCATCTTTATCTATTGGCAAACCACTATCTTTTATCCATCCAAATGCTTTATTACCAGTACATATTAATGTTGGTAATAAAGCATTTGGATTCTCTTCTACAATATCGATATTTAAGGATTTTATAGTTTTTAATAGATTGTCTGTAAGTTTTTTTCCTGGTTTCACTTTTAACATTATAGATCTTTTTGGCCATCTCTCTCTTAAAGAAAAAGCTATTTCTATCCCAGAAAATCCAGCACCAATAACTACAAAAGGTCTTGCCGAAGAATCATCCTTATAGGCATCTTCATCGATAATAAATTTAAGTGATTCAGAAAAAGGTTTAATTGGAATAATTAAATTTTTTTGACCTATAATTAAAGATTTAGAATTGAAATTAGTTCTTGTTCCTATATTTAGAGATAGTGAGGAATATTCTATTTCTGGCCGTCCTACTAAAAGTAATTTTTTTTTCTCAAGATTAATACCCTTAATTTCTGCCATCACAAATGAAACTCCTGCTTTTGAGGCAAGACTCCTCAAATCAATTAGTATTTCTTCAATCTTGTATTTACCTGCTACTACACCTGGGAACATTCCAGAATAAATAGTTGTACTTGCTTTGTTTACTAAAGTAATCATCCCTGCAGGCTTCAATTTGGGATTCATTGCCCATCTAAGTAAAACAAGGGCATGACAATGACCACCACCAGCTAGAACAAGATGATCACTGAACATGAGTCTTTGAATATTTCTGGAACACAATCAGATACCTGTGATTTCAAAAAAGCGAGATTAGGAATTATTGGTGGGAGCGGAATGTATCGGATAGACAACCTTGAAGACATAGCTGAAGTAAGCTTAGATACTCCATATGGAAAACCTTCTAACAAGTTACTCATAGGCAATCTATATGGAATAGAGGTTGTTTTTCTAGCTCGCCATGGAGAAAACCATACTTTAAATCCAAGCGAAATTCCATATCAAGCAAATATCTGGGCTTTGCGATCTCTAAATGTTAGATGGTTAATTTCAGCCTCAGCCGTGGGATCGTTAAAAGAAAATATTAAGCCTTGCGATATTGTTATTCCTGATCAATTTATTGATCGAACTCATCAAAGACCATTGACTTTTTTCAACAATGGAGTTGTAGCTCACATAAGCATGGCTAATCCTTTTTGCGAAATTTTGTCTCAAGTACTTTCGCAAGAAGTAAAAAAACTTTTAACGAAAGACAAGAAATTACATATAGGTGGTACTTATCTTGCTATGGAAGGGCCAGCATTTTCAACAAGAGCAGAATCCAACTTATATCGAAATTGGGGATGCTCAATCATAGGAATGACTAACCACACAGAAGCTAGATTGGCAAAAGAAGCAGAAATAGCTTACTCAAGCCTTTCTATGGTTACTGATTATGATTGTTGGAAGCAAGATTGCGAAAGTGTATCTGTCGAAATGGTTATTGAAAATCTTCAAGAAAATGCAAATTTTGCAAAATCAATAATCTCTGCTGCTGCAAAAAGAATCTCATTATCTAGACCCTCAAGTTCTTTTCATAATTCATTAAAAGATGCCTTAGTTACCCCTAAAGAGCATGTACCAGAGGTAATCAAAAGCAAAATTAACTTATTTACTAATAAATACTGGCTTTAAAAAAACCAACCGACAAAAAATCGGTTGGTTTTTTTAATTAATTTCAAACTGATAGTACTTTCCAGTTAAAACTAACCAGCGTTACCAATACCAGTATATGAACCGTAAAAGAAAATACCAAGAACAAAAATTACAGCTGTTCCGCCTGCAGTAGCGACTAACCATAAAGGAAGTGCCCCTTCTGTCCACCGTCTTTCCCAGGAGATTGCAGGACGGCCATCGGGTAGACGATCTCCTACTCGTCCATCAGGTCCTTTTAATTTGCTCATGATAAAGAGATTTAGTTAAAGAAGTAGCTGGAAAAAAGAATTCCCATTACAAAAACAAGTAAGAGTCCAAGATAAAGACTTGTTCGGTTTAATTCAACCGGAACCTTATTTGGATTTGGATTGACTTGCATGGATAAAAAAGCAATCAGATGAAATTTGGTTATTTCAGACGCGTGTCTAGCTCTGCTTTGGAATCAAAGCGCTGAACAACAACAGGAGCTTTGCTTTCTCCAGCCTGAAAGTACGTATCTGGTCTAGGAGTTCCAAATGCGTCGTAGGCAAGCCCAGAAGACACAAATAGAAATCCTGCAACGAAGATCGCAGGTAGTGCCACTGCATGGATGATCCAATAGCGGACACTAGTAATGATCTCAAAAAACGGGCGTTCCCCGGTAGAGCCGGCAGCCATAGCCTCACTTAATCAGCTCAGTGATCTTATCAAGCAAGAATCAAAAGAATGGATCTCTGTTGCAAGCTGGTTACACAGAGTCATGGAAATTATTAAAAATGCAGTTATTTCAACCCTGCCATCTCAATAAATTTCCCCTTTCTCCAAAAACAAATCCCTTTGGATTGACACTATTTGAATCGTCCACAAACAAAATTCTTATGAAATTTGTGGGAACAGCATCACCTACAGGATCTTGTTCCCATGTTTTGGCGTTATCTTTACTAACCAATAATGTTCCATTACCACCTGCGGTCCAGATCGACTGAGCAGGATCCCAAGCAAGATCTTGATAGTTGTAGCCATTAACTATAGGGATTATGGGCTTAGACCAAGAATCAACATCATCAGAATCCGAATTAAATCTTATTTCAGCGCCTCTAGAAAGCATCCATAAATCGCCATTTGGCTGTTCCCCGACACTTTGGACTCTCTTACTACTAGCCCTTTGATGAGGACTCCATTCCTCCTGATCTGGATTTAAAACTGAGAAAAAATTCCCAAGACTACTAACGCTTATATATCCTCCATTTTTTGTTCGCCTTAATTCTCTAATACCTCCTGATCCAGATGTATCAACAACTATTGCCTCCCAATTTGTACCCCCATCAATAGTCTTATAAATTGCTCCTGCAGTTGTTGCCAATTCTGCAGAATCAGAATCAATAGTGGTTATCAAATAAGGGTCACCTGGCAACTTGTTTCCTAAATCAAGTCGGATCCAGTTCTTTCCTCCATCAATTGTATGAAGAATCAATCCTGGTTGGCCTGCGATCCAACCCTCTTGACCTTTGAAATCAATACTTATTAAACGGAAGTTACCTTCGCTTGGAATATCCAAATTTCTTTCTTTCCAAGTAATTCCTCCGTCATTTGTCTCAAGAATAAGCCTATCTGTTCCAACTAAAAAACCATTTTTATCATCGACGAAGTCAATATCTAAAGGATTTGCATTAGTCTCAAGATCGACTGGAGACCATGGACTTGATGAGCCCATAGCAGCGTTACTGACCGTACAACCGCTAAGAGCTACACCAATAATCAAAACAAGGGTCAAATTAATGAGATTTGAAAACAGGCGTTTCATTTCAAGGAATAGAGAGAGAGAAAGCAGGCAGCTGCTAAAGCAAGGCTTCCAAAAATAAGTACATTTTTCTGCCCTGAAGGAAGTTTATTAAATCCAAAGCCATAAGTAAGATTTTCTTCAAATCCACTCGGCTTGGATTTAGGTCCAATATCCTTGTATCCGCCAAATCCTACTCGACAGACAGGACATCTAAACGTCTCTTTATCTAAGTCTAGGAACGCTGTGCCTGGAGGAATATTGAGCTTTTTTATCCCCTCATCCGGATCGTAAATAAAGCCACAACTCATGCATTCAAAGCGATTGAATTTGGGATCAAAATCCTCGATAGAGTTTTTTTTATTAGATGGAAAAACTTGATTGAGTTTTTCATCAGAATTCAAATCATCCAAGGGATTGGATTTCGTTTTGGTGTCTTCACTCACAGTTTGCACTTTCACACATAACAACTCTATGGCACTAATCTTTAAAATGACTGTCAAACTGATATTGGAATCAGTAATTAATTCATGTTTTCCCTTCAGGGTTATGAGTATTTTTTAGGATTTCTTCTCATTTCTGGCGCTGTTCCTATACTCGCTCTCACAACAAATAAGCTGATAGCCCCAAAAAGCAAGGCTGGAGAAAGACAACTTACCTACGAATCCGGCATGGAGCCCATTGGGGGGGCATGGATTCAATTTAATATTCGTTACTACATGTTTGCTCTAGTTTTCGTTATCTTTGATGTAGAGACGGTATTCCTTTACCCATGGGCGGTTGCATTTCACAGATTAGGATTGCTAGCATTTATCGAAGCTCTTGTTTTTATTACAATTCTTGTTGTTGCACTAGCATATGCGTGGAGAAAAGGAGCCCTTGAATGGAGTTAAATCCCTTGAAAAAATCTCCCTCAGCAGAAGCAGTAAGAAATCTCAAAGAAGCTTCCTGCGGACCCGTAGGAACTCCTTCAGTCACAAATGATTTAAGCGAAAATATTATTCTTACAAGTCTTGAAGATCTGCATAACTGGGCAAGATTGAGTAGCCTCTGGCCTCTTCTTTATGGAACAGCATGTTGTTTTATTGAATTTGCTGCTCTGATTGGTTCAAGATTTGATTTTGACCGATTTGGTTTAGTTCCAAGAAGTTCTCCCAGGCAAGCAGATTTATTAATAGTTGCTGGAACTGTCACCATGAAAATGGCTCCCGCTCTTGTCAGACTTTATGAGCAAATGCCAGATCCTAAATACGTAATTGCAATGGGTGCTTGCACTATTACAGGAGGGATGTTTAGTGCTGATTCAACTACAGCAGTTAGAGGCGTTGACAAATTAATACCAGTTGACCTTTATTTGCCTGGATGCCCTCCAAGACCTGAAGCAATTTTTGATGCTGTAATTAAATTAAGAAAGAAAGTTGCAAACGAATCAATCTCAGAGAGGTCAAAAATCACTCAGACTCATAGATATATAACTATTCCGCACAAAATGAATAGAATCGAACCAAAAGTAAATGGTCAATATCTGAATGCAAAGACTCAATTAATAGCATTAAATCCTTCTTTATCAGAAGAGTTTGATCAATCTTTAAAAGAAGTCCAAAAAATATCTGAAGAACTCTCAAACAACTAAACTCCTCAAATCCCACCCATGACATCTAAATCTGAATCCCTAGTTGAAGAAAATAATTCTGGCCCAATAAGCAATTGGCTTTCTCAAAAGGGATTAGAAAATATTTCTCTCCAAGATGACCATTTGGGTATTGAAATCATTAAAGTTAATACAAACAATCTTTTAGCCGTAGTTGAAGCTCTAAAAAATGATGGATTTAATTATCTTCAGTGTCAAGGCGGATATGATGAGGGACCTGGCTTAAATATTGTCTGTTTTTACAATTTGATAGAGATGAATAAAGCTAAAAAAGATTGTTCACCTCGTGAAGTCAGATTAAAGGTATTCCTCAGTCGCGATGGAGATTTAACTGTTCCTAGCTTATATAGTCTTTTCAGGGGTGCCGATTGGCAAGAGAGAGAAACCTTTGATATGTATGGTGTTAATTTCATAGGTCATCCTCATCCAAAAAGGCTTTTAATGCCTGAAGATTGGAAAGGATGGCCACTTAGAAAAGATTATATCCAACCTGATTTCTATGAAATGCAAGATGCTTATTGATTTATTTTTCCCTTTTGTATCTTCTATAAAACCGCATTATTGCTAATGCAAGACTTCTAGGATCATGTCTAAATGTTGGAGTTGCCTTTGACCCCTGAAGTGATGCTTGATAGACCTTATAACCTCTACCGATAAGATCTTTTTTATTGCATGTTACTGGTTCAGCTCCTTGAGATTTATAGTATTCAAGCAATGGTGAAGGAGCTAATTCATCTTGAGCAAGTATTGAAGTAAATATTTTTTTAGTAATTCCTCTTGATGCTAATTGAGCCTCAATAGCCCTAACATGTCCACTTACATCCAGCCCATCAGTTTCTCCGGGCTGAGTCATCAAATTACAAATATATAATTTTGGGGCTTTACTTTTTTCAATTGCATTCACTAATTCAGGAACAAGTAGATTTGGGAGAATGGATGTATATAGACTTCCTGGGCCTATTAAAATAATTTCAGCATTTCTGATGGCTTCAAGAGCTCTCGGAAGAGCTGGAGGTTGAGGAGGATAACAACCAATTCTCACTATTGGAAGACGAGCTTTACCAATAGCTGATTCTCCATTTATGCGGTCGCCATTCTCTAATTCAGCCCACAAGCGCACATCAACATTAGTTGCAGGTACTACCTGGCCCTGAACAGCAAGAACCCGACTTGAAGCAGTAATTGCTGTCTCTAGACTTCCAGTAATTGCAGTTAAGGCTGAAAGGAAAAGATTTCCAAAACTATGCCCCTCAAGTCCACTACCTGAAGAGAAACGATACTGAAATAGACCCTTAATAAGAGGCTCCTCCGTAGCCAGAGCTGCTAAACAATTTCTTATATCACCAGGTGGTTGAACTCCAAGTTCTCTCCTTAGGACTCCACTACTCCCACCATCATCAGCAACAGTGACTATTGCAGTAATTCTACTGCTATATCTTTTTAGACCTTTTAACAATGAAGATAAACCTGTTCCACCACCAATGGCGACAATATTTGGTCCTCTATTTAATTTTTGTTTAGCTCTTAATGCATCAACTAAAAAAGTATCTTTTTTTGTTCCTAAAGCCTGTTTAATAGATTCAAAACTGCGTCCTTGTCCCCATATCAATAAAGATGTTCCTATCAAAAAGACTATTGGGCCAGTAATAGTTCTAGGTAAAAAAGTAGTTATAAATCCTAAAAACCAAAAAAGTATTTCAACTACCCAATAAATTGGTCTAAGGTCAGCCCATATAGAGGCACCTATTAAAGCAATTAATAAACCTAAACCTGAGGTAATCATCCACCTTTTAACTACCAGCCCTGGCAAAAGCCATCTAATAGCTCTTTTAAAGCGTGAGTAAAAATGAAAAGATAAACCTGCGAAAATACTTTTACGCAAATTAGATTTTTTTAATTGTCTTTGCCTTCTTTTTTTCAATGGATTGAATTTAGAGAGAGATTTCTATTCAGAGACCTAAATAATTAATTCACATAAACTCCTATTAAACTCCCTATTAATACATCTCATACAAAATGAGATAAGTAAACAAACATTAGGAGAAAGAGTGTCAGAAAACACTCAAATCATCGGGATGAAAAATCTCAGTGTTCAACTGGGGGCAAATAACGTGCTCAATAAAGTTAATCTTGGCATGCTTGCTGGAGAAAGACTCGCAATTGTTGGTCCATCTGGTTCAGGAAAGTCAACAATACTGCGCCTTCTTGCTGGTTTGCTACTGCCGTCTACTGGGAGCCTTCATATATCAGGTAAAGAGCAAAAATATTTAAGGCTTGATCAAAACAACCCTCCCGATGTGAGATTGGTTTTTCAAAACCCAGCATTATTAGCATCTTTAAATGTAAGGGAAAATGTTGGTTTCTTATTGGACAAGCAAAAGGTTTATTCTCAGGAAATCATTGCCAAAAAAGTCACAAATTGTCTTCAGCAAGTTGGCTTATTCGATATTAGTGAAAAATTTCCTAATCAACTGAGTGGGGGGATGCAAAAAAGAGTTAGTTTTGCTAGAGCCTTAATAAGTGACTCTAAAACTGAAGAAGATTCAATCCCTCTTCTTTTATATGACGAACCAACAGCTGGATTAGATCCAATTGCCTGCACTCGTATTGAAGACCTAATTATTAAAACAACTAATGTCGTCTCAGGCTGTTCAATAGTTGTAAGCCACGTTTCTAGCACAATTGAGAGAACAGCTAATAGAGTTATTTTGCTTTATGGTGGTAAATTCCAATGGGATGGTTCCATAGAGGAATTTAAACAAAGTAAAAATTCTTATGTAAAACAATTTCGCACAGGTAATCTTCAAGGACCAATGCAACCAGAGGACTTATAAATTTATGCGTAGAAGTTTACGTGATGCGTTTGTTGGATTTTCCCTATTAGGCGGCTTAGTAATCTTTTCAGGGTCAATGCTGTGGTTAAGAGATTTTCGTTTAGGTTCTCAAACCTGGGAAATTTCTGCAAATTTTAAAGATGCCAGTGGTCTGGCAACAATGTCTCCTGTTACTTATAGAGGGATTATTGTAGGTTCAGTGCAAGAAATAAATTTCACTCCAAATACTGTTGAAACCAAAATAAAATTAAATAAAAATAATTTAATTCTACCGAAACCAGTAATAGCTAAAATAGTTACAAGTTCTGTGTTAGGGGGCGATGCTCAATTGTCCCTAATTTCATTAGGTAAGTCATTAAAGAAAAATGAAATATTTTTAGTGAATAATGATTGTCCAAACCAAAGAATTTTATGTGATGGAGACAAGATTAAAGGAGAAGAAATGATTAGCATATCTTCACTTACCGAAGGATTAGATCAAATTATTGACGAAGCTGATAGACAAGCAATAGTTAATAAAGTATCTGAATCTATTAAACAATTTGATAGAACTCAGGCGAATCTTGATGAACTTGTTTTGCTATCTAAAGCAGAACTTATCAGAGCTAAACCTATTATTTCAGAGCTTACAAAAGCTTCTATTCATTTAAACAATATTCTTGAAAGCTTAGATAATCCAAAAACACTGAAAGATATTCAGGATCTTGCTAAAACTTCTAGTTCTCTAACTAAGAAAATAGATCAAATGAGTTCAGACATGGGAAATATAATAAAAGACAAAGAACTTATAGATGCACTTAAAAGAGTAACCATAGGTTTGAGTAAATTATTTGATGATATTTATCCTTAAATAAACAAAAATTTTTAAGTAACACTATTTATTGCATCCATTGCAATTGATGCAATGGCTTGATCACTTGCTTTAGGTAATTGAACATATTTACCTCCAGATGCTTCAGCTAAATCTTTTCCCATACCAGAAGCAATAAATTTTCTTTCTGTATCAATCACTAATAACTTTATACCTAGTGAACGATAACGAGAAGCCACGTCAAGAACCTCTTGCTTTAAGTCAGGAGGTTCTTCTCCCTCAAGGACTGGTTGCCCTAATGAAGTGCTCAATGGAACATTCCCTCTACCATCAGTTATTGCTACTACGACTACTTGACCCAAATCTCCAGTCGCTAGGGCATTCGCACCAACTCTTGCAGCTTGGGTTAATCCATGCGCCAGTGGGGAACCTCCTCCGCATGGCATTGCTTCAAGTCTTCTTTTTGCTGCAGTAATAGACCTTGTAGGGGGGAGTAATACCTCTGCCTGATCGCCACGAAAAGGAATGAGTGAAACTTCATCTCTATTTTCATATGCTTCAGTTAACAATCGAATAACAGCTCCTTTGGCACTTTGCATTCTATTTAGAGCCATAGATCCACTGGCATCAACAAGGAAAATAACCAACGCTCCTGCTTTACGCTGCAACAATTTTGCGCGCAAATCTCCCTCTTCAACAATAACTTTTCTGTTTGGCTCTCTCTGCCTTCTGGCTTTTTGATAAGGAGCAGCAGCTCTTAAAGTTGCATCTACTGCAATTCTTCTAACTGGACCTCTCGGAAGAATTGGCTTTACATACCTTCCCCTCGAATCACTTAAAACAGCTGATCTACTTCCGCTATTTCCACTTTTTGATTTAGTAGATGAAAAGAGCAACAAATCGGGATCAACAGCACATGCTTCTGGATCAAGCATAAATTCCTCTGGGATGGGAGGAGAGGACTCCTGGTCTTGATCCTCTTCTTGATCTTCTTGTTCTTCTTCTTCTTGATCATTATTGTCTTCGGCCTCATCAGGTGGCGGAGGCGGGGGCTGTTGATCCTCTGGAGGTGGTGGCTCCATTTCCTCTTCTGAAGGCATCTGCATAGCCCTTGGAGCAATTACAAGTCTTACTGCAGCCTTTAAATCTTCAACTTCCACTGAATCTCTCCCACATAAAGCAGCATGAGCCTTGGCGACTCTTACGGCATAAAGCTCTGACCTATGTCCTTCAACTCCTCCACGAATGGCTTCCAAAACTAAATATTCAATTTGATCCTCACTAATTTGAACATCCGGAAGCCATTGCCTTGCTAAAAGCAATTGTGTTGAGAGAGATTCAGTTTCCTCAGACCATTTCTTAGAAAAAATCTCAGTTGATTGGCCATGTGCGATAGCAGACTGAGTTATTTCAACTCTTTGTTCATTTGTAATTAGTTGATCTGCAGATAAAACAATCGCAAATCTGTCCAAAAGATGATCCCTTACCCCACCCTCTTCTGGGTTGTAAGTAGCTATCAATAGAGGGCGACATGGATGACTTAAGCTCAAGCCCTCTCTTTCGACTCTATTTTCACCTGCACCGACTGAAGCCAAAAGAAGATTGACTATGCCATCATCTAACAAATTCAATTCATCTATATACAAAACTCCTCTATGAGCCTCAGCTAGCAACCCAGGCTGAAAGACTGGACTACCACTTGACAATGAGGCAGCAACATCCACAGCACCCACAAGCCTATCTTCAGTTATACCCAGAGGAACTTGAATAAAAGGAGCAGGAATAACTTTTTTAGGGATATTTTCTAAATCTTTCTTATTTTCAAGACTTCCTATGTTTTTTGTAAATAGATTTTTAGTCAAATCATCCCATTCACCTGAAAAAGAAGGATCTAAATTTCTTGCTGCTGGATAAATTAATGAACCCTTAGAATCATCAATATTAGCTAATTTTTCAAAATCAATTATTTCAATCGGGGGTAGAAGGGCATGTAAGCCTCTAGCTAAAACTGATTTACCAGTCCCGCGACCGCCTGCAATTATTACACCTCCCAACCCTGGATCAACTGCAGCAAGCATTAAAGCAAGCTTTAAAGTTCCATGGCCTGTAATTGCAGCCAAAGGGAAAGCTCGATTGGCTCTATCCATGACAGCAATGTCTTTTGAAGCCGATGACATATTTTTATTCAATCCACTGGAAACCATAGGGTTGGATAAATCAAGCAAATTTTTTAAAGTCTTTTAATATTCGCATGACTTATGCAAAACAAAAACCAGAATTGAAACTCGTCATCTCAATAGGCGCAAATATCCCTGGCATTCTCGGAGATCCCATAAGGACAATCGCTGCCATAAGGCCGCAAATAGAAAAAAGCATAATTGAGTGGAATGTGGCTTTAAATTTTCCAAAAATTCAATCTCAAAATGTTGACAAGTCTTTATCTTTTAAATGGGCGCCTCTATTTGAGACCAATCCTTTAGGGGGTCCAGTTGATCAACCTAAATTTATTAATACTGTACTGGTTGTAGAAGGAGAGGAATTTGAATCGGTCTACCCAAATGAAAAAGCAGCTATTTCTTTAATGAAAAAATTTGTAGAAATAGAAAAAATTGCGGGCAGAGAAAGGAGCAAAAAAGAAATTTTTTGGGGACCAAGATCTTTAGATATTGACTTCATTTCTTGGGGAGGACTTCAGGTAAATACAGAAAATCTGATTTTGCCTCATCCAAGATTAAGTGAAAGAAACTTTGTTTTAATTCCCCTTACAGAAATTTTATCAAAGACTCAAGGGAAACCAAAACGGATCAATTCTCAAAACATTTGGCCTGAATCAGATTCGTAACAAAAATCACCAACCTTTTCTAAAAAAATCGGTCATCCTATATGAATAGAAAAAAATACATGT
>QCJB01000014.1 GCA_003216295.1 Prochlorococcus sp. AG-402-P16 | reverse complement strand
ATCTTTATTCGCGAGGCCATTAAAATTAATCCTGCTTCCGAAATAGCACATGCCAATCTTGGATCTTTATTAAGAGATAGTGGTAAAATAAAAGAAGCAGAAATATCTACGCGAAAAGCAATTGAGATTAACCCTGATCTTGCAAATGCTCATTATAATCTAGGTATTATATTAAATGATCTTGGTAAACCATATGAAGCAGAAATATCTACTAAAAAAGCGATTGACTTACAACCTGATTTTGCTAAAGCACATTCGTATATGGGAACAATTTTAAGCAGTCTCGGTAAATTACAAGAAGCAGAATCATCATTTCGTAAAGCAATTGAAATTAATTCTGTTTTTGCTAATGCATATAGCAATCTTGGAGGAATATTGATTGATATTGGTAGATTAAATGAAGCAGAAAAATATCTATTAAAAGCAATTAATCTAAAACCTAAAAATGATAACTTTAAAAATAATTTAATTAATTTATTAACAATTTATAAACCTAATGATATACATTCAAACCCTTTGTATATAATCAATGAGGAATTTAATTCAATTAATATTCATTTTACAAAAAAAAATATTATAAGCGATATGGAAGCTATAACAATTTATGAAAATGGACTTCAAATCTACAAGAAATATAATTTAGATTTAGAAAGTAATTTGACACAAATTTATAAAAGAAATAACTTCAACTTGAATTGTAAAAGACATAAACTTATATTTAATCAGCATAAAGTTATTCCTGAATTTTGTTTTGGATGCTATAAAGTACAGGTAGAATTAGATTCAGTTATTGAACTGATAAAGCTTTTCTTGGTTTTTAATACCTTAGAACTCAATCGTAACAATACAAGAAAATGTTTGATCGAGCTAAGAAAAAATATTCCAGGTTTTTATAAAGGGTTAATATACTGTTTAGGTTTAGATGAAGCACAAGAGATTTCAGATCTTATAAATATTAAAATTAAAAATAATATTAGAATTAATTTAATTTCAAAAGTAAAACGAGGTTGTTCTGAATATCCATTGGAATATCCTCAATATAAAGAGATAAGAAAATCTGGTGATCAGCCAATGAATTATAATGAAAACTGGAGAATAATAGAAAAAGAGGTAGATAAAGAATCTAAAGATTGGGGTAAATCGAATACTAGTATTGATGGCTTCAACTTAAACAACTTTCTTATAATGAGAAATTGGCTTGCATATGCACAAAAGATAGGAGATAAAAGTGTACATGATATAACTAACGAAAAGCTAAAAGGACCTGAGATTTTTAATTATCTAAATAGGAGAATTGATACCTATCAGAAATTATAATTAATTTATTATAGGTATATATTATTACTTAATAGGTAACAAGAATAACATTATTTTTGAAGTCTTTAATACCTATCAAAGGAAAAAAATTAATTAGTTTTAAAATTTTAAATTAATTCGCAAAATAGACTAAGAATTAACTAGAAAGCTAAAACTCTAAATTAAACTCTTAACTTTCTCTCTCTGATATCTTATCAATAATAGATTAGCTATCAATCTTAGGATATAAAAATTTTTTTAAGCTAATAAATTCTTTCTGTATTTAAATTTTAGTATTAATAACTAAAATTTAATCTTAATTTTAATAAGAAATTATATTTTTCTACTAGCATTGAGCAAAGCCATTAAATTTATAAAATGCCTTTCATATATTTTTGCTTGTTCTTCTGCTCTTAAATATAAATGGCTGTTATGAGAACCAAAACTATGAAAATATTCTGTTTCGCAAGAAAATCTTCTAGCTTCATTTATTGTAGGTAAATTTGCGTTATGTTTCTTTAAGCATCGACTGAAGTATTTATCTTCAGACTCGTCTTCACTTGAGGATTCAAGTTCACAGATTAATTTCATTTTGTTTATATTCCTAATAGAGAGTCCACCATTACCGAACTTCATTTCATGTGATAAACCTTTATTGAATACTAATGTTTCCCAATGACTATAAACTTCATTTAATAAATCTTCTGAATATGTATAAAACATTGTAGAGATATTTTTTTCGTGAGTCCATGGAGCTCCTATATAATCATATTTAAAGAAAGAAAATTCTATGGGTTCAATTAAAAGAGCATCTATTTGCATAAGTAAAATACTTTCTGATGGTATTTGAGACCAAAATAAACTATTCTTCAGAAGTTTGTTATAGCTACTAATATTTATGCTTTCTATTAACTCTTCATCTAAGGATAATATATTAACCCAAGCACTAATATCCTTAAAGAATGATTGTAAATAAGAAAGTTTTGAATTTGTCGTATAAACTATTACTCGCATTTTTAATCTACACATTATCAATGAATTTAGAATCGAAAATCTTAAAACTTTCAAATATTCTATTCTATCCTCAATATATATTATTAAAGGAGTATTTTCTTTTTCGCTACTTTTAGGAGGTATCTTCTTCATTAAAGTCTTTTTTGACCAATCATCTAATAAACCTGATAATAAGATCTTACAATGAGCTTCAAATGTTAATTTTCTAAATTGCAGTAGTTTAGAATAGTGATTTTCTGGCATAAAAATTTTATAATATAGTTTTAATAATACAATTATGCTATAGAATATTTTTTATACTAATAAGTCTTATAAATTTCTTAATATATATGTTTTTGCATCACATGTTTTCGAATTAGTCTACCTTTTCTTTAAAATATTGAATTTATGGTGATATCTAATTTACTTTTGATTGATAATAATTTTTGAATTCTTGAATACCCTCTTCTCCAGATAAATCTAACGGATATCCACATGTTCCAACAATTGAGTTCGCTATTTCGTCAGATAGTAATTCCTTATCTAGATCTTTTACACCTTTTCTTTTTTCAAATACCTTTTTATTTTCTTCCAGTGAGAATTTCATAGCACTCTCTTTTGAAAGTCCAAAAGCAATTGAGTTGCAAAATTTCTTTGTGTAGTCCTTAGAAATTTTTCGGATTAAATCTGTAGACGGATCTTCTTTTGCTGATACTGTTTTAACGTTGAATGAAATTATAAATGTACTTATGATGATTAATGAGAGAATTTTGTAAATTATTTTCTTTAATGTTTCTTTCATTTTTAAATTATAAATAAATTAAATCTAATTGTTTTTATTTCCGATTATAAATTTTGTCATAATCCATCATTGTCTTCGAATACTACCAATAAGATGAAAAATAATATTTTCACCTTTTCAATGATTTAAAAAAAAATCCCAACTGATTCCTCTGGCTGTTTTCTGGCAAGATCAGCCTCTCCTTTCGTGATCACTGTGCTTTTTGATTTTTGCTATTGTATAAATTAATCAATATATTGCAATCTTTCCTCGACTTGCTATGCATTTTCAGCTACTAAAGTCTGCTTCTGTTGCCTATGTTCATTATTTAAGCTTTATGGTTTGTTTTGGAGCTTTAATTTATGAACGTATTTCGTTAAAAAAAGATCCAAATAGGCAAGAAGCTATTTCGATGGTAATAGCAGATATTATTTATGGAATTGCAGGCATTGCTCTTTTGGTGAGTGGAATTTATAGAGTTATTAAGTTTGGTCAGGGTTCCGAATTCTATACAGAAAACCCTATTTTTTGGACAAAAGTTATAGTTTTTGCTCTGGTAGGATCTTTGTCACTTTACCCCACTATCACCTATATTTTGTGGGCGATACCTCTAAGTAAAGGTTCACTCCCTAGAGTTACCGAAAATTTAGTTTCCAGATTAAGGCTAATAATTAATATAGAACTCGTAGGTTTCGCATCCATTCCATTTTTAGCAACTCTTATGGCAAGGGGGGTTGGCTTAACTTGAGTTTAGTTTATTTATTATTTTCTTTGGATTTATCTGAACTGTGCTTTCCAGTTTCGTGGAAGTAAGGTATCTTTTTCTGCGGCATATATTGATGATCTGAAAAATTCTAAATACTCTTTGTAAATTGTTTTATCATTGAAAATCTGACTCCTTGATTTATTATTTATCTGAGATTTAATATGATTTAGATATGACTTGTTGAACGCAAGCTTTTTACATATTTCAATATATTCCTCTGGAGATTCTGCTATAGGAGCGTTCTCTATACACATTTGTTTATATCCTGCGAATGCATGTCTAGATTTCATATGTATTCCTGGCATCGTTACAACAGGAGTGTTTAATGCCATTGCTTGGTAGAAAGTATTTGCCATACCAAAATAAAATGGATCTATTATAATATCTAATAACTTAATCAATTCTAAAAAGTCATTGAATTTCATTCTTGGAAGAAATATTGTTCTCTTTAAAATTAAATTTGTACGCTTATCCCATCTTGATTTTAATTGATTAGTTTGAATTGATTCTATTCCATCGGCATATATGAATATAGCGTTGGGAATCTCTTGCAGGATCTTATCTAAAATCAAGTCATAATCAGGATGAAATTTAAAAGGAGAGTGTGCTATCCCAATTAAGAATGAATTCTCAGGTAGATTAAATTTATGGAGATTAAAAGTGCTTTTCTGTGTTAAAGGTAAAGTATAGTTAACAGGAATCCTACTTAATTTGATTACCCTCTCTGAATATAACTCTTCAGAATTTTTTGTTTCATAATTTTCGCATGAAATAAAATAATCGATTTCATCTGAACCCGAAGTGTTTGGATGACCAAGTGTAGTAACTTGCACTAAAGCTAATCTTGACAATGAAAGTAAATATGTAATATTGGACATCCCAATATCTAAATAAAAAAGAATATCTATAGATTTGCTCAGTATTAGATTTGCTGCATCATTAATTGAATCTGGTATTCTTACAACTTCTGATACTAAGGAATCGATTGATTGAGTAATTTCATCTTCTTTAGCATTATGCCTTCTGAAAAGAATAACTTCTAATTCTGAAGAAGTGATATCCTTTATAATATTTCCAAAAAAATTGCAAACTGAATGAGAATATAGAAAGTCTGAACAAATCCCTAATCTAATTTTATTTCCATTTCTAGTCAAAACTCGTTCTTTCTTATTAAAATTTTTATTAACTATTCCTTCTTTATTGGATAATGCTCTTGATAGTTCCTTAAGTATATGAACGTCATCAGAACAATTATGGTAGGCAAGATAAAAACTACTTGTCTTAAAGATTTCATCTTTATAAATTAGTCTATTATCATTTTTGATGATTAATAATTGCTCTTTGAAATTCTTTCGTTCTTTGTCTATTTGTATTTGATCGAAAGGAATTGGAGACAAATAAAGTTTACTCTTTATTTGATAGGAAAGATTTCCTGGATCAATTTTGTGAGCTTTTTCATAAGAATAACTTGCTTCTTTTCTTTTTCCAAGTTCATCTAATATATCGCCAAGACTAGAATGAGCAATTGCTAGATAAGGATCAATTTTAATAGCCTTATTAATTGAGGACTGAGCTTCTTCTAATTTAGATGAATAATGAAATATGCTTGCTAGATTCACATAGTATATTGCAACATCTGGTTTATATTTTATTGCTTTTAGAGTTGATATCTCTGCTTCTTTTAACTTTCCAAGATTTTTCAATATAATTCCTAGGTTAGAATGTGCTTCTGCGAAATCAGGTTTGATTTTAATTGCTTTACGTGTTGATATTTCTGCCTCTTCTAATCTGCCAATATCTTTTAGTAAGTTTCCAAGATTACAAAAAGATTCTGGATTATTTGGAAATAATTCTATTGATTTATTATATATTTTTATTGCTAAATCTATTTGGTTTGTTTGTTTGCAAATTACACCATAATTAGAATAAACATATGGGTCTGTAAAACCTTCATTAATAAAATCTTGATAATATTTTGCCGCTCCTCTTAAATCTCCCTTTGAATGAAGAGATAATGCTTGAGTAATTAGCTTTTCTTTTGATGAACTTAGATTGCTATTCGTATTGATATTAAAATTTTCTTTTATTTCTCCCAAGCCAAATGGAATTGGGAATGTTTGAAATTTAGATGCTTCTTTATTCTGAACTATCTTTCTCTCAATCATTTTTATAATATCGTAAAGGATATATTAAGATAAATTATATCTTGAACTATGGTTTAACCTTTTAAAGACAAATAGTATTTTTTACAGTTTTTATAAAGGTTTTTTTCAGATTTGTCTCTCAAGAACTTCTTTTTGGAGTTGATGTCCTCCAAAGATGTTTGATGTCCATGCGTTTTGTCGCACGACATGGTGTAGAACTTGGGAGTTCTACAGTAATAGGTTGGTAAGAATTAAGCTTGAATACGCTCCCTGCTGGATTCGAACCAGCGGCCCACTGCTTAGAAGGCAGTTGCTCTATCCAGCTGAGCTAAGGGAGCTAATAGGATCTTTGAAAATAGAACTCCTAGAGAAATAAGATCAAAATTAAACCATTTTAGATTACACACTGACATGGCCCACTTCAAACTGAATTAAGCAGATCAACAATAGTTTGACTCTTCTGCACTTGAGATATCCTTTTGAATTTGTTGGGATTTTATTTTTATTATGGTTTTATAAACTGATCTTATTGCTTTAATTTTTTGCAACTTCTACCTCTTTGATATGCAAGTATCTTTTCTATGGACTTGTAAGTACTTTTTTACTACTTCATAGGTTTAGGTCTTATCTTAGAGGAATAAAAACAATACACATGATTTCACGAAGACTAACAAAGACTCAAAAAGTTGAAATCTTGGAAGCTTATAAAGCTGGGGCGAATACAAATCATCTTGCAAAAAAATATAATTGTAGTCCAAACACTATAAATAGAACAGTTAAGACTTTATTATCAGAACATGATTATGGAGTTTTAAAAGGAAAAAGATCAAGGAATTATGATCAAAAAGAAAAATTTGATAATAAACAAATTTTGAATCAAGAAGAAAAAGAATTAGATCTCATGACACCTGGGAAATCTAATGAACTAGAAGAATCTATTTTATTAGATGATAATTTTGATGATAACAAGGCTTTAGAAAAAGTTTCAATAGCCCTTGAAGATGCTGAAGATTTTGGAGATGATTTGGCGTCAGAAATTTCTAATAATGAAGATTTTAATATGAATAAAATTTGTCATGACTTTGATAATAATTTTGAGGAAATAGCTCCTTTAGTTTCTGATTTTGATTTTGAAGAGGAAAAACAGAAATCTGATTTTGAGATACTTAATCAAGATAGTTTGCCTGATAGTGTTTATATGATTGTTGATAAAAAAGTTGAGCTGGAATGCCAATCCATATCTTCTTTACCAGAGTGGAGTTTCTTGCCTGAGAACGAGTTGAAAAGAAAAGCAATTATCCTATTTTCTAATCAACGATCTGCTAAAAGAAGTTGTTCAAGGAACCAGCGTGTTATTAAAGTACCTAATACGAGTGTTTTTAATATTTCTAAACCTTTTTTACTTTCAAAGGGTATTACTAGATTAATTCTTGAAGATTCTATTATTTCCATTGATAGTTGATTAATTATAATATCAATTTTCTTCATTGACTTTATTATTAATCATTAAGGTTGAAGTTAATCCACCAGATATAATACCAAAGGCAAAAGAAGAACCAATTATAAAGCCTAAAGGAAGAGATACAGATTTACCTATGAGAAAATCTAATCTATATCTTTCTTCTAGGTTTTGGGATCCAAGACAAAGAAAAAAAATCAATAATATTGCAGTAGCTATATTTATACTGAAAAGTTGTAATTTTAAAAACATATAAAAGAATTTTGATTAATGATAATTTTTTATTAGCATTGAACGAAAAACTTTATTTGTCAAGTTGCTTGTGTAATTTTGAATATAGCCATTTTTTCTCATAACCTGTTTCATTGGCAATTTTTTTTGCAGCAATATTTGATTTCTCTCCTTTATTAATAAGGATATTAAGTCTATTTAATGCTTCCGATTCACTTATTTTATTTTCATTACTAACATCTCTATTGCCTCCAAGAATTAGAGTGAATTCTCCTTTCGGTTTATTAATTCGGAAATATTCTGTTGCCTTCTCTACTGTTGTAAGCATTGATTCTTCGTATCTTTTAGTAAGTTCTCTAGCGATTTGAATCGGACGTTCTTTTCCACATAAAGACGATAAATCTTTTAATAAACTTACCAACTGATGAGGCGATTCATAGATGATTGTGGTTCTCTCTTCTTGTGCAATATCCTTTAGTCGTTTTTGTCTTGTACTCGGCTTCTTAGGAAGAAATCCTTCAAAGCAAAATCTTTGAGAGGGTAATCCACTAATAACTAAAGCCGTTGTAGCGGCGCAGGGACCGGGAATGCAAATCACCTCATAATTCTTTAATCTTGCGGCATTAACAAGCTCTTCTCCAGGGTCATTAATTCCTGGTAAGCCAGCGTCACTAATCAGTGCAATACTTCCATTGTGTTCTAAAACTTCTAATAATTGTTCTAGCCTGCTTTTAAGGTTGTATTTGTGATAGCTAAGAAGTGGAATTTGGGATCCTATTACTTTTAAGAGTTGACCACTTCTCCGAGTATCCTCACAAGCTATTAGTGAAACGTTTTTGAGGATTGATTTTGCTCTTGGAGATAAATCACCTAGGTTCCCAATAGGTGTGCCTACTATATAAAGAGTTCCTGGGCACGGTTCTGATCTGGCTTGTTGAAGCTGGGTTCCATCAATTAAATCCATTATGTCAGTTGATCTTTTTTTACCGGAGGGTGTCGAATTAACGACATTGTTGGACGAACTTAGAAATCTTAGCTGGGATGCTGCTGATGTTTTAATGGCGTATGCTCGTGGAGAGACGCCTCCTCATGGTTTCCCAAAATATTTAAGTGTTGAAGAAGGAGGAGATGGCCCTGTTTCAGCGGCTGATTTGGCGGTTAATGAATTAATTTTATCGCGGTTAAAGTCTAAATTCATTAGTAATATATGGGATTTTTTAAGTGAAGAAACTTCTAAAGAAAAAACTTTTCAAGAAGGAAGCTTTCAAAAAGATTGGTGCTGGATTCTAGATCCACTTGATGGGACAAAAGATTTTCTGCAGGGTTCAGAAAACTATGCTGTTCATCTTGCTTTAATGTATAAAAAATTTCCTAAAATCGGGATGGTTTTGATCCCTGAAAGAAATGAGCTTTGGTTCGGAATTGTTGGTATTGAAGCTTGGTGCGAGAATCGTAATGGTATTAAAAAAGCAATTTCTTTTAGTAAAAGGGAAGAAATCTCTGATTTAATTCTTGTCTCAAGCAAAAATCATCAAGAATCAAAACTTCAAAACCTTATTCAAAAATTGAACTTTGCGAAAACAAAAAAAATAGGAAGCGTTGGGTGCAAAGTTGCATCAATTTTAAGGGGAGAGTCAGATATTTATATTTCTTTATCTGGAAAAACATCACCAAAGGATTGGGATATGGCCGCTCCACATGCAATTATTCAAGCCGCTGGTGGAGCTTTTACTCATGCAGATGGAACTGATTTGAGTTATCAAAATTCTAATTATGAACAGTCAGGTTGTTTAATCGCAAGTCATGGTAAATCTCATGAAAAGATATGCCACAAAGTTAAAAACTTTTTTGGTAGTAATTAAGTAAGAGGAGCGACAGGTGTAGGAGTGGGCTCCGGATAATTCATTCCTCCATTTTGAGGCACTCCTCTTAAAGTTAAATTTATTCTTCCTCTGTTATCTATTTCTCTTACTCTAACTGTCACTTGGTCGCCAACTTTTACAACATCTTCAACTTTTTCGACTCTTGCTTCAGATAATTGAGAAATATGTATCATTCCTTCTTTGCCTGGAAGTATTTCTACAAATGCACCAATTGGAATGATTCTCGTAATTGAGCCTGAAAAAATTTCTCCTTCATGAACTTTTCTTGTTAGTCCCTCAATAATTCTTTGAGCCTCTTCAGCAGCAGCTCCATCATGGGATGCAATTGTTACTATTCCTCCATCTTCAATGTCTATTTTTGTATTGGTCCTTTCTGTAATTCCTTTTATGGTCCTTCCACCAGGTCCTATCACGGTTCCAATAAGTTCAGGATCAATTCTAAAACTTAAAAGTCTGGGTGCATGAGGAGATAAATTTTCTTTTGGAGTGTCAATTGCTTCAAGCATTTTCCCTAAGATGTGGGTTCTAGCAGGAAGCGCTTGATTTATTGCTTCTCCAATTGTTTCAATTGGAAGTCCAGTTATCTTCATATCCATTTGCAATGCGGTGATCCCTTTTTCTGTACCTGCAACTTTGAAATCCATATCACCCAGAAAATCTTCAATGCCTTGAATATCAGTCAATATCTTCACTTCTTTCCCTTCTTTGATTAAACCCATAGCTGCTCCTCCTACAGGAGCTTTTAAAGGAACTCCAGCATCCATTAATGCGAGGGTACTTCCGCATACTGAAGCCATTGAAGTAGAACCATTTGAACTCAAAACTTCACTAACAACTCTTAGAACGTAGGGAAAAGTGTCTTTTTCAGGAAGGACAGGAATTAAAGCTCTTTCAGCTAAAGCTCCATGACCGACTTCTCTTCTTCCAGGAGTTCTCATTGGGCGAGTTTCTCCAACTGAGTAAGGTGGAAAGTTGTAATGATGTATATAAGTCTTATCTGTGTTTGGATTTAAATCGTCCATCTCTTGAGCATCGCTTGGAGTCCCTAAGGTTGCAGTAGAAAGAACTTGGGTTAAGCCTCTTTGAAATAAAGCAGATCCATGAACTCTATTTGGCAAAATGGCAGCGGCAGCATCAATTTCTCTGACTTCATTTAATTCTCTGCCGTCAACTCTTTTACCTTCTTTAATGATTTGATCTCTCATTAATTTTTTAGTTAATGCTTTATAGCTAGTTTCTAATAACTTGTTATTTAAAGCTAAAGATTTTTTTACAGAATTATCATCTTTTAATCCATCTATTTTAGATGAAATATTTGTTTTAATTTCTTCGATTTTATTATCTCTTTCTTCTTTTGTTTGTTCGAAGTTTTTTAGAACTTCGCTAATTGCTTTTGTACAGTTTTTATCTAAATAATTTGAGACTGTTTCGTCAATTTTAGGAGATTCAGGGATCTCATGTTTAATTCCTGAATCTTTTAAAACTTCTTTTTGAGCATTAATTAATTCCGTAATAGCTTCGTATCCAAAATCAATAGCTTCAATTACGTCTTGTTCTGAAAGTTGGTTTGCACCAGCTTCAACCATTACAACCCCATCAGGTGTACCTGCAACAACAAGATCTAGATCACCTCTTTCAATTTCTCTAAAACTTGGATTAAGAACAAAGTCATCTCCTAAAAGTCCAACGCGAACAGCAGCCATAGGACCTTGAAAAGGAATGCCTGCAAGCAATGTTGCCATTGAAGCTCCAGTAACTGCTAAAACATCTGCTGGAACCCTTTCGTCCAAGGAAAGGCATGTAGCAACTATTTGTATGTCATCTCTCATCCATCCTGGGAAAAGAGGTCTCATGGGGCGATCTATTAGTCTTGAAATTAAAGTCGCTCTTTCAGGGGGGCGACCTTCTCGACGCATGAAACTACCTGGAATCCTTCCAGCTGCATATAACCTTTCTTCGTAGTCACACATTAAAGGTAGGAAATCAACACCCTCACGACCTGTTGATTTTGTAGCTGTAACGAGAACTGAGGTGTCCCCACATTCAATCATTACTGAACCACCAGCCTGTGGAGCGAATCTCCCTGTAGTGAGCTTTATCTCCCGACCATCAAAGGAAACGGATTTTGTCTGACCTTGCACGTGACTTTATAGCTTTTTGTCTTTATACATTCTTACACTTGATGGGACTAATTGAGTGAAAATTTGGATGGATTTGTTTGTTAGAGGAAATATTTACCATTATTGAGGAAAATAAAAAACAAAAAAAAAGGGGTAAAGATAATTTATCCCTCTTTTTTTTGTAATTAAATTGTATTAATTTTCTACCAGCTTGATTTTACTACTCCTGGTAATTCTCCATTGTGCGCTCTTGCTCTAAGTTGATTTCTGCAAAGACCAAAATCTCTATAAACTCCTCTTGGTTTGCCTGTTGCCCAACAACGATTTCTAATTCTATTTGGCGCGCAATTTCTGGGTAAAGCTTGAATTTTCCTATGAATTTCCAATCGTTCCATAGGATCTTTAGCAGATTTGAAAGCATCAATAAGATTTTTACGCTTAGCTGCGTATCTTTCTACAAGTTTCTTGCGCTTTACATCACGCGCTATCATTGACTTTTTGGCCATTCAGGGGCTTGATCAATTTATATAGAAATCATTTTAACTCCTGGCCCGAATGTTTTTATAAATTACTTTCTAGATTTTTTCTTAAAGGGTTTTAGTTTGAATTAACCAAAGTTAAAATTCAAATTAAATTAATCATCTATTAACCAGTTGCTGAACGACTGATAGTTGGGTTGTATCTCTAATTATTAGAACGACACTAAGTCCTACAAGTAATACAAATCCAGATTGCATAAAAGCTAATTGAAGTTTTTCAGGTACAGGTTTTCCACGAATAGTTTCTAAAATCAAGAGAACTAGTTGTCCTCCATCAAGAAGCGGTAAAGGTAAAGAGTTTAGTACTGCAAGATTAATTGAAACTAATGCAGAGAAAAGGACTAGACCTGAGCCACCTTGTTCTGAAAGTTGAGCTCCAATCTCAACAATTTTTACTGGGCCACTCAATTGCTGGGCAGTTGAAGAAAAATTAGTAATCAAACTCTTATAGCCAACGACAGTCCTGCTTAATAATTCATAAAATTGGGAATTTGAGCTATTAATTATTTCTCCTATATCCTTCGCTTTAGATACTTTATTTGGGAGATTTGGTTGTAATTGTGCCCCTATCCTTCCATTACCTTCATTATCCGCCGGAGTTATAGATATTATTTCGCTTTTATCTTCATTAACCTTTTCGAAAAGTAATTCTTTCCCTGAAGAATTTTGAATAACATTGACTAAATTCAATATTCCTTGTTTTCCGCTGCCTAATAATTCACCATTTACACTAATTATCTTATCTCCAGCAACTAATCCTGATTTCGAGGCAGGTTCATCTGCCTGAATCCCCATGATTATTACACCTGGATCAGGTTGATTAGGAATTCCTATGAAGCTGGCTTGACCTATAAGTACTATCCATGCAAGTAATAAATTTGCTATTACGCCTGCTGAAATTACTATTGCTCTTTGATAAATTGGTCTATTTTTTAGAAGATCAGGGTCATTGGGTGAAACCAACTTATCTGCTTCTTCATCTGGGAAGGAAACAAATCCACCCAAAGGAAGACATCGTATTGAATATGTAATCCCTTTTATTTCTTTTTTAAAAAGAGCTGGTCCAAAACCAATTGAAAAGCCACTAACTTTAATTTTTTGGGTTATTGCTGCTAAAAAATGACCTGCTTCATGAAAAAAAATTAGAAGGCCAAGTACAGCTATAGATAAAAGAACGTTCATTAATTAGATTTTGATTAGACTATTCTGGCTTTAATTTGCTCGAACCGAAGTAAGGTATTAAAGCTCTTGGTAAATTGATACTTCCGTCAGATTGTTGTCCATTTTCTAAAATCGCAGCCATAGTACGACCTATGGCCAATCCGCTACCATTCAATGTATGCAAAAGTATATTTTTTTTATTGTTATCTTTTGTTCGTATTGAAGAACGTCTAGCTTGAAAATCTCCACAATTGCTACAACTAGATATTTCTCTATATGTTTTTGATCCAGGAAGCCAGACCTCTAGGTCATAAGTTTTCATTGCAGAGAAACCTAGATCTCCAGTGCAAAGCTCAACTACTCGATAAGGAAGTTCAAGCTCTTGCAATACAGATTCAGCATCAGCTGTAATTTGATCTAAAGCTTCTTCGGATTTATCCGGAGTTGAAAAACAATAAAGTTCAACTTTATTAAATTGATGAAGTCGAATAAGACCTCTTGTATCCCTACCGTAACTTCCAGCTTCTCTTCTAAAACAAGGGCTATAAGCTACATATCTCAATGGTAGTAATTCTTTAGGAATAATTTCACCTCTATGCAGAGAAGTTAAAGGAACTTCTGCAGTAGGAGTTAGCCACAAATCATCATCAGCACATCTAAAACTCTCTTCTGCAAATTTTGGAAGCTGTCCTGAGCCAGTAAGACTGGCTGTATTTACAAGTGCTGGAGGAAGAACTTCTAAATATCCTTTTTTAACATGTAAATCAAGCATGAAATTTATAAGCGATCTTTCAAGTTTTGCAGCTTGATTGAAAAGAGTTACGAAGCGACTTTTTGCTATTAAGGCAGATCTCTCACTATCCCAGAGGCTTAATTTATTTGCAATTTCCCAATGTTCTTTAAGGTTTTGCCCCGAGAAAGGGTCTCCCCATCTTCTTATCTCCTTATTATCTTTTTCATCTTTTCCTTTAAGAGAGTCTTTGCCAGGAAGGTTGGGTAAACAAAGTATTTGATCATTGAGTTTTTTTGTGATTAATTTTTCTTCTTCTTCAACAATTCCAACTTGTTTTTTTATTTGATTTCCTTTAATCCTCAGGTCTGAAATATCTTTAGAATTTGGAGACAAACCTTTTTTTATTTTTTGTCCAACTTCTTTGCCGATTGAATTCCCTTGAGCCTGGAGGATATTTCTTTTCTCTTCAAGCTCTTTGAGATCTTCACAGTGCTTCTGTAACGGACCTAAATCTAAATTAATTCCTCTTAACTTTAGCCCTTCCTCAATTAAAGAAGGATTGATTCTTAAAAGTCGCAGATCTATCACTATTAATTTTGGGGAGTATCTAGAGCCTAATCCCTAATTGTTCCTCAAAATAATTGTAATTGTAAAATTCTTTTAGTTAAGAAAGATTTTTTGAATCACTAGGACAAAAAATCAAAAAAGTTTTGGTGAGGCTGCTCTTGCTCTTCCACTGGAGGCCCAATTTTTTAGAGACTCTAGTTGCTCTCTAGCTGTTTTAGATAAAGGTACTAGTTGATTGATGGCTAAAATTAGATCGCTTTCCATGAGTTCTCTTTTCTCTGCAAAAGCAAAATACATTGCTTCAATAACTGATTGTTCTAATTCTGCGCCTGAGAACCCTTCAGTTCTATCAACAGCTGCTTTAAGTGAAATATTTAAATCAGGTCTTCTCTTTTGAAGGTGAAGCTTAAGGATACTATTTCTCTCGTTTTGAGAAGGTAATTCCAGCATGAAAATCTCATCAAATCTTCCTTTCCTAAGAAGTTCAGCAGGCAACTTATCTATTCCATTCGCAGTCGCAACTAGAAAAACAGAGGAGCTTTTTTCTGACATCCAAGTGAGAATATTCGCGAGAACTCTTTGACTTGTTCCGCCATCACTTCTTCCATCACCTCCAAAGGCCTTATCAATTTCATCTATCCATAAAATGCAAGGTGCCATGGCTTCTGCACGTTGAATAGTTTCTCTAGTGCGAGCTTCGCTTGCGCCAACAAGACCTGCGAATAGCCTTCCTACATCTAGCCTTAATAAAGGCATAGACCAACTATTAGCTATTGCTTTGGCTACGAGTGATTTTCCTGTGCCTTGTGGGCCAACTAGTAAAACACCTTTTGGTAATGGTAATCCAAAATCTTTTGCTTCTTGTGAAAAAGCTTGTTTCCTTTGCTTTAACCAATCTTTTAATACATCTAAACCGCCAACATCTTTAGGGGATTTTTTTGTTTTGTAGTATTCCAAAACTTCACTTCGAGCAATAGATTGACGTTTTTCTTCTAGTACTTCTATTAGATCTTGCTTGCCAATTTGACCTCTTTGAGCAAGAGCTCTAGCTGCAACTTTGCGAATTCGGGATTCACTTAGACCACTGCATGCATTAGTAAGTTCCTTTAGATCATCATCCTTTAATTCAGAATTACTTGCATCCGAAATGTTTGATAAAAGTGTTTGAATTTCTTTTTCTTTAGGTAAAGGTAGGTCCAGAATAGTTAGGTCTTCTTCTAAATCATTAGGAGGATTCCAAAAACCTGAGCTGATGATTATCGTATGGGGTTTTGATCTAAGGTGAATATTTAAATTTTTTAGCATTCTTAAAATACCTGGATCTTCACAGAAATGATGGAAATCTTTCAGAAGAAGTATTGTTGGAGAATTTGATTCCAGTTTTTTTAACCAGTCTAGAACTGCCATTGGTTGTCTAGAACCAAGATTATTTGAGTTGAGAATGTTACTTAATCCATCAATATAATCCCATGTAGCAAGTCTTCTTGGACCAAGCCTTTTGGTGGAATTTTCTAAAAGGTTTTGAACTCTTTCCTCTTCTCTACTCCTAATCCAAATAATAGGAGTTCTAGCTCTAATTAATAGATCAAGTTGTTCTTCCCAATTAGACATTAGTTATTAGATCATGCCTGATAAAGTTAAATTAAATAATAAATTTAAGCTCATAAGAAGAAATTAATTATTTATTACTTTTTGGTTCAAATGGAAGCCTATCTGAATCAGAAATTATTTCCGAATTTACTGTGACAGCAGGTTTATTTTCATTTTTAAGTTGTTCGTCAAGAATTTTTTGTAAATTGTCAGGTAATGATTCTTTGCTAAGTATAAATGTTTGTATCCCTTGAAAAATATTAGCAATAACCATATAGAGCAAAACCCCTGCTGGCAAAGGGAAGAATAAAAACATTCCCGTGATCATCACAGGAGTTATTTTGTTGGCGGTGGATTGCTGTTTGTTGACAGGCATTCCTCTGCCAGAGAGGACTTGAGAAATTACTAGAGTTAATCCAAAACCTGCTACTAGAATGGCAATGTCCCAATGGATAGCTCCATCAACATAAAATCCAACGTTTCCTAAAGCTTTTATAAATAAGAAACCGCTTTTAGCAGCTAAACCAGGGATTTTGGCTTCTACAGTTGCATCACCGGGTGTAAGTGCTTTAACTGTTCCATCAGAGGTAACTTTAACTATTTCTTCTCCTTTGGTAACTTTCCAAGAAGGGGAAAACTTTGAACCATTTTCATATTTCTTCAATTCATTAGCATACGGATCACCATTCATTGTTTGCAAATTAATCTTTACTGACTCTCCTGAGCCGATTTTTGTTCCGCCTGGGAGTGAAGCAATTACAGGAAAGTGATTTTTTTCAGTTATGAATATTGAATGCTTGGCGGTCTTAAATGGCTTGGGCTCAACGGCAGCTATTTGTTCTGATGGGAGAACTTTAAGGTTTACCAAATAGGGCACATCAGCGAAAGGTGACCCACGAAGAGTTGCAAATAATGCAAACAAAATTGGCATCTGAACTAAAAGAGGAAGACATCCCGCTAAAGGACTTCCAAATTCACCCATTAATTTACCTAGTTCTTCTTGCTGTTTTTGAGGATTGCTCGCATAGCGACTTTTTATCTCAGCCTGTCTTTTTTGCATAACAGGTTGGGCTATTTTCATTCTTCTTGCGCTTCTGATTGAGCCTGCGCTAAGAGGGAAAAGTGCTAGACGAATAACTATGGTTAGAGCGACAATCGCTAGTCCGTAACTTGGAACTAATCCGTAGAAAAAATCTAGGATCGGGATAAGTAGATTGTCTGAGATGTACCCGATCACGGTTTTTAGTGTTGAAAGATTTTGGTTGTTAAGCCAGTTTGCCTTAGAAGATGTTCTCTTGTCTCACATTTAAGTGAGTGCTCATTGGTTTGAAAAACCTTGAACATCTTTTTCCATTTTATTTGAAGATGACTTTTGTATTTTTTCAAGAATATAATTTTCTGCTTCACGAAAATTTGGAATTGATCTCATCTCAAGACGAGCCCCATCTTTTAAGACTAAAACCATATCACCGTAAGATCCTAAACCCCTCGGAATAGCTCTAATTTCTGATATTTGATTGTAAACAACTTGTGTTTTATCTCTTCCAAACCAACCACCAGTGACTGATATTCTTCGGGTTGTAATTTTGTAACGGACCCAAATTGCTCTTACCAAAGCGCCAAAAGTGAAAGGTAAACCTATTAAGGTTATCCCCGCCATCAAATTTATTACCAAATCCCCGCTTGCTGGACCACCTTCATAGAAAATATCTTCGTTTAAAGTAGTCATTGTGCTAATCCAGCTTTGAAAAGTAGTTTGTCACACTCTTTGAGTAAGTTTTCATTGTGATTGTTCATGCAACTAGGTTTCAAAGAAATAAATGCCCAGATTTCATCATCAAGTCTGATATTAGATAGTCGATTAGATAAGTGTTGGTGGAATAACCGTCGAAGCTTATTTCTAGTAACGGATTTTTTACTTACTTTATTGCTTATTGAAATTGCACATTTTATGGAGCATTCATTTTTTGAGCTGATTCTGTTGGTTTGGAGTTTTGGGTTTGCTTTTGTAATCCTTAGAACCATCGAAGAACCGTAGAACCTTGAACCTTGTTTATATATTAAGTCAAAACATTTATGACCTTTTAGCCTCATGTTTTTTGGCAAGACCATAGTTAAAAAGCCTCTAATAAAAGGAGTCTTTGAGACTGTCTAAACAGTTAAACGAGCTCTCCCTCGCTTTCTTCTAGTTCTTACGACTCTTCTTCCAGTATGAGATCTCATTCTCACTCTGAATCCAGAAACTCTTTTTCTCTTTCTGCTGGTTCCTCCCAATGTCCGTTTTGTCATTTTTATTTATGCTCGGTTTGCAATAGATATAAAGGTTAATTTACCAGTTCACTGTATGTCTACATTCCATGTGCCCAAATATGTTGAGATAGGAATGTCTCCAGTCTGTTGAGAAAGAGCCTGGAATTGAAACATACCCCTTTTTCGAGGATTGAAAATTTTCATTACAACTGCATAACTGTCTTTATTTGATGGGATGGGTCGCTCTGGAAAGATTTCAATCGAAGTTTGGTTATTATTAACCTCTATTAGAGAAGGTACCTTTTCAAGGCATCTAGTTCTTGCTGTGTACCCACCTACTTTTACTTTACATAAACTTAATTTTTCGCTTTTTATCTTTGCTTCAAAATAATCAGGAACTTTAAGTGTCAATTTAATAATATCTTCTTTTCTTTCTTTACCTCTAAGAAAAAAGTAATAAGTCGCTCTTTCAAGTCTTTCAGAGGATGATTGATAGTATTTTAATCTTCTGTAGCCAGGCTCTGGATCCCATTGATATTCAAAAAAACCAGGTGATGCTGAAGATCTGGGAACTAAAAAAGAAGCCCCTGAACTAAACAAAAAAGTTGAAAATCCAATAAAAAAAACTTTCTTGAAAATTGAAAGTGATTGCGTTTTGAACATGATTTAAATTTTTAGAAAATATTCATCACTTGAACATTTTCAAGTGCATTAGCTTGAACTTTTTTAAATATAATCGCTTATAGGCTCAATTTTTAGGAATTATCTATCTGGACGTAGATTTTGTGCCTTTCTGAGATAAGGATTTTGAGGTGTTTTTTCATTTGGTAATGAAACATATGCAAGCAAACGAATACATCTTGATAAGTCTCCTTTGACAAACATTTGTTGGCAATCTAAAAGTGCAATATTTTCCCATCCTAATTTTTTTCTAGCAATAGAGGCAGGAAAACAAGCGTCTAAGTCTGAAGTTACTGAGAAAGTAACAGAAATAATTTGATCAGGAGTCAAATTATTTCTGTAGACCAATTCGGATAAAAGCTCTTCTACTGCTGAAGTTATTGACTCAACAGAATTGCTTTCAGAGGTAGTAGCACCTCTTAATGCACAAAGATGAGTAGATTCATTTTCTAAGCTCATTGATTATGGGTTGTATAGCCAAAGAATTTGTCCATTAGCCCCCAACTCTAGGTTGATTGAAGTTAATAGGTTATTAATTAATTTTCCCCCTGGTATAAGCCCAAGTAATTTCTTTTTTGTTTTGCCAAATGTAATTGGCTTTGTTTTTTCATCTAAGTTTGCGATTTTTATAGCGAGCAATTTCGCATCATTTTCATCGCCAATTTCATCTACTAGGCCAAATTCTTTAGCTTGCTCTCCAGTGAATACTCTTCCATCTGCAAAACTTTTGACAACTTCGGGAGTTAAATTTCTACCTTTTGATACGGCTAAAACAAATTGCTCATAGCTGCTATCAATCAATGATTGAAGAAGTTCTCTTTCTTCTTTAGATAACGAGCGATCAGGAGAAAGTATGTCTTTATAAATCCCACTTTTTACAGTCTCAAATTTAACCCCTATTTTTTCTAATAATTTCGAAAGGTTGTTTCCTCTTAAAATTACTCCTATCGATCCTGTTATTGTCCCAGGATTGGCAACGATTTTCTCCGCTCCAACTCCTATATAGACTCCTCCAGAGGCTGAGATATTGCCAAAACTTGCAACGACATGACAACCTTTCTCTCTTAGTCTTAAAAGAGCACCATGGATTTCTTGGCTATCCCCGACTGTTCCCCCTGGACTATCAATGCGGAGCAATAGTGCTGGGAATTCTCTTTCCTCAATTTGTTTTATAGCTTTGAGAACATTTTTTCGAGTTTCTGCATTGATGGGTCCTTCAATACAGATTCGTGCCATCCTTTTTTTGGATTTGCGGCTCAAGGGCCAAATCATTCATTTTATGCATAACTTTATTGATCTTAAAAAAGAGATCGCTTTCTGACCTCATGTTTGTCATTTGGAGTTGGTTTTTAATGATATTGCCATTCGCTTTATGGGGTACTTCCATGGCGGCAATGGCACCTCTTGTGAATGTTGCAGGGCCTGAGATAGTTGCCTCACTAAGGCTTTTGCCGGCAGGTGTTGTGGTTTTAATATCAGTTCCTTTATTGAAAAGGAACTGGAATATTTCAAAAGATGATTTGTTTTGGTTTTTTGTATTTACGCTTGTTGATGCAACTTTGTTTCAGATTTTTTTAGCAAAAGGATTAATGGAAACGGGGGCGGGATTGGGTTCAGTTCTTATTGATTCCCAGCCTTTGATGGTAGCTTTATTGGCCAGAGTTTTATTTGGAGATGCAATAAACCCAATCGGATGGATTGGATTGGTTCTTGGTTTGGTGGGGATAATTTGTCTTGGCGTCCCTACCGAATTACTCGGAAATTGGTTTTTGCTTGGCAAATTTGAATCAGGAACTAATTTTTTAAGCCATGGCGAGATTTGGATGATATGTGCGGCAACTTCTATGGCACTTGGAACAGTACTTATTCGATTTGCATGTAGGAATAGTGATCCTGTTGCAGTAACCGGATGGCATATGGTTTTAGGGAGTGTTCCTCTGCTCTTCTGGCATATATTTGATAAGAATTGGCCTCTAATTCCTAATTGGTCAGCTTTTGAGTGGACATTGATGTCTTATTCAAGTTTGTTTGGCAGTGCACTTGCTTATGGGTTGTTCTTTTGGTTTGCTAGTCGTAAAGAATTAACGAGCTTTAGTACACTTGCTTTCTTGACCCCGGTTTTTGCTTTAATTACTGGTGGGGTTTGGTTAGGTGAAAGACTATTTCTCTTACAATGGATAGGAGTGATTTTGGTTTTAATTTCTGTACTTTTTGTAAGCCAAAGAGAAAGATTTTGGGGAAATCAAACTAATAATGAATTAACAGAAGAGGGATAATAAAAGTGCTAAAAACTAAATTAAAGCTAATTCTTGTTAGTACGCCTATCGGATTTTTAGGAAGTGGAAAAGGTGGTGGAGTTGAGCTTACAATTATTTCTCTAATAAAAGGATTGCTTTTCTTAGGTCATGAAATAATTTTGATTGCGCCAGAAGGAACAAAATTACCTTTCGATAATGAACATCTTGAAATAAGGCTAGTTGAAGGGATTGATCAACCGAGTTGGCAGCATCAATCTAAGGAATCTCCAGTTTCAATACCTTGCAATAGTGTTTTGCCAAAATCATGGGAAATAGCAATGGAATTAGCAGATAGATATGATGCAATAATTAATTTTGCATATGATTGGCTTCCTTTGTGGCTGACAAAAATAGTAGATATTAAAATATTCCATTTGATTAGTATGGGTGCTGAATCATTAGTAATGAAAGAAATTATTAGTGAAGTATCTCAATTAATGCCTTTCCAAATAGCTTTTCATTCAAGAAGACAATCGCAAGATTATTTATTAAATACAGATCCTATAATTGTTGGGAATGGCTTTGATAATGAAGATTACTTTTTCAATAAAAATGAGAATGGACCTTTAGGTTGGGCTGGAAGAATTGCCCCAGAAAAAGGATTGGAAGATGCAGTCAAGGTTGCAAGTTATTTAGGAGAAAAATTATTAGTTTGGGGCCTTTTAGAAAATAAAGAATATGCATCTAAAATCGAGAAGGATTTCAGACAAGGAATAATTGAATGGAAAGGTTTCCTGCCTACAGATGAGTTTCAAAAACAATTAGGGCGATGCAGAGCATTTTTAAATACTCCTAAATGGAATGAAGCTTACGGTAACGTTATTGCTGAGGCCATGGCTTGCGGAGTTCCAGTAATTGCATATGATCTTGGAGGTCCTGGCGAATTGATTGAAGATGGAATAAATGGTTTTTTGGTTCAGCCAAATGATATTGAGGGAATGATTAAAGCAATAAAATCAGTTTCAAAAATAAAAAGACATAATTGTAGAGCCTGGTTTGAGAAAAAAGCTTCAAATAAAGTTTTTGCAAAACGAGTTGAGAGTTGGATTAAAAAGGGCTTAAATAAAAATTTATCTGGGAATTTACAAGATTAATTGAAAAGTTTAACTAAGTTATTTACACCGACTTTTAAACAAAGAAGAAGAGGTCTTCTTTGTATCTTGTGTTTTGGATTTATTATTTTTATTTGGCAATTAGGAGCAACAGGTTTAGTTGATGAGACTCCACCCCTTTTTGCCGCAGCTAGTAAAGCAATGGTAGAAACTGGAAATTGGTTAACTCCTCAAGTAAATGGATTACCCCGTTTTGATAAGCCTCCATTGGTCTATTGGTTAATGGGGATAGGTTTTTCAATCCCAGGGAATAATTTTTGGGATCCTTTAGGAACTTGGGCTGCAAGGCTTCCTTCTGCCTTGTCAACAATTTTATTAATGCTTTTTTTAGGGGACACAATGATGAGATATCCCCAAAAAAATGATTATTTCAACAGAAGAACAGCAATTATTGCTGCTTTGGCTTTTGCTCTATCTCCTTTAGTAATTGTTTGGGGAAGAATTGCTGTTAGTGATGCATTGCTTTGTAGCAATCTAGGAATTTGTTTACTACTCCAATGGAGAAGATATGTAAATCCAGAAGGGGAAATTTGGTGGCTTTCTTGGGTCTTTTTGTCATTGGCAGTTTTAACTAAAGGTCCTGTAGCTTTAGTTTTGTCAGGGTTAACAATTTGCCTTTTTGGTTTATTTCAAAATGATTTAAATAGAATTTTAAATATATTAAAGATAATTCCAGGATTTTTTATTGTTTTTATTATTAGTTTGCCTTGGTATTTAATTGAATTATTAATAGAGGGAAAACCATTTCTTGAAAGTTTTTTTGGATACCATAATCTTCAGAGATTTACTTCAGTAGTAAATTCACATGGTGAACCTTTGTGGTTCTTTTTAATAGTTTTGTGTATAGCATCTTTACCTTTTACTCCATTTTTAATACTTAGTATTTGGAGAAATCTTCATAACATTTTTAGTTTTAGTGAAAGAGTAATAAAGGGACCAGATAAGTCATTATTTGAATTTTCCTTTTTTTGGTTGGTTTCTGTATTTATATTCTTTACTATTTCAGCAACGAAACTTCCAAGTTATTGGCTTCCTGCAACTCCTGCGGCAGCTATTTTAATTGCATTAACTAGTAATAATAAGGAGGATTTGTTGAAATCTTTTGCATGGAAATTTACAATATTTTTATCAATAATTTTATCTATAATTTTCTTCTCTTCGAAATTATGGATAAGTTTTATTAGTGATCCAGAGATCCCAAATTTTTCAAAAGAATTATTGAATAGCTTCTTAACTTACAAAGCAGGATTTGTCTTTTTTATAATTTCAATTTTAGGAATTGTTTTTTTCACAAGGGATATTTATGGAAAATTACTTATTTTGCAGTTGCCTTTAGTGCTTTCTCATTACTTTGTTGTATTACCAACTTTTGATTTAGCAGATAGATTACGTCAACTTCCTTTACGTCAAGCGTCTGAATTACTTTTAAATTCTCAAAGGAACAATGAACCTTTAGTAATGGTTGGCGCAATGAAACCTTCCGTTCATTTTTACACTAATGAAGTAATTGTTTTTGAGGGTCGATCTAAAAATGCTTTGGTAAATGTTTCTGAACGACTTAAAAATGAGAGTCGTAGAGGTTGGAAAGGAAGACCTCTATTTGGAGCGAATGGTTCAGAGACTGCTCTTTTATTAATTGATAAAAGAGCAGTTGAAAAGACTTATTGGCATGGACTTGATCCTAAAGTTTTAGGAGAATTTGGGGTGTATTTAGCTTGGAGAGTTAACAGACAAGAACTAGATAAAAGAGCTGAAGAATTAAAATCAGAAGGTATTGTATCCACTTGGAAAATGCCAAAACCAGAACGGTTCTAAATTTATTGAAGCGAATTGATTAAATCTTGTTGGCTACATTTTTCTGGGATAATAACAATACCTAAATCGTTTTGAAGCCTCTTTAAGTCAATTACAGAATCTTCAGCTATGGAGCTCAAAACATCTTCAAGGCTTGCTCCCATATCATCTGCCATTTCTATCAACATGCGCAGTGTTTCTTCTTTTAGAGAAAGGTTTACGCCAATAGAGACGTTTTGGCTTAAGAATTCGTTCGTATTCATAAAGAAAATCTTAAGATATTGCGACGCTATTTGGGGAATTTCTTTAAATTCCCTATAAATAGTTACTTTTAAGAATTTTTTAATTACTCCCTCCCCTTTTTTATTGGTTTAATTCATATGGAAAAAGTTCAAAAAAAAATCTTCCTAAGTATTCTTAGGAAGATTAATGATTTATTCAAATTTAAAAAATCAGAACATTTCTCCTTTGAGCTTCTCTGCCCATCCTGAAAGCCTTTCGTCAGTCATGTCAGACTCACTGTCTTCATCAAGTGGTAATCCGCAAAACTGTTCTCCAACTACACTCTTTGACTCATCAAATGTGTAATCAGATTTAGATACGTATCCAACCATTGAGGCCCCTGCTTGCTGGAAATACCTATGTAATTCTTCCATTGCATCGCAATAGTTTTCGGTATAAGTAGAAGAATCTCCTAAACCAAAAATAGCAACTTTCTTTCCGTTGAGATCAAGCTCGCCAATGTCTTCAAGGATTGAGTCCCAAGCGGTTCCTGATCTCTCGGAATCAGCACCTGTGTTCCATGTTGGGATTCCACAAATAACCCCATCATGTCCAGCTAATTCACTAAGGTCATCGACATCTGAAATATCCTTAGGACCTTCAGCAGAGTCAAGTAAGCCGTGCAGCCTTTCCGCTATATCTTCGGTTTTACCTGTCGTTGTAGCAAAGTAGATTCCTACAGTCATGGAGCAATTTAAAATCAAGAATATTTTAAAGCAGCTTTGCACATTTAGAGTGAATTTGGTTTTTTTTAAATTTTCTTGTCTATTGAATATTGATTTTTGATACATCAATAAGTCAATATTTACTGCTCTTAGTTTTTAGGAAACTAATTTCTAAGATTGTTTCAGGTGTTAATGATTATTTTTAAATGTAGTGCTCAAAAGGATTTTCAAGGAAAACTCTTCAGAAACACTAAAAAAAAAAATTAATTGCTATCGACTTTTAGTTGGCTGAATAGAAAAGATTTATAAATTAGTCAAAAATAACCTTTTTAAAGATCTTTATCTGAAAACATTTTATTGCTTGTATTAAGCCAATTGGTCACTTAGAGAATTTAAATTTTTGATTAGCTCTATCTTTTTTTGAATTTATATTTTTATAAGTTTGGTCCCATCATTCCAAATCCACTTTGAAGTCCAAAGGAAATTATTACAAAAGTACTAATAGCTAAACCAATTAAAATAGAAGTGTAAAGCCTATTAACTCCATAACCAGCTTCAACTGGATTGAAATCAGCAACTACAAAAGATTTTTTGCTGTATTTTCCTCTATCGTTGAGACCTATTGCTCCCAAGGCTGCCTGAGGTGTAAGAGTGCCGCCTTCATCATCAAGGAACCAAGGCTTATTAGGCCCATTTTTTTCAGGAGCTGACTGATTCTCAGAAGTTATAGGAGAGGCGTTATTAATTCGACTTGAATCTTCTCTGAAAAATCTTGGAAACATATATGTATGCCAGAGACCGATTACCCCAGCCCAAGCAATCATGCTTACGCCAGCTAATCCGAAGAGAATTTCTTTAAAACCGAATTCCATAAATTAAACCAATTAATTTACGCCTTTTAGGGCAATGCCTCCACAATATCAGAAGTAAAGCGAGTCAACTTAGAGAGTTATTAAAGCTTCTAAATTCGGCCCAATTTGTTACAGAATTCATAAGGTCACCCAATCAATCAGCCTTTTTGGCTCTCATATGCCAATATTTATTGGATAAATATATAGATGGATGATCAACCTCAAATTACTCTTGGTACTAACACCAGTCATTTTTTCAGTTGCCTTTACTGATTATTGGTTGAGAAGATGGGGAGTATTTGTCTGGGATAATGGTCCTACTATTCAAAACCAGCAGGTTTGGGAAGATACAGCAATCGTTGCAGATAAAGGTAGACCAACAGATGGATACCCTGTATTTACAGTTAGAACTTTGGCCGTGAATGCATTAGGAATTCCAACAGTGTTTTTCCTTGGAGCAATCTTTGCTATGCAATTTATTCGCCGTGGTGTAATAAACGCATAAAATCAAAATCAAAATTAAAAAAGGCTTATTTTTTGATGAGCCTTTTTTTTTATGGAATAAAAAGAGATCTTTAAATTTCTATTGATAATTTTTAAATTATATATTTCTTTAATCAAAAGCAACTTATAAAGCTTATAATCTTGTAAGAAAAGAGATTGTCATGGAAAGTCAGAAATCAAATCTGAATGAAAATAATAGCTCAACGGCTGTTTTAGAAAAAAAAGATGCTGATATTCTTTCAGTAGATAATCCATCAAAAGAATTTAATGAAAAAGAATTATTTCCAACAGATCAAAATTTAATTTCATCTATTATCGAGGATGCTTTCCCAAAGGATAAAGCTAATCAGCAATTAGGTATTCCTCAATCTGATACTTTTGCATTTGCAAGTCGTATATTCTTCTTATGGGTTTGGCCCATAGTTTTTCATAACAAAGTAAGAAATCTAATTAATAACTTGAATTTTGCACAGCCTTACTCAAACCCTGGAGAGAGTACATACACAGTTCAAGATACTGAAACTGTGTACACAATGACCAAAGATGCATTTGCAGGGAAAGGAGGAATAAAATTTATGGGAATTAGATTTATGTCTATTTGGGTTTTCCCTGTTGCAATAACTGGAGCGGTTATGGAATTTTTATTTGTAGGACCACTTATGGGTACTAACCCATTTGGCTAAAAGTTAATTCAACAATATTCTGTGATTTTATAGCTCTTGAAAGTTAATTATATTTTCAGACGTTTCTAAATGGGAAAAAGGGAGTAACTTTCTTAGTTGGATTACTACTTGCAATAGCTTTGCCTCTAATATACATAAATAAACCAAGTGTAATTATCATTACAGGTGGATGCAGAGCCAAAGATCTGCCAATAAGTTGAAGCTCTTCTCCTGACATTTAATTAGTTTAATTCTGAATTAACTATAGCTTGTAAAGAAGCTATAAAAAAATAATTTAATATATATAAAAGAATCTACTTATTATTTTTTTTATTATAACTAAGCTTTAAAATTAAAATCGAAAAATTAAAAATAAAGGTAACAACATTAGCAGCTAGAATAGGAATTGAATGAATTTTTAGGCCGTAAATAATCCAACAAATAAGCCCTGTTATAAATAGAATCAACATAATTAATGAAACATCATCAGCTGATTTTGTTCTCCATGTCTTATATAGCTGGGGTAAAAAAGCTATGGTAGTTAGTAAAGCAGCTAAAAAACCAAATAAATCGATATAATTAAAGTGATTCATCTTTTCTTATCGGTATTAATATGAATTAAGACTATATAGTAATGAATAAATTGGTATATAGCCTTATCCTGATTCCCAGTATTACTATCAAAATCATATGAGTGATCAGTCTGGATTCAATGATGAAGTTTTAAAAGAGAAATTGGAAATTTTATTAGATGAAGATAATGAGATTAAAAAATGGAATGAAGGCCTATTAATAAAATCACTTATCCTTTTGCCAATAATAATTTTTATGGTGGGTTTATATATTGTGAATAGACCAGAAAAAATAATAGATATATTATTTATACTTCTTTACCCTTTAGCCCTAATATTGATAGGGTTGATACTTTTATTTGTTATGAGAAGCAAATTGAAGTAGAAAGTAATAATAGAATCTTTTTACTTTAAATCTTGGTTTTTATGTAGCCAATAAGGTAGTCTCACTGTAAGCTATTGGTAATTAAACATTAATATCTTATGGCAGGCGGACCATTATTACAACTTTGGGAAAACCTACTACCATTTGCTAAGGATCTAAGAATACGCTTTGCAATAGCAATGCTAGGTAATGTTTTAGCAATATTATTTATTTTCTCCCTATGTAAAATGTTTATTCCAGGATTGGAAGAACAACTATTTAATTGATTTTCTACACCAAAATTGATACATTTCTCTAAAAGAATTAGGATTTAATTTTTCAAATTTATCCCATAATTCTAAATCTTTTAAAGCTTTTATATCTTTATTAGTTCTCTGATATTTATCTTTTATATCTTTTGAAAGAGTAAAACCTAGGAATTCAAGATTAGATAATTTTAATAGCTCTTTAATTTCAATTAACGAGTAACAGTTTTCTTGACTATGAAAGCAGAGATCTCTACACATTGATGTTGAGTAGAAATCTGACCAATTAGTTATTTCATTTAACTTTTTTATTTCTCCATTAAGAACGTCATTTCGAAAGCTTCTTATTTCATCAAGATTTGGTTTGATGTCTTTCCCTTTAATTAGTTCTCTTGCTTTTAGTATTTCTTCTCTTGCATATCTACTGTATAAACCTAACTTTAAAAAACCATTCGGTTCTATTACATTAAGTAGATTTGATAATCCTTCAGAAGGATTTTGCATATGGTGAAGTACACCTGAACATTCAATTAAATCAAATCTTTTATTTAGTTCTGGCAATTCAAGTATATCCATCTCTATAAAATCGATATTTTTCAATCCATATTCTTCGACTTTTCTTTTTGAATATGAGATACTTGAATTACTTAAGTCAATTGCTGTTATTTCACAATTACTATATCGTGATGCTTCAAGTATTTGAATTCCTGTTCCACATCCCGCTATCAGTATCCTTATCTTTTTATTTGTTAATTTAACTGAATTAGAGTTGATTATATTAGGGTGAATTTCAGAATTAATAACTAATAAATGATTTAATTTTTTATCTCTAGCATATGAATTATATCTCCATCGAGGATATGGATTTAATTCATACTGATTTTTTACTTCCATAGATATTGCATCTTTTATATCTCCTATCTTTTTGATCTCTTGTGAAATCTTTTTTTCATTATAGAACTCTTTAAATTGTAAATTAAGAAGATTATTGAATTCCTTATTATTTGATTTATAAGTATTTAAATTAATTTTTTGATGGTTAATCGAAGATAATGATTGGTAACATGAGATTAATGCTAGTTTATAGTCTTGATTATTTTTATTAGTTATTGTTTTCATAACTTCTTTAAGTTTAAATTTTTCCTCTTTGGAGATGTAATAGACATACTCATTTAAGAAACATTGTGATCCAAGGCCAATAGTAAAGTTAAGAATACTATTATTTATTTTCTCTTTATCTGAGTATCGCATAAGAGTATTCTTTCGTATATTTCTTAAAACTTTTTCCCATAATGGGGAGCAAAATATTAATAGTGAAAGTGCTTTTATTAATTCCTTGTCCTTTATAAGAATTTTAAACTCCTTATTCTCAAATAATCCATTCTCTAAAATAGATAAATTTTCTAAGATGTCTTTGCAGATAAGGCTGCTTATATTACCAAATAGTTCTCGATGAGAAATATCTTTTCGATTTAATATCTCTTTAAGTAACTCTCTATTATCTTTATCTGAAAAATTCAATAATTCACCTTTTTTTATTAACTCACTTATAAGTTGATAACTTAAATCACTATTCTTATTTTGCAAAAGTTCTTTTTTAGCAAACGAGAGTGATTTAGTTAAGTCTCCTTTTTGATTGTATATTGTAGCTAAATTTAAATAAGAATTTTCTAATTTACTATCTAGTTCTATTGCTATTTCTGTATGTAATAGGGCCTTTTCTAGTTCTTGTTTTTCTTTGTAGCATGCACCAAGGTTTAAATTAGCGATAGCAGATTTATTGTTTATTTCTAAGGCTTTTAAATAATATTCCTCTGCCTCATTATATCTATTATAATCTTTATTTAATAAACCTAGATTTATATAGGCATCAAAGTAATTCTCATCTATTTCAATTGCTTTTTTGAGTGATGATTTGGACTCATCGTATTTGTTTAGACTTTTTAAAATTAACCCTCTAATACAATATCCATTTGGTAAATCTGGTTTTAATTTAATTGCTTCATCAATCATTAATTCTGCTTTTTTAAAATTATTTAACTTATAATACAAAAAGGATAAATTTAATTTTGAGTAAATATGATTGGGATAGCTATTAATACATCTTTCATATAATTTAACAGCTTTGTCATTTTCTTCTTTGTTTTCACATATAAGTGCATAATTCGAAATTATATCTGCATCCGAATATCCATTTTTTAAAAAAGCTATATAACCTTTTTCAGCTTCATCTATATTTCCTTTAATATGATTATTGATTGATTTTACCTTCAGATCTTTTTCTGAAAGATTTAGGAGTTTTTTAGAAGAGGTTTTATTCTCTTTCCTCCTTTGTCCGAAACCACCCAATGACTTTTATTTGATTAATATCATTATACTAAAATTCAATAATCTTATTATTTAACCTTAATAAATGTTTGATTTTTAAACTATAATTACTATATATCGAGTTTTATAATATAGATTTAATACTGTTCTATTAACTCTTTTAAACTCCAATATGCTCTGATTTTTTCTATAATAACTTAACGCAATTTAGGATTCAAATGCCTCTAAAATTAGGTGATTCAATCCCTGATTTTTCACTTTCTGATCAATTAGGTGTTTCTAGGACAACCAAGCAAGCAAAAGGGAAGCCACTAGTTTTATTTTTCTATCCAAAAGATGATACGCCTGGATGCACAGCGGAGAATTGTGGTTTTAGAGATAAATATGATTTATTTAAGCTTTTTGGAGCTGAAGTTTGGGGTGTAAGTGGAGATGATGAAGCAAGTCACCGATCTTTTGCTGATAAGAATAAACTTCCTTTCCCTTTGTTATGTGATACCGATAACTCGTTAAGAAAAGCTTTTGGAGTGCCTAAGGTCCTAGGTTTGCTTGATGGAAGAGTTACTTACATTGTCGATTCTAAAGGGATCATAAGACATATTTTTAATGACCTTCTAAATGGACCAGCTCATGTCAATGAAGCTTTGAGGGTATTAGGAGAAATCAGAAATTGAATTTTTAAAACTCTATCTCATTCAAACTTTTAGCTTTTAAATTTCATCTTCATGGGTATTGAAAAAAATGATTTAAGTATTTTGTAGATTTTCAACCACGGTTTTTGCAGAGATTTTTGCAACATCGTTTAGTCCGTTTGCATCAAACCATGCAGCTGTTTCCCACTTAAAACCTTTTCCAAAGGTATTGTCAGGAGAGACAATATACCAATGGCAAGCTGCATCAGGAATATCTACAGCACATTTTGACCAATCATCATTCCATTGAGGAACTTGGACCCAAAGGAGTGTTGAGAAAACAAAACTAAAAATAGAAGCAAACATTTCTTAAGGTTTTTTTTATCTTAGTGCTTTCTTTCTGAAATTGAGACTTTAGATTTAAGTAAATATATTAATGGAGTTAATTTCGTTTTTTATCATTTTTCAAGTATCTAAGGCATAAAATTTCTTGATTTAGATCTTTTTCTTCAGTGTTGACAATCCATTCTCTAAATTCTTGATAAAGTACCGATCTATCTATTCTATTTAACTCAGTCATTCTGATCAAGACACAATTAAGAGTTACAGAGATGATTTCTTCTAAAGATGGATCATTTTTCACTTTTTATCTTGTTACTTAGTTCAATTTAAATATAAAAGCTTTTTATTGAGTGTTTCTAGAAATAATTTTATAATCAATTTATTAACTTCAAGTATTTAATCTTAAATAATTCTTAAACCATCTTTGCTCATGCCTAGATTGATATGAATTTATCTTATATTATTTGTTGTTACTTCTAAAATTTTAATATTAATTTAGTCTCACATTAATTATATCAATGAATAAAAAAAATAAAAATATATTTTCAAATATTTGGTTAGAAGAAATTTGGGAGGAAATAGAAGTCCAATTTTATGGAATAACAGTTGCATTAATTTTTTTTATTTCCATATACCTACTTTTCAAGCCTCTATGGATGAATCCAGCAATAAATTTTATTTTAAAGAAAATAAATTTATTTAGTTTTTGAAGAAAAAAATTATTTGGTGTTTAAGTTATTAATCAAATTTGATTCTCTTTGCTTTTTTCTTCAGCAACTAACTCTATGAATTTCCATACTAAAGCATGCTTAAAGTCGTCTTTGTTAGGACATGCAGATACTACCTCTTGCCATGAAAAGTGGTCTCCATCTTTATCTACTTTTAAGGGAGATCCAAAATCTCTGGCAAGATTTGAAAGATATGAATAACCAAGACTTTTAGAGGTATATTCGATGATTTCATCTGAATAACTCATATAGAGTAAGAGGGTATCTGCTTGATAGTTATGCCTTGTGCATGCTCCGTTTGAACATCCACTGCTAGCAATTTCTATACATGCTTTGAGGTCATAGGTTTCTTTGATTATTTCTACAAGGTTTTGCATTAGAAAATCCAATAGCTCTATTGTTATAGCTAAAAAAGGAAGACGTTCGTTAGCAGTTAATTCAAATTAATCTAGATAAACTATTGATTATTGCTTCTTCTCTGCGTTTTGGTTATGAAATATATATTGAAGGCTTTTAACTGATAATAAGATAAAGAATCAGTTGGCGAATTTTTATAGAAGTTTAAATTTTCTGGAAGTAGTCATATGTACTTTATGAAATTTATTTTAGATATTATTCAGAAATATTTGAAACTAATCAACAAATCTTGCATAGAGCCAACGAAAAAAATTTCCTATGATAGGTATATTTCCAAATGTGCCAGAGCAGAAGTCAAAATAGTCTCGGTGTTCCTTAACCTTTCCTTCTTCGTCGAAAAGCAACCTTGTTGTCCCATGGTATAAAAATTCTATACCTTTAATTTTTAAACCCATAGTCCATTCAACAAATGCCACTTTTTTATTTATGGCAATTGAGTGGGATTCTAAATAGATGTCATCAGATTTATTGATTAATCCATCTTGAGCCTTTATATATTCATCAATACCATTTTTTTCTTGAGTAGGGTCTATAAATTTTACTTTCTTGTTATATAAAGATTCCCAGTCCTCTCTTGAAGGAGCACTATCCCCGTAAGCTAAGTTGAAGAGTTTTTTTAGTTCTTTTTCTTTGATAAGCATTTAAAGATTGCTTGTTTGAAATAATCTAGATTATTTAAATTGTCTTTGCGATAATGAGGTTAATTATGAAGACAGCTTAGAAATAGCTTAGATTTGCATTGTCTTTATAAATAGACTAGATGAACTACAAAAATATTCTTATTTCTTTTGGCATAGTTGGGGCAGGATTAATTCTCTATAAATTCCTTTTAGGAATTGTTTTGCCAATTGCAATGATTGTCTCACTTGGTTATGTCTTGAAAGTTTTGTTGAAAGGCTCAGAAATTGATTTATCTAAAGATTATGTTGAAAAGCTAAATAGAAGTAATGCCCCTTTATCAATTGAGAATATTGTAGAAATTAAACCAATAGAAGAGGAACAAACAATAG
>QCJB01000013.1 GCA_003216295.1 Prochlorococcus sp. AG-402-P16 | reverse complement strand
ATAATTAGAAAAAGCTCGGTAATCTTTAAAACCTTGATTTATGAAATATTGATAATATTTTGTTGCTTCTGAAATGTTTCCTTGTATATGAAACTTAATTGCTTGATTAATTATTTGTTCATTAAAAGGTTTAGAAGGAATATTTGTATTATTAGTAATAATTTCTTTGATTTTTTCTAACGCATACGGAACAGGGAATGTTTTTACTTCCGTAACTTTTGTCTTTCCCTCTTCTTCTTGACTGGAACTATCCATCTCCTTTTATCTTTTTTACATCTTCCTAGTTTACTACTAAATAAATGCGGATTCTTTAAATTGGATGGTGTCCAGAGGTTGCTTAAAAAACAGGTGTTTTATCTCATGGATTTGCAATTCAGATAAGTTAGAAATGGGTCGATCAGGAGTCGCAGCATCTTCTGTGGGTGAAAGTAGTATGGGATAGAAATTTAGTTTATTCAGTTGAGTGCTTGACTCAAAGGGGTCGAAAAAATCTCGCTCCCTTATTTAATAGAAATTTTTAGGTTGAGTAAAACTTACTTGAGAAATGGAAGCAACTTGCTGAAAGTCGCTGGAAAAGAACCAACAATTAGTGCCACTGCTCCAAGAATAACTGCCACGATTGCTGTATCTACTAGAAGATCTTTCCAGGTGTATTTCATCTCAACGTGACCATATCTTTGCTAGTGCATTCAGTTGGATATGAGATCACATTCTTTGCTGAAAAAACTGACCCGATTGCAATAAGTCCAATCACAAATATCCATTTAGATCTTTTACTGGAGAGCAATCTGTTCATAGAATTGGTTTATCGAAAGCGAAGGGCATGAGTCCTCCATCGACGCTAACAAGAATTTCTAAATCTAATGAAATCCATTACAGATGGGGGGTGATCTTTTGCATCGCTTCAACCCTTAAAATTTTTGACACTCTCATGATGCTCGCTTCAATCTTTAAAAGAGGAATCTTCGTAGATCAGAAATCGCTCCTGATGCAAAAGATCAAAAAAGAATTAAAGCCAATGCTTATTGGAGCAAAAAGAATTCCCCATCTGAATAGGAAACAATTAGTGGAATTAGTGTTGGTTAATTAACAAGAATGGGGGACAAAGTCAGAAATCGGAAATTAATTTCTCGGGAACTTTGCACGGGAACCTTGAGAAATATCTCGGGAACTTTGATTTTTTGTTTATTGGAATATCCTGACTTTTGATGAATTTCTTAAATTCGCAGTCATACCAGGATATCAGCATTAAAAAAGACCCCTATTGGGGTCTCCTGAATGCGGTTGAATGTCTCTTTCGTTCCTCCGACGATGCCCTCGTCGGGACTTGAACCCGAGACCTCTCCCTTACCAAGGGAGTGCTCTACCGCTGAGCTACAAGGGCTTGTGGAAAGATGGGCCGGGTTGGATTTGAACCAACGTAGGCGTAGCCAGCGGATTTACAGTCCGCCCCCATTAACCACTCGGGCACCGACCCGATCCACTGAAAGAGATTAACAGTAAACGGTGCCACTTTTCTCGAATTTGTTGGTCCTTTGAGCTCGGAATCGATACGATCATTAAAGATGTTTAATTACGCCGGCATATGAATCTTTTGTTAATTAATGGACCTAATTTGAATCTTGTGGGGAAGAGGGAGCCTTCAATATATGGTGCGCAGACATTGGATGACATTCAGAAAGATTTATTGATTACAGCCAAAGAACTTGATGTCAAGCTTAAATTCTTTCAGAGTAATTCAGAAGGTCAAATGATTGATTGTATTCAAAAATGTGTTGGTTCAACTGATGGAATATTAATTAATGCAGGTGCTTATACCCATACATCCATTGCTTTAAGAGATGCTCTATTGGGTGTGGCAATTCCTTATGTGGAAATACATTTAAGCAATATTTATACAAGAGAAGAATTTCGTCAAAAGTCATTTCTTGCAGACAAAGCCATGGGCTTGGTTTGTGGCTTTGGACCCATTAGTTATGAACTTGCTTTGAGGGGAATTGTTTCACAATTAATCAAAGATTGAAAATAATGGATCATTCAAAAACAAAGGTTTTTGGAAAAACAAAAATACGCTGGCTAATCAATAAAACAAGTGATGATTGGTTAAGGCTTGCAGTTTCTAATCCAATGGAAATCCTTTTGGATCATGCGCATTGTGAGCGAAAAGCTGCTGGGGTGGCTCTTCAACTTATGTTTAGGTACTCAAGTGAACCTGGATTATCAGAAGTACTGAGCCCACTAGCGAGAGAAGAACTTGAGCATTTTGAGAGGGTTTTGTATATTTTGCGCGGACGTGGGCAAAGCTTACAAAAATTGGCTTCTCCTCCCTATGCGTCTGTTTTGGCTAAGAGTATTCGGAAAGAAGAGCCAAAAAAAATGTTGGATAGCTTTCTTGTTGCTGGCCTTATTGAAGCTAGGAGCCATGAAAGAATGACGTTACTTTCCCTTCATTCTCCTGATCATGAACTTCGTACGTTATATACAGATTTATTAAAAAGCGAAGCTAAACACTTTGGGATTTATTGGAAATTAGCTGATGAACGTTTTGATAGGAATATTCTTATTTCTAGATTGGAAGAATTGGCTAAGGTTGAATCTGATGCTTTGGTTGAACTCCATCATGAGCCAAGAATGCACAGTTAAAGATTGCGTTTGAATTGAAGTATTTAAGTTAAATGAATTGTTTGATTATCACTGGCCTAGGACCAGGCGATCCTTCCCTATTAACCTTGGCAGCAGTTAGTGCTATTCAAGATTCGACTGTTGTCTCATATCCTGTCGCGAAAGAGGGAGGCGAAAGTATTGCTGAAAAAATAGCTTCAAGATGGATCACAGAAGATAAAAAAAGATTGCCATTGTATTTCCCTATGGTTATTGATCAAAAAGTTTGGAAAAGTGCATGGCGTTCAGCTGCTAATAAATTAATGAAGATGCTAGAGATGGGCGAAAAAGTTGTTTTTATTGCCCAAGGAGATATTTCGTTATTTTCTACAGGTTCGTATTTAGCAATGGAGTTAAAAGAAAGTTATCCAAAATGCCTTGTGAAATTAATTCCGGGAGTTACATCTTTTTCTGCTACAGCTGCTAAAAGTAAATTCCCACTTGCTTTTCAAGAAGAGCAATTGCTTGTCGCACCAGTGCCTGAATCATCTTTTAAGTTGAGATCTATTTTGTTTGAGTCTGAGTCTATGAAAAGGGTGGTTGTGCTCCTCAAGCTTGGAAATAAATGGAAATGGGTGAAACCATTGCTTCAAGAACTTAATTTATTAGACAGTTCAATTTTTGCTGAAAGAGTAGGATTTTCAGACGAACATATTGTTAAAGCATCTGATTTGCCCTCAGGAGATAAGCCATATTTTTCATTACTATTGATTCGCCAAAGGTGGCCTTTGGAATAGCTTAAAATTTTTAGATCAATTTTAAAATTTCTTCTTCAAGAAGTTTTATTGCTTCTCTTGGATCATTTGTTCTGACTAATTTATGTCGAAGTTCAGAGGCGCCAGGAAACCCCTTACATGTCCAATTCATGTGCTTTCGTGCAATTAAAAGTCCGTGATTTCCTTTCTTGAAAAGAAGTAATTTTAGTTGCTCTAATGACAAACTTAGTTTCATCTTTGCATTAGGGATTTTAAAAGTTTTCTGATTTTTGAGCTCTTCATCAATTTGCCCAATCAGCCATGGAGCCCCCATACTTGCTCTCCCAATCATTACTCCATCAGCATTTGTAATTTCAAGGCATTCGATTGCATCTTTTGAGTTTTTTATGTCACCATTTGCTATGACAGGTATTTCTAATGATTGTTTTATTTTTGCAATAGCTTCCCAGTTTGAAGTCCCAGAAAATCCTTGCTTTCTTGTTCGACCATGAACGGTTATTAACTGAGCACCAGCATCCTGAAGCCCTAAGGCAAAAGATATTGGGTCACTAGTTTCTTCGCACCATCCTAATCTTATTTTTACTGTTAATGGAATTGATATGGCTTTAGATACTTTCCTAACAATTGCCTGAGCTAGTTCTGGTTCTTTTAATAGAGCACTTCCACCTCCTTTCTTTGCAATTTTTTTGACAGGGCATCCCATATTTATATCTACTAGAAATGCTCCAGAAGATTCAGCTTTGCGAGCGGCCTCAATCATTGAATCTGGTCTATGGTCAAAAAGTTGAACACCAATTGGTCCGCATTCTTCTGAAAGCTCCAAGACCTTTTGTTCTCCATGCCCCAATTCAAGACTTTTAGCATTTACCATTTCCGTGAAAAGTAAAGCTTTTGGAGACCATCTACGGACTAATTGCCTAAATATTTGGTCGCTAACTCCAGCTAGTGGAGATTGAATAATTGGGCATTCTAAATATCTAGCGGTCCCATTCCCTGATAAAAAAATTGGAGGTAATTTTTTCATTTCTTAGGTGATGTGAGATTTATTAGTCATCGCAAAAAAATAAAGTCTTATCTGTTGTGCTTGATTCAGAAAATAAGCAAATTATTTTAAAAGAGGCTTGAAGTGAAATGGGCAATTGAAGAAAAACTATCATTATTAGTAGTATCGTTGGTATGGAAGGCCTTCTCTGGGAATTATCCTTTTTTTTAGAGGTTAATCTTTTCAGGGACGCTTGAGTTTTAAATCTCATGTTGGATTACTACTCTTTACTCATACTTGTAGAATGAAGAATTAATGTCAATTTTGACCTGTAAAGGACAAAAAACCTTATGAAAGGAAAAGAAATTTGGCGCTACCAATAGTTGCAATAATTGGTCGTCCAAATGTTGGTAAATCGACATTGGTAAATCGTTTATGTCAAAGTAGGCAAGCCATTGTTCATGATGAACCTGGTGTGACTAGAGACCGAGCTTATCAAGATGGTTTCTGGAGAGATAGGGATTTTAAGGTTGTAGATACTGGAGGATTAGTTTTTGATGACGATAGTGAATTCCTACCAGAAATAAGAGAACAGGCGAATCTTGCGCTTGAGGAATCTATCGTTGCATTAGTGATTGTTGATGGACAGGAAGGTGTTACCACTGCAGATGAATCGATTGCTGAATTTCTGAGACCCCACTCATGTAAAACAATAGTGGTAGTTAATAAATGTGAATCTCCAGAGCAAGGGTTAGCAATGGCAGCTGAATTTTGGAAGCTTGGACTTGGAGAGCCTTATCCAATTTCTGCAATACATGGTGTAGGAACTGGTGATCTCCTTGATCAGGTAATTTCTTTATTTCCCTCTAAAGATTTAGATGAAGTTAGTGATAATCCTATTCAATTGGCAATTATTGGAAGACCAAATGTAGGAAAGTCTAGTCTTCTTAATTCTATTTGTGGAGAAACAAGAGCTATAGTGAGTTCTATTAGGGGAACGACTAGAGATACAATTGATACTCGAATAACTCATCAAGATCAGCAATGGAAATTATTAGATACTGCGGGAATACGTAGACGTAGAAGCGTCAATTATGGGCCAGAATTCTTTGGTATCAATAGAAGTTTTAAGGCGATAGAGAGAAGCGACGTTTGTGTATTAGTTATAGATGCTTTGGATGGTGTCACAGAACAAGATCAAAGACTAGCAGGTAGAATCGAGCAGGAAGGAAGAGCATGTGTGATAGTTGTCAATAAATGGGATGCAATAGAAAAAGATAGTCATACAATGTCTTCAATGGAAAAAGATTTTCGTTCAAAGCTTTATTTTCTTGATTGGGCTGAAATGATATTTACTTCAGCAATCACTGGACAAAGAGTAGAAGGTATTTTTGCATTGGCTACTTTGGCTGTTGATCAAAACAAAAGAAGAGTAAGTACTTCGATTGTTAATGAAGTACTTACCGAAGCATTGAGATGGAGAAGCCCTCCGACCACCAGAGGAGGAAAACAAGGTCGCCTTTATTACGGCACGCAAGTAGCTATTAATCCTCCAAGCTTTACTCTGTTTGTGAATGAACCTAAATTGTTTGGAGACACTTATCGCAGATATATAGAAAGACAAATTAGAGAGGGCTTAGGTTTTGAGGGAACTCCTATAAAATTATTTTGGAGAGGGAAGCAGCAACGCGATGTTGAAAGAGATTTAGCACGACAGCAAAAAGGGCCTTCGCAATAATATTTATTTATGGATTGGTTGAAAAAGATTCCAATTGGTCAATATATCGCTGGTAAATCTGGCTGGCTTCGTTTTATTGATCCTCGAATTAAACTTTCTTGGATTCTTTTGTTTTTGTTGAGTCCTATTCTTGCTAACTCCATCTGGAGGATTTCAACAGTAGGTGTTCTTCTTTTGATTACATTTTGTAGTTTTTTGCATCCTCGTATTTGGTGGAGGTCTCTGTGTTTTTTATTAGTACTTTCTTTGATTGTTGGAGTTTTATCTATTATTTTGCCTGCGAGTGATGTATCAAATGAATTGACAATCAGAGGGGCTGGTGAGATACCTGAGGCGATTCTTCCTGTTAAATCTTGGGAAATATTTAGGTTGGGACCTTTTAACTTCGGAGGCCTATCCTTAGGAACTTTAATTGTTGATCGTCGCTCCGCAGAGTTAGGAATTAAGACTTCTACTCTTATTTTTACAGTAATTCATAGTGTTAATTTGATGCTAATTACTACTCCTCCAGAGGATCTCGTTTGGGCAATAAGGTGGTTTTTTTCGCCTCTAAGCTTATTGGGAGTTCCTCTGGAAAAGTTGTCTTTTCAACTTCTTTTAGCCTTGAGGTTTTTGCCATTAGTTCAAGAGGAACTTCAAAATCTATTTCGCTCGATTGCAGTAAGAGCAATTGATTATAAAAAGCTAGGTCTTAAAAATACATTGGGTTTGTTTCTATCTCTAGGTGAAAGATTGTTATCAAATATTTTGCTGAGAGCTGAGCAAGGAGCCGACGCTTTGATGTTAAGAGAGGGGCTTTGGTTGTCCTCAGAAGATCTTCGCCCTTCCATTGTTATTAATTCTAGATATTTGCTGATGAATTTAGGGTCGTTTTTTTTACTTTTGATAGCTATTAGCATTCGTTTTATGTATGGTACATCTTAAATTAAAAGAATTAAAATTTGACTGCTGAACGCTATCTAAATCATCCTACTTTTGGAATGCTATACCTAGTGTCGCCAGCCAGCAATGGTAGAGATGTATATGCAACTCTATATGCTCAAAAAATATTTTTTTTGGTCACTTTACAGTCAAGGGGAGCAGAATTTGAAGTTATTCCTTATATGGATGCCAGGCATTATGCAGAAATGAATTTGACTAAATGTAGGCGTGAGAAAAATTCCAGTCTTTCTTTGTGGCAGGAACTTTTTAATCAAACCTTTATTTGATTAAATTTTGAACAATATTAATGAATTAAAGAAAATAAAAAGCTCATTACCTTTTGGGGTAAGTTTGCTTGCTGTAAGCAAAGGTCATCATCAAGAATCTATACGTAATCTTGCCAGTCATGGTCAGGTGGATTTTGGAGAAAGTCGTTTACAGGAAGCCATTCCAAAAAAAAATGCTCTTCATGATTTAAATCAACTTCGGTGGCATTTTGTGGGGGGTTTACAGAAAAATAAAGTAAGAGGAGTGATTAAAGAATTTAATTTTATCCATTCTGTTGATTCTGTGCCTTTGCTTGAGCGAATTTCTAGAATTTCAATAGAAGAAAAAAAAATTCCAAAAATATTTTTACAAGTTAAATTTAGAGAGGATCCCTCAAAGGGTGGATTTCTTAAACAAGATCTTTTGGATAGTTGGTCCAAAATTATTCTCTTAAAGAATATTCATGTGATTGGATTAATGGCAATTCCTCCCAAATCTCTTGATTTAAAGCAAAGAAAAGATTTGTTTTGTGACTGTAGAAATCTTGCAAATCAATTGAATTTAAGGGATTGTTCAATGGGAATGAGTGATGACTGGGAAGAGGCTGTAGAAGGCGGAGCTACTTGGATACGCTTAGGCTCGCTTTTGTTTGGGAAACGTCAGGCTTAAATTAATAGTCAGAGATATGAAAAAAGTAATAAAAAAGCTTGCCGCTTAACATAAGGAACGTTATTTAGGTATATGGTTCATTCTTCAAATAGCTGAAGATGTATCTTTTGTTGGTCTATCCAACTTTTTAACAAATCATCCCGAGAGGATTAACTGGTGTCGCTTATTTCCCGTCTTCGTGCTGTCGTCGCTGGCGATGACTTTCTTGATAGTGATTTTGATGAGCTCGATTACGAAACAAGCGATGACTTTGAAAATTTTAATAGGACAAAGAAAGAAAGTAATGGAGAGATGACAACAATGTCTCAAGCAAATCCTTTTGATGGCCGTAGTGGTTTTGCTACCTCAAATGTTATTGGCATGCCAGGAATTTCAACAACTGGTTCTGAGGTTAGTTTAATGGAACCTCGTAGTTTTGATGAGATGCCGAGAGTGATACAAGCTTTGCGAGAGCGAAAAACCGTTATTTTAAACCTCACAATGATGGATCCTGACCAGGCTCAAAGAGCTGTGGATTTTGTCGCCGGAGGAACATTTGCAATAGATGGGCATCAAGAAAGAGTGGGAGAAAGTATTTTCCTCTTTGCTCCTTCATGTGTAACGGTGACTAATTCTTTCCAAGAAGAGGCATCTCCCTCAAATATGCCTAATAGAGGTTCAGACTTGATTGCTAAAGAGTCAAGCCCTGCGCCAGAGCCTGCATGGGGGGAGACAATAGCGACCGCTCTTTGAAAGATCTAATAGATTGGAAGTATCTATTGGCGTAATAGGCCTGGGCCGAATTGCAAAAGCTATTATTTCACCTCTTTTGGAAAGAGGTGAATATGAGCCTGAACAGGTTTTTGGCATTGTTGGTAGTCCCTCAAGCGTCTCTCCTGCATTGATTGATCTCCCAGCAGGTGTAAGAGTAGTTTCTAGTGAAGATTATTTATCTAAAGAGGCTTGGAGTTCACCTTTGAAATTGTTGGCTATAAAACCTCAGCAATTTGGAAAAATCAAAGAATTGGTATCAACAGTTCAAGTTGGTGACCAGATACCTAAACCTTTGTTGATTTCAGTTTTGGCTGGGATCAACTTAGCAAGCCTTCAGGAAGCCTTTCCTAAGCATACATGTGTAAGAGCAGTCCCAAACACCCCTTCCCTTGTGGGATCAGGCTTGACAGGCTTGGCTTGGGGGGATGATATAACTTTTGCTCAGAAGACCACTGTTAGGAAACTTTTTGAACCAATAAGTGAAATCTTTGAATTACCGGAGCAGCAACTTGATTCTTTCTTAGCTTTAACTTCTTCAGGACCTGCTTACATAGCTTTAGTAATTGAAGCAATGGCTGATGGGGCTGTCGCGGCTGGTTTGCCACGAAACTTGTCTAATGAATTGGCTCATAAAACCCTTTCAGGTTCAGCTACGCTATTAAGGAAGAAAGGTTTACACCCTGCAGAGCTTAAAGATATGGTTGCCTCTCCTGGTGGGACAACAATTAGTGCTCTTCGACACCTTGAATTTGCGGGGTTGAGATCTGCTTTAATTGAAGCAATTGTCTTGGCAGCTCAGAAGAGTCGTCAATTGGCTGAGGAGGCTTCGAATTAGATGAATTTAGAACATTTGTATAAAGATTTTCAATTGAATCAATATTTTGTTGAAGTGTATATTTTTCTTCTACTCTTAAACGTGCACGTCTACCTAACTCATGTGTAAGAACTGGTTGATCGCGCAAAACAGGTAAAAGTGTCCTTAATTGAGAGGTGACTCCTTCGGTATTCAAAACAATTCCTGCACCATTATCAAGGACTTCTCCATCTGCTCCTGCATCAGTTGCTACGCATGCTGTACCCGTAGCCATCGCCTCAAGTAAAGCGATAGATAATCCTTCTACAAGACTAGGAAGTAAAAATACCTCAGCTAGTTGTAAAAGAGCGATTCTCTTGTTTTGATCTGCTTCATATCCCCACCAAATAACGTTGTCTTCTCTATTGAAGATTGAATTATTTTCGAGAGTAGGCCTTAATGGGCCATCACCTACAATTACTAGACGACATCCTTTTAGATGGGCAGATCTCCATGCACGAAGTAATGCCTCAACATTTTTTTCAGATGCTATTCTGCCCATATAAATGAAAATTCTTTGAGTTCCCAGTCTCTCTTTTATTTCAAATTGAAGCTTGTTTAGAGAATTACTTGGATTAAGGGGCTTCCATTTTTTGATATCAATACCGTTAGGTATTACATCGATTCTGTTCTCCTTGACTCCAAGTTTTGCAAGGACTTCTGCTTGCATATCTGAAAAAACAATGACTTTGTCATACTTGGCTAATGATGGTGCATAAAGTTGGTATGTTAGTTGCTGTGTATTAGCGGTAAGATTTCTTAGTTTTGCATCAAAAGCTGGGTGAAAAGTTGCAATTAAAGGTAAATCAAGTTGATGACATAGCTCAGGTAGGCGAAAATCTAATGGTGAAAGAGTTAGGCTTGCATGAACTAAATCTGGCTTCAGTCTTGAGAGAGACTCTCTAAGTTCTCTTTGTGCATTTAGAGAAGGGATGGTATAAACCTGAGACTTAATTAAATAAGGAAGACTTACATCGGGATCATTTGCGAGTAAGGAAGTCTTATTGTTTCCCTCTCTGCGTGGGTTATCAAAGTGAATAAAACTTATTTGATGTCCTCTTTCTCTAAGCTCTTCTGTTGTGGTTAGTCCGTAACAGACATTCCCACAAAATGGCGTTTTTTTGCCTAGCCAGGCGATATGAGTCAAACTAAAAAAAATCGGTATTTTAAATTAGCAGTTATTTCATACTTGTTCTAAAACTATTGTTAATAATTTATAGATAAGGCTCAATCTAGTAATTAACTTTTTATTAATCATATGTCTACTTAGTCTTGAGATCATTGCTAATTAGAATTTCTCTCATCATTGCTAGAGATGTAATTCGTTTTTGTAAGTTAACATCGATCCAGACTTCAACTACATTCAATAATTTCAACCAAACATGTTTAGGACCTAATAAATTTCCATTGCTATGAAATGGGATTTTTTCTTGTAATAATCTTTGAAGTAGAGCAAGTTCTGAGGGATTCAGTTCAATACTAGTATTAGGTATTGTCCCAATAGCAAATCCTTCTTGAGGAATAAAGCTGCATTTCCAGCTCCATTTTCCGATTGGTGGGATTAGCTTCGAACCAGAGCGACAACAATTTTGAAGTGGTAAGCAATATCCTCCTAGGGCTAATAAATGTATACATGATTGAACGCTTATTGCTAGAGCTTGCAATGAATCAAACTCTGTTTTATGTAAATCATCTAGTCTGTTTAGATGAAGTAGTACTAGTTTAAGAAGATCCCTTTGGGGGTTGTCATTACCAACCATAATTATTATTAATTCTGAAATTGCTTGTGCTGCGGAGAGAGTCTCTATATATTTTCCTAGGTTTCCATAACTCTTAAGAATCTTTATTTGTGTAACGCGCTTAAGATTTTTTTTGCCGACTATGTGTAAGTCTAAAAAATTAAAAGGGGATGTAGCAGCAAGTCTGCTTTTAGGCTTTCTTGCTCCAGGTATCGCTAAACGAGTTATTCCATTTTCGTCAGTCAATAAAGTTAAAAGCCTATCATTTTCGCCTAGCGGCCCAACTTTTAGGGATAGACCCTTAACTCTTTGAGTGAGAGTCATTAGTCCTTTTTCATTAGCTCTTGGATAATTTCAAATCCAAAGCTTGTACCAATAAATGTTGCCCCTGATTCAGCAAGTCCAAGTGCATGGTCAAAAGTTTTTATACCTCCAACAGCTTTAATTGAACAACGTTTTTTTATTATTTCTGATAGATTTTTGGTTTGAGTATTTGTAATGGCTGGACCAAAACCATTTCCCAATTGAATTCCATGTGCACCTGCATCAATTGAAGCATTGATTGCTACTGCAAGTTGTTGTGAGTCAAAAAATATATTTGAATCAATTATTACTCTAACTGGAACGCCAAGCTCACTTATTTGGTTGATTTCTTCAGCAAAAAGCTCAGTATTTCTCTCTTTTAATGCAAAATAATTTGGAACCAAATCTAATTCTTCTACACCTTCTTCGATTGCGTACTCGGCTTCTTTGATTTTGTTAGTCGTCGGGATAAAACCAAAAGGGAACGCAATGACTGATATTAATTTTGTATTACCTTTTGACCCTAACCTTTCACGTGCGATTGATAAATGACAAAGACTGGTGCATAAGCCTCCAAAGCCATTTCGCTTAGAAGAATCACAGATCTTAACAAGCATTTCTTTATCCAAATGAGGATTCAATACTGCTTGATGAATCACACTAGAAATATCAAAAGAAGCTTCTTGTGAAGGCTGTGATCTCATTTGACTAATATCTAAATTTTTTCCTGGATGACACCATATCCTCCATGAGTTCTCTTGTAAATAACTCTTAAATCTGCCCCTTGTTCCTCCCGAAACAAATAGAAGTCATGATCTATCAGATCTAATTGAGCTCTGGCTTCTTCAATTGACATAGGTGTCATCTCAAAATATTTGCGTCTTACTCCTGGGCTTGGGAGATGAGGTTCTTTGCCTTGGGTGAATGAATTATCTGGGGGGATAAATCCTTGGTTTTCTTCGTCTTGTATTGATTTTGTTGACTTATTATTATGGAGGTGATGATTATTATGGCGTTCTTTATACTTACGTAATTGTCGTGCGAGTTTATTTGCTACTAAATCGATACTTGCGTATAGATTTTCACTTCTTTCTTGTGCTCGTATTACCGTTCCATTTGCAAAAACAGTTACTTCGGCTGTTTGTTGAGGCACTCGTGGGTTGCGAGCAACTGAGAGATGAACGTCTGCTTCCTTCACCATTTCCTGGAAATTGTGAGTTGCTTTATCAATTTTTGTTTTGGTGTAATCACGAAGTGATGGTGTTAATTCAAGGTTGCGTCCATGAATAAGAAGCTTCATACTGTTTTGCCTGAATCAGGGCCTAATAGCAACTTAGATCTAACACGTCAACTTGCACAAACTTCTTCTGCTTTTCTTTTTGAACCAAAAAATATTGTGCCATTTGAGACTGCTTTATGTTGGCAGAGAAATTTTCAGAAAAACCTTATTGAACAACCGTTTTCACCCCAAGCAGTATGGTTTCTTCAACATTTTCCTTGTTATACTCTAGGTAGAGGAAGTAAGAAAAAAAATTTATTATTTGACGAAAATAAATCTTTATTGCCACTTTTTAGAATTGATCGAGGAGGTGAAGTCACTCATCATATGCCTGGTCAGATTGTTGGATACCTAGTATTTAATCTGAATCTTTATAAAAAAGATTTATCTTGGTATTTGAGAGAATTAGAACAAGTGCTAATTGATGTGCTTAATTTGTTGGGGATAGAGGGGAAAAGGATAGATGGGTTAACAGGAGTTTGGTGTGAAGGCCAAAAAGTGGGTTCAATAGGAATTGGTTGTAAGAGGTGGGTTACTAAACATGGATTTTCACTAAATGTTGATTGTGATCTTGCTGGTTTTCAAGAGATAATTCCTTGTGGTCTGAACAAAGTGAAATTAGGGAAATTGAGTAATTGGCTACCTGGTATCAAAGTCTGTGACGTTCAACCTCTTTTAAGGGAATCTGTGAGAAGGCGCTTTAGATTGAACTGGGAAAATAAAATTTTAGATTAACTTTAAAACTTTTTTAATTGAAAAAACATTATTTTATATACCTATGAATAAAACAAAAACTCAAAAGATGTTAATGAATTCTAGAAAAGCTTTAGCTTTTTGGGATCCAATTAGAGAAGAGAAGAAAGCATTAAAAAGAAGAGAAGAATTGCAGAAAGTTAACCAAATTGATGAAATATGGGAATGGTTGAGAGTTCATTTTGGTGATGTAATTGCAGTGGATTCTCCTCATGCTTTTCATCCCGAAAGCTTTACATATGAGGAACTTGCACGGAATATTTCTGTGGCAGCAAATGCCTTTTCTGAAATAGGGGTAGGTCCTGATGATGTAGTTGCACTTTTTTCGGAAAATAGTCCTAGATGGCTTATAGCTGATCAGGGTCTTATGCGAATAGGAGCAGCGGATTCTGTTAGGGGGGCGACTGCTCCAGCCAGTGAACTTAGATATATTCTTGAGGATTCAAATGCAGTTGGCCTTATTGTTCAAAATACTGAGGTATGGGAAAAACTTTCTCTTAATTACGAGCAAATAAATAGCTTGAAATTTGTCATTCAACTTGAAGGAAAAACTTGCGAAGGAGTTGTTGATTGGGAGAGTTTTTTGAAGATAGGATTGAACAAAGAAAATCTAAGTCATTCAGAAAATATAATTGATAGAAAAAAAACAAGAATAGCTACTATTTTATATACTTCTGGAACGACAGGCAAGCCTAAAGGTGTTCCATTAACACATTCTAATTTGTTGCATCAAGTTCGATCTTTGGCTTGTATAGCAAATCCTTCTCCAGGCTCACCAGTGTTAAGTGTTTTACCAATTTGGCATTCATATGAACGTAGTGCTGAATATTATTTTTTTTCTTGTGGTTGTACTCAAACCTACACATCAATTAGGTACCTAAAAGAAGATTTACCAAGGGTTAAGCCTATAGTTATGGCTACAGTACCAAGACTTTGGGAGTCAATAAAATTTAGTTTTGAGGATGCTGTGGAAAGGATGCCAAGGCTTAGAAAGGTTTTGATAAAAAGTGCAATTTCTAATAGTAAGGCATATAAATTGGCACAAAGAAAACTTAATTCTTTAACAATTGAAAGTGTTTCTACTTTAGATAAAATCATCTCATTAATTGACATGATTTTAAGGTTCCCAATTCATAGAATTTCTTCTATTTATTTATGGCCAAAAATTCTCAATAAGATTTGTGGAGGGAGATTGAGATTCCCCATTAGTGGTGGTGGGGCTATTGCTCAGCATATTGATTCTTTTTTTGAAGCTTTAGGTATTGAGCTATTGGTTGGTTATGGCTTAACTGAAACAAGTCCCGTTCTCACGTGTAGAAGACCTTGGAGAAATATACGTGGAAGTGCTGGACAGCCATTACCAGAAACTGAGATAAAGATTGTAGATCCTGAAACATTCCAAACAAAAAAGTTATTTCAAAAGGGTTTGGTTCTTGCTCGAGGTCCTCAGGTCATGTCTGGTTATTTAGGAAAAGAATCTGAATCTCATAAGGTTTTAGATGCAAATGGGTGGTTCAATACTGGGGATTTAGGGATGTTGCTTTTTGATGGATCCTTAGTATTGACTGGAAGAGAAAAGGATACGATAGTACTAAGTAGTGGAGAAAACATTGAGCCCGGTCCTTTAGAGGAAGCATTGATTGCTAGCCCATTGATTGAGCAGGCCTTTTTATTAGGTCAAGATCAAAAGCAACTTTCTGCTTTGATTGTTCCCAGGAATGATTATGTAAAAGAATGGCTTTTAGAAAGGGGTATAGATTCACAAATTGTTTTGGGTCTCTGTCATGAGAATCATGAATTAAGACAAGCTTTAAGATTCGAAATGAATACACTTTTAGCAAATCGTATTGGATCTAGAAGAGAAGAGAGATTATTTTCAATTGCTTTAGTAGAGCCATTTACTATTGAAAATGGAATGTTAACGCAAACCCTTAAGCAAAAACGTGAAAAGATTTTTCAACGTGACTTGAAGCTTATAAATGAAATATATGATTCTTAATTTGTTTGTTTGGTCAATTAAATTGACCAATACTATCTTTTACTGAGAGCCTATTAATTGATTCATAATTTATTGAACAGTTGAATTCAATTTCCATAAAACGCTCGATATCGGTGAGAGCAGTCGTTACACCTTCATGGAAAGATGAAGCAGAGCGAGAATTAAGTAATGCAATTTCGGCAATAGATCAGCAACTTGGTGAATTAGAAAAGGAAGGACAACAAATAGTTGATGGTATTAGAAGTCAGAGCTCAAACCCGCTTGATCCAAGAGTCCAAGAGCAAGTAGTTCAAGTTCAGAACCAAGTCGCGTCCAAAAGATCAGAATTTGAAGAACAAAAAAGAAATCTTCTTTTACAGCAATCTCAGGTTCGTGAATTAGAGATGGAACAAATTGTTGAGCAAGGACAAATTGATAGTTTCTGTGATTTAAAAGTTGGCGATAACTTAGTGGCTAAAATGGGAGTAAGTATTTTGGTAAGAGATGGAGTAGTAGAAGCAATTGATCAAGATTGAAATCTGAGTCAAATATTTTCAAATAGTGCCTTTAGATACGAGGGTGGGTATATTGAACTTATATATTTCAAATCTGTTTCCAAGCAGGACAAAAGTTGGAACAGAGGTTGGAATACTTCCCTAAACTCCAGTAAGGACCTGACATATGTCGACACATGACATCTTTATGCCTGCTTTAAGTTCAACAATGACTGAGGGCAAGATAGTTGAGTGGCTAAAAAATCCTGGAGACAAAGTTGAGAGAGGTGAGTCTGTTTTGGTTGTTGAGTCAGATAAAGCTGATATGGATGTTGAGTCTTTCCATGATGGCTTTCTGGCCTCGATTGTGATGCCTGCTGGAAGCTCTGCTCCGGTTGGTGAGACAATAGGATTGATTGTTGAGACTGAAGATGAGATTGCTTCAGCACAAGCCAGTGCATCTTCTTTGCCTCCTCAATCAGCAAATCAAGAGAAAGAAAGTTCATCTCCTGAAGTTCAAGAAAAGAAAGCCTCTCTTGAATCTTCTAAAACAACAATAGTTAAACAAGCACCTCTTGTTCCTGAATCTCCTGTAAGTCAGCCTCAATTCGTAAATGATGGTCGAGTTGTAGCTTCTCCCAGAGCAAAAAAACTTGCTTCTCAAATGGGAGTTGATTTAGCAACTGTTAGGGGATCAGGACCTCATGGACGGATACAAGCAGAAGATGTTCAAAGTGCAAAAGGAGAACCAATAAGTGTTCCTTGGATTGCTGAGAGCAATGCTCCGGCGAGAATTGTTTCTGAAATACCTCACATAGAAAAAAAACCTGTTGATTTGGATAAACGCCCTGCTGAAGGAAAAAGCTTTGGATCCAGAGGGGAAACGATTGCTTTTAATACACTTCAACAAGCTGTAAATCGTAATATGGAGGAAAGCTTGAATACCCCTTGTTTCAGAGTCGGATATTCAATTCTTTCAGATGAATTAGATGCTTTTTACAAAAAAGTAAAGCCTAATGGAGTAACAATGACGGCGTTACTTGCTAAAGCCGTTGGATTGACTCTTGCTAGGCACCCTCAGGTAAATGCAGCTTTTAGTTCTGACGGGATTGCCTATCCATCACAAATCAATGTCGCTGTTGCAGTTGCAATGGAGGATGGAGGATTGATAACCCCAGTGCTGCAGAATGCTGACAAAACAAGTTTGGCTGATTTATCCCTTCAATGGGCTGATCTTGTTAAACGTGCCAGGAACAAGCAATTAGAACCTCAAGAATATAGTAGTGGTACATTCACACTTTCTAATTTAGGGATGTTTGGTGTGGATAGATTTGATGCAATTCTTCCTCCTGGCACAGGAGCAATTTTAGCCGTAGGAGCCTCATTGCCTAAAGTTGTTGCTTCTAATGATGGTTCGATTTCAATAAAAAAACAGATGCAAGTAAATCTTACTGCTGATCATAGGGTGATATATGGCGCTGATGGTGCACAATTTCTTAAAGATTTGGCGTACTTAATAGAAAAAAATCCATCTTGTCTCTCATCTTGAGATTAAATTTATTAAATCACAAATGATTTTCTTATTTTAATTTGTTTTGATGTGTTAGATCAAAAAGATAATCTTTTAAGTTCATATAACTATGATTTACCGGATCATTTAATATCTCAGTCTCCTGCTGAGCCTAGGCATGATGCGAAATTGATGATAGTCAATGATGGATTAGATGATTCTCTAAACATTAAGCATTCAAAGATATGGAATTTGAAGGATGTATTGAATAAGGGCGATCTTTTAGTTGTTAACAATACTCGTGTCCTTAAGGCAAGATTAAAAATTCGATTGTCAGGAGGAGGTCTAGGTGAATTATTGTTAATGGAACCTAGAAAAGATGGTCAATGGCTTTGTCTAGGTCGTCCTGCTAGACGTATGAGAAGGGGGGATGAATTATGGTTAAATACGTCTCAAGATAATTTTTTATGTCTAAAGGTTATTGATAAAGATGAGAATACAGGTGGGAGGATTATTCAATTCCCTAGTAAGTTTGCTAGTAGGACTGAAATGGTAAATCTACTTGATTTATGTGGAGAAGTCCCACTTCCACCATATATAGATAAGAACACATCAATTGAACACGAAGAAAAATATCAGACTCGATTTGCTTCGAAGCCAGGAGCGATAGCTGCTCCAACAGCTGGATTACATCTCAGTGATGAACTCATAGCCATTTTGAAAAATAGGGGTATTCGTATTGTACAAATTACTTTGCATGTCGGTCTAGGAACTTTTCGACCATTAGAAAAAGAAGATTTATCTAAACTTCACTTGCATAGTGAGTGGGTAGAGGTTACTGAAGAGGCGATAAGAGAGATTGTTAATTGCAAGGAAGAGGGGGGAAAAGTTTTTGCTGTTGGCACTACAAGTGTGAGGGCTCTTGAAGCTGCTTGTCTATCAGGGAGAGGAACCTTGAAACCATTTGAAGGGAAAGTGAATCTAGTAATTAAGCCAGGATTTAAATTTTGTGTAATTGATGGATTGCTTACTAACTTCCATCTCCCTAAAAGCTCTCTGTTACTCTTAGTGAGTGCTCTTATTGGAAGAGAACGTATGTTGAAATTGTATGAAAATGCTATTGCTAATAAATATAGATTCTTCTCTTATGGAGATGCGATGTTGATCACACCGGATTCAGTTAAAGAAAGTAAAAAATCAGGCTAAGGATGGTTCCTTAACAATGCCTGTAGGAACATTCTCAAACATTATGGATGAAATATATCTTTCAGCGAGGTCAGGGAGAATTACAACGATTGTCTTGCCTGAGAATTCTTCTTTTTCGGCTAATCTCACAGCCACAGCTGCAGCTGCACCACATGAGATTCCCACTAGTAGTCCTTCTTCTTGAGCTAGTCGTAATGCCATTGCAATAGACTCATCATTTGAGACTTGCTCGACTTTGTCGACTACTGACAAGTCAAGGTTTTTGGGAATGAACCCAGCTCCAATTCCTTGGATTTTATGGGGACCAGGTTTAACTTCTTCTCCATTAAGAGTTTGAGTTATTACGGGACTATGAGTAGGTTCTACTGCCACAGATAATAATGAATGATTTTTTTCTTGCTTTATGTAACGAGAAACACCAGTAATGGTACCTCCTGTTCCCACTCCAGAGACTAAAACATCAATTTTGCCATCGGTATCATCCCAGATTTCAGGCCCCGTTGTTTTGAAATGAATTTCTGGATTAGCTGGATTATCGAATTGTCCAGGCATAAAGTATTTTTGAGGATCGCTATCTGCTATTTCCTTAGCTTTAGCAATAGCACCAGGCATCCCTTTTGCTGCTTCAGTAAGTATTAACTCAGCACCAAGAACAGCCATCATCCTTCGACGTTCAATTGACATGGACTCAGGCATGGTGAGAATAAGTTTGTAACCTCGAGCTGCTGCTGTGTAGGCAAGGGCTATTCCAGTATTACCAGATGTTGGTTCAATAATGACCTTATCTTTGTTTAGTAAACCTTTCTTTTCTGCATCCCAGATCATGTTTGCACCAATTCTGCATTTGACGCTGTAGGCGGGGTTACGACCTTCTATCTTCGCAAGGACAATTGCTTTAGCATTCTTAGTGATCGAATTCAGTTTTACCAATGGTGTATGACCAATAGCAAGACTATTGTCTTCAAAGATTCTGGACATTTTTAAATGACTTAATTAACTAATATTCTAAATCTATATAAAAATATGGTTAATTGGTTATTTAAATAATCTTTATTAGTGATTTTTTTATTTTTTTTCTAATACTGAGTTAAATCTTGACCATAATTCATCTTCATTTTCCAGCCCTACAGAAACTCTTAATAAATGTTCTGAAACGCCGCAACTTTCAGCCCATTTCAATTCTTTAAAGTGAGCCAACTGAACATATGGACAAACCAATGTAAAATTTGTACCTAAGCTAGGTCCTTTGTTAACTCTTAGAGAATCATAGACTCTTTTTGATTCCTCAATTCCTCCTCTAAGTTCAAATGATAATAGACATCCATATCCTCCTCCTTGTTTTAGTAGTGAATTAAAATTTTCACAATCCTGAGGATGCAAAACCTTAGAAATTGCTTTTTTCGTTTCTAATTTTTCTTTAAGCTTTAAGCAAGTTTTATTTAATTTTTTCATACGATGCTTTACATCTCGACTAGCTATTTCCAACTCAATCGCATCTGAATCGGATATCGAAGACAATGCAACTTTGGGAATTATCTCACTTAACTCTTTTTTCCATTTAGAATAAGGGCTTATTACTGTACTACCAGCTAAAATATCCCCTCTCCCGGCAAAACTTTTTGTAAGTGAACTAAAAATTATATCTGCGTAAGGGGTTAAATGAACATTTATAGATGACCCTATCGTATCGTCAACAATAATAGGGATATTTCTATCTTGAGCTAATTTTGAAATAGATATGAGGTCAACACATTTTAATAAAGGGTTGCTTGGTATTTCTATGATTAAGGCGGCTGGTTTCTTTTTATCAATCTCTTCTTTAATATTATTTAACTTTGTCCTAACAATGAGATCGCTTCCCTCGAAAATAATCTGAGGAAGTTTAAGTACATCAACATATGGGAAACCAATTTGAAGGATCGAACTATTTCCTTTGATATATTTTATGGCTGAAAGGGTAGTCGTTAAGGCAGCCATGCCTGAACGATGTAGTTGAATTAAGCTACAATCGCAGCCATATATTTTTGCTAAACGATTAAGAAGTTCTTCTCGGGCACATCTACCATCTGAAGTGGATGGTTCTTTTTCTCTCCCAAGAGCTATTGCCGCTTCACGTGACGACAATCCAAGACCAGTATGCTGCCAGAAGGCTTTCGCTGAAGGAGTACTCGCTTGGTCAACGATTAAACATGAAATTCCAAGAAAATTTTTTATTTTAGATGAACACGCAGAATTCTTTCGATGACAATGTTTTTGTGCACTTACAGCAGAAGCGATATTGGGATAAGGCCAACTACTATTCTGAGATTCTCCATGAAATGCTAGGGATTTACTAGCAACCTCTGCAACAAAAGGATTAAATCCGAATCTTGGGTAGATTGCTTTTAATGAATTTATACAGGCTGGAACTTTCTCTTCGTATGCGATGACATCTTTCCATCTTGGTAAGGCAACAGATACTGCATGTGGTCGATTTGGTAGAGGTTGGCCCAAATCTCTGGCACTCCAGCAAGGATCAGTTAATAAATTTCTTTCAGTCAAGAGATGATTCCCAAAGCTTGATCTAGATCAGCAGTTAAGTCTTCAATATCTTCACATCCTAGGGAAAAGCGAATAAGAGAATCATTAATTCCAATCTTTAATTTTGTTTCTTTTGGAACCGAGGCGTGTGTCATTGTTGCTGGGTGGCAAACGAGGCTTTCAATTCCTCCGAGACTTTCTGCCATTTTGAAGAAACGAAGACTTTTACAAAAAGAATAAGTTTGGGCTTGGCTTGCGTTAACAGTGACAGTAACAATTGCTCCTCCTAAAGCCATTTGTCTTTTTGCTAATTTACATTGTGGATGATCATTCCTGAATGGATATCGAACTGATTTTATAATTGGTTTGTCGGCTAACTGATTTGCTATTTTTGATGCATTTTTGATTTGTCTTTCTAAGCGAAGTGGAAGAGTTTTTATTCCTCTTGTAATAAGCCAGCAATCAAAAGGAGAAGGATTTAATCCAAGAGCTTTTTGGGCAAAATTTAGCTTGTCATTCCATTCTTTACTATCAGTACAAACTGCACCTCCAAGTGCATCCGAATGACCATTAATATACTTGGTCGTACTTGTTAGAGATAAGGTCGCCCCAAGCTTGAGAGGCCTTTGTATTAGAGGTGTTGCAAAAGTATTGTCTACGACAACAGGGATTTGCATCCTATTTGAGATATTGCAAATTCTTTCAATATCAAGAATTTTCAGTAATGGATTAGTCGGACTTTCTATCCAAATCATTGAGGGTTTATGATTCGCAATGACTTCTTGAAGATTAGAGTTAGTAAAATCTATCCATAAAGTTCTTAATCCAAAGCGCTTAAAAACTTGTTCAAATAATCTCACCGTGCATCCATAGAGGTTTTCCTCGCAAAGGATTAAATCGTTTGCTTTAAGCGAGGAGACTATCGCAGTAATTGCAGCAACTCCAGAACTAAATACACTCGCAAACTGACACTCCTCTAAATCAGATAAAACTGATTCAAGAATTCGAAAATTTGGATTTCCTGAACGTGTGTAGTCAAAACCAGCCTCATTGCCATGTAAGAAAGTTGAAGTTGGAAAGATGGGAGGCATTATTGAGCCAGTTTCTTGGGAAAAATTTCCTTTATGATGAATGACTCTTGTGTTTACTCCGGTGTTGATTACCTTCTCTCTTTTTCCTGAGCTCATATTTCTTGAGTGGATTTTCTATAGGCTATAGAAAAATATGAAAAAGCCCTTAAAAAATAGGGGGCTAGATAATTAAATTTAATGAGAAAGAAGCTATGTGACGCTTTATACCTTTCTTAAAAAATACTTTGTTTCGCTGCAGCCGTTGATTATTAAGAAAATTAAGTTGGTCATAAGTTTGACTATTTATTTAGCAGATCGTGCAATATATGCGAAATCAATCTGATTGGCTATCCGTACAAACCCATTGTCACGATTATCTTTTTTTGGAACCAGCATTAGAAAATTAAGAATTAAATTAATTTACGATGGATCTATTTGAAAATATCTTTCATAATCAAGTTTTGATGACTTTCCTGATTGCCTCAATATGGATCATTCCAGGTTTTATATTTACCAGAATGACTAATCAAAAATTCAAGCGAAGAGAACTTGCAAGACAATCAAAGAGAGTGTCAAAACTTTATCCTTCTTCTTAGTTTGAGAAAGGTCATAAGTTATTGGATGTCGTCTTGAAAAACAGCAATCTTAATCATTGATTAAAGAGTCTTAGGAAATAAACAAAGTCGATGTTTGGAGATTTGTAGAATCCAAATATTTATCTAAGAACTTATAAAAAAAACTCAATATGTAAGAATCATCGAACTGGTTAGTCCTACCTATGCTGGCTTTTTGAAATTCAAGTATTGCATTTATATTTTCCCATCCTCATAAATCAATCAGAACAATCTTTTAGTCACGCTCTTCTTTTTCTTGGTTGAATTTGAACCAGCCATTTTCTTTCATTCCTCTTCTAATAGCAGTAGCAAGTGCTCCAAGAAAAAAAGATCCTAATCCAGCAAAAATAGCCAGAGTTAATAATGGCTTAACTCCTGACACGGCTGTACTTTGAAGAGCAGGATCTAGTGGATCCATTAAATCTTTGTTTTATTAGTCGTCATAAACTTTGCATGTTGAAGCAGTTGGATGGATTTCACATTCTTCTCTCCAAAACTCTTCTCTTGTTTCAGACGGAATTTCGTAATTGAAATCATGCATTACTCGAATATCACTCAACGCATTTTTGATGACAGAAAATGGAGTTCTTAGTTTCATAAACCTCCTATTCGAATGCATATGTTCTACTTGATTCCTTGTGATTTGAACACCTCGGCTTTTACTCAAGTACTACTTCCTAGTGAATCGATAGGAACGAGAAAAAGGATTTAATTAATCAATAGAGTTTAAAATTATTTAATGGAAGATACCTCTCAATGGCTAATAGCTCTTTTAACAAGTCTACCTATTGCAGTACTCTTCGCTTTTTTAATAAATCATGCTTTGATTTTAATGATGACTTTGAGCAGAAAACAGAGAAGGAAAATAAATTAATTATCAATTATTACTCGAATGCTATTCTTCAGGATCAGAGATGACAAAGGATGAATTAGAGATGCTGGAGATAGAACTAGATACTCAAATGCAAAGTATTAAAGTTTCTCATACTCAAGGCTGTCTAAAAATTGCACCAAAACATATTTGTAAGGCTGCTCTTGTTTGCCATGGTAGTGTTTGGATCACTTGTTTAGCTGCTGTTTTAGATAAGTGCTTGCCCCCATCCATAGGTCAAAAAGCAAAAGGTGCAATTGTTTTTGATGAATTAGTTCGACAAGGTTATTTCATTACCGATTCATTTAAAACTTGTTTTATTTCTTCAATGTAAGAGGGCTTTTCTTTCTTGTTACTTGCTCGTCAGGGTTAAGAGTAGGTGTTTAATGGCTTAATTCTTTTCAGTCATTCTTCTTATCCTTTGATTGTTTTGAGGCCCTCTCGAGAAATTCGACAAATTCTTTTTGTTTTGAAGTAAGTTCCTCGTTCTCCTCCTTACTTTTTCTGGTTAATGGTTTTTCTGGAAAAAAGAATGTAATTAGACGGCCAAAGTAAAAAGTTCCGATTAAAACAAAACCACCACCACCAACAAAAATCAAAAGGTTGGCTTCTGTAGAAGTTGCAAAAATTGGAACCATTAATCGTTCCCCCCATAAACTAATCTTGAAAAAGGACTGACCTAAGTCAGCCCCGTTTGTTTTGATAGCAATCAGCTGTAAACCTTTTTATTCAATCAGGAAGCGTTTATTTATTCAGCCGCTATAGTTGTTTTCTTACCTTTAGCTCCAGCTGAGGCGCTAAAAACTACCATCTCCTCATTACTATTGTTTTGACAATAATGACTTGTGTCCTGGGATGAAGCGAAGCTTTCACCAGCCCCTACTGTCAGGGATTGTCCGTCACTAGTTTCACAATAAAGAGTTCCTTTTTGTACATAAATAATCCCAGGCTGTGGATGTAAATGTAGAGGTGTTTTAAAACCAGATTGAGCAGTTATTTTTTCAAGTTTCATTTCTGCTTGCCCTCTTGGATACTTAAAAGAATCCCCATTCCAAGATTCAGATGCACTAATAAGAGTCTTTACCACCACAGGTTCAAGTGATGTGTACTTCTTTGGACTACAAGCAACTATTGGAATAGAAACTCCTATTGTTAGTGCAAGAAATAAAAAACGGTGCATAAAGCTAAATAAATACTTGTTCTTTATAGTTGATCAAGCTTTGCATGACATCAAAACAAAAAAATAAGATTGCCCTACATCAGTACATGTAGCTAGAGGATGGTTTAATGTCGATATTTTTAATTTAGATAGTAGTCATATAAGTAAGAAAAACAACTGGAACGAAAAGCAAGGCAGCAATCGTAAAACGTACAAATTTACCAGTTCCTGAATCTCTTGAATAATCAGTGAAATGCTTTGTGTTATTCCACTCTGACCAATTCTTTGGACTGTTATTAGATGATGACATTGTTAGTTAAGCAAATACGGTTGTACCAACTTCAAAAGCACCAGCTAAGAAAAGAAGTGCAGGAAGATTCCACAGAACGATTAGTTTTGCAGCAGTAATTTTGTTGATTGCAAGCATGGCTAAACGTTTGATTTTGGTTGGTTTAAAGTTTTGATAAATATACAAAAAGCTCTCAATCGGATTAGGACGGTTGAAGTAGGGCTAACCAGTTCGGGCTATTTATACTTATTAGAGTCATCAATAGATCTAATCATTGGGTACATATCTCTCTAATTAGTTGTTGTATTTAGTGTTTGAGACTTGTTTTTATTGATTATTAGAAGAAGCCGTACCCGACCGTATCTTTCATTTAAAAAAGTCATACTTTACATTTATTCACATCAACGCAATTCCAGTAATGACAAGTTCAACTTCATCTCAGGTAATTACTGAGTACGGCAAGCAAAACATCTTTGGCCGTGAAACACAGCCTCAGCTTGTAGAGGACTACACCAGCTATCCAGAGGAAGCAGAAAAGACCAATGGCCGTTGGGCAATGATCGGTATGGTTAGTCTTTTGATTTCATACTTTTCAACTGGTCAAATCATTCCTGGAATTTTCTAAACCAATAACTATTTATAACAATGCAACCAACTAACAAAACAATCTTAGAAAGAAGCATCGGCAGACCAGCCATGATGGCATTCGTTCTATTAACAGGTATCTACCTAACAACCGGTCAACTTATCCCAGGTGTTGTGTAATGAAAAATCAAACCACTGAAACACCAAGAGTTGAAGAAGGCAAAGTAATTGCTGAACGACTCAATGGCTACGCAGCATTTGTTGGATGCTGGGCACTTATAGGTGCATATCTAACAACCGGTCAAATCATTCCAGGTGTCGTGTAATGAACAAAGAAACAAACTACTGGAAAACAGCCGAGCAAATGAACGGTCGTCTAGCCATGATGGGCTTCTTTGCTGCAGTCATTAACTACGGAATAACAGGCTGGATCATTCCAGGAATTGTATAGTTCTACCTTTCAAACCAAATAGAAAAAGGCCTCTTCTCTGTCATTACGGAAGAGGCTTTTTTGTTGCTTTGGAAGTTAATCACCATAGTGGAACTTGTGATGTTCGGCTAATTCCCTTTGCAAAATTTTTTTTCTTTACAAAGTTGCTCTAGAGATGGACGTCTAGTAAGAGGTAGACGCCATTGTGCCCATATTTTATAAACTTGATTTATCAATTGACCTAATAATGGCCAACTTGTTGGAGCATATATCCAACCTAGTCCAATCAATCGATATGCTTCTCTAAAGACAGTGACATCTCTCAGGATTTCACCTGATTCATTAATCGCATGAATTCTGCCCATTGCTTCTTTATAAGTTATTCCTGAATAAATATCTGGCTCAAAATCTGATGAATCAATATCTACAAAATTAATATTTTCAAGTTTATCTCTAGATCGTAGGAATTTGACCTCTCTTAAGCAAAGAGGGCAACCACCATCAAAAAGTAATGTGAGCTTTGCTTTAGTCAAATTTAAATCAGAGGTTCTTCAATACAACTTATCTAATTAGTGCGGTAAATGGGGTTTATGAAATGTGTGTAGAAACACTTTGGCAATATCTATGTTACTACTTGATTAAATGCAATAAGAAGATGATTGTATTTCTTTAGCACTTATCGGTTTCTACAAAACATGAGTAGTAGCAAATGATCTTGGTCGTAGAGACCGAATCAAAAACTTCGGTTTATATCCTTTTAAATTCTATAGCGTCGAGTCATGGTAGTTATATACTTTGAAGATTACTAGTGTATTCGTCATTATTTGATGCTGTATTCTCTGACTCTTTCTTATCTCCTATGAGACCTGTTTATGTTGTCTCGGATAGTCAGTTAGAAGAACTAAAACGTAAACAACATCAAGAAGAATTTGATAATATTGAAGCTTCACGTAAGAAACTTGAGGAGAGCTATCAAGAACAAGTCAAAGTATTGGCAGATCGTGAAGTTGAACTTCAAGAAGAGCTCAAGAATAATAAGAAAGAAAAACTACCCCTCGCTTAGTACTTCAGCGCTTGCTTAGGTCACTGTTTTGTCTTGTCCTCTTCCCTAAAGCAACGGGGAGGGGTTTTTGCAAGAGCGGTGAAGGCTGGATGAATCTGGCCCCCCTACCTGCAGCCGAAAAACAAAAAATTGTTTGGGTAGCTCTGTGACACGTATATAGTATTCTAGCGTTATTTTTTGCTTCAAATCTATCTATTACTTGCTTTTTGAGTCGTTTTTTCTAATAATTGTGCTGCATTTAGGTTGCAGGTTTGAATCCTGTCGCGCAAGACAGTCAGACTAAGCTTCTTTTTCTATCAAGAAATTAGCTGCTTGTGCTTTTCTATAAGTTTTATTTATTCTTTGGCTTGTCGTAATTAAATTTTCTAGAAGCTTTGTTGCCTTGCCAACTAAGAGTGCCTTGATATATGTCCTCACCAAGTAAATAATTTATTGCCTCTTCCGACATTGGATCAATTGAAGGTGCTTTAGCTATTTCCTCTTGAGGCATTGGTTCAACATCTTCCGCTTGAACTGCAAGAGAGAAGAAAAACAAAAAAAGACCAAAAACAAAAGCAAAGAGTTTTTTCATCTAATCCAACCTATCTGCATAATCTCTGAGGATTTCTGCGATTATATTTGGTGGAATTTCTTCTTGAGCATCCTTGCAAAGATCAAAGAAATTATCCATAAACTCTTTTCTGGTTATACGTCTGAATGGGCCGATTTTTCTATTAAACTCCAAAACTCTCTTTTGTGGTTCTCGGCACTAATACTCAAATTTCACTTGTATATAGACAAATGGTTATCGTTTTCGCTTGACTAGGGCTATAAGTCCTTACTTCGACTATGGATTCTTTTCCAAAAGATATGCATAAATATGCTTTCGCAATGGTTAAGGCCGCAAGATCTATGCCTGTTGACATAGCTGAAAAGCTGGACCATATAAAGCAATTAAGATTCAATGTTCAATTAAAGGAATTAAGAAAAAGAATTAATAGAAGGATCGCCTAGAGAGAGGCTATTTGCCCCTCTTGTGATTATTCTTTCTGATCCGGCAAAGGTCGCAGTTGTCTTTTTTGGGGATAGTGAAAGGAGTAAATAGTTTCATAAGTCCACTTGCTACACCTTTGGTCTAATCTTTCTTTTTGCTTGTAGGGAGTAGGAAAGTACTACCTCAACCGAGCATCAGTTTGTGAGAGCTTCCTTTTAATAATTCAAGGTGGTAGGCCCACCAACAAAAGTCAAGACTTGCATTTTCTACGACATACCGGGTTTAACCAATTCATTTGAACCCCTGATAAGAGCTTTTATTAATTATTAAAGCAAGTTAATCCTCCCTAAAAAGAGGCTTTTTTAGTATCTAGTCTTCAATCCATAGACCATCGCCTAGTAGTAGTAGGAGAAACACCCCAGAAACATTCGCTTTGTACTACAACACTTCAATATCTCAACTGATTAGATTTTTGAAAGATTAAATATAGAAAAAATGTTTACTGCATATCACGCAATCATGTTCGCTGTTTTATTGATAGGTGGTGCTGGTGTTATTTTTCAAGCTTCCTCAGGGGAAGAATTTCTAGAAAATAATCCAATTCCAGTTAAGGATATTGAATCAAAATTCGACTTAAACACTTATTAGGTCGACAGCCGATTTATCTTGGGGGCATTGGCCCCATTTTTATGGATCAAATTACTGATTCAACTACTACAGTCTTAGATCCAAAGACAACAAAAAGAAAATATCCAGAAGCAAGAATAATAGTTCTTGATGATGATTTTAATACGTTTGAACATGTAGCAAATTGTATTGCGACAATCATTCCAGGAATGAGTGAAAAAAGATCATGGATACTTGCTGTCGAAGTAGATAGGGAAGGTTTGGCGGAAGTATGGAGAGGCCCGCTTGAACAGGCAGAGCTATATCATCAGCAACTAATCAGCAAAGGATTAACAATGGCACCAATTGAAAGAATATAAAGCAAAGAAAAATTAGATAGGAAAGCCCTACCTCAACCGAACATTAGTAAAGGAAAAATCTTTAAGGTTTGCAGTGGCATAAGTGATTGCAATTCGCATTAGTTAGCACTTTTATAATTTTTTTCATTTGGGTCTATGCCACTCTCTGTACCATTGGCGATCATCAAGCCATCTAATTAAAGGCCAATTAATGAGTATGGATACAATCAACACTGCATATGCAGAAAATCTATCTGAATTAATAGCGAATAGAAGAGTTGGAGTTACGGACATAATTGCCGCTGTAAGGCAAGCTCTTCTAGTGGACATTTTTGTTCTCATGACTAGATCTTATTCTTTTTAGGTTTTTTCCCTCTGTCATTAAGTTTCTAATAAGTTGCTAATTTTTGTTTTTCTTATAGCTATATGAAGGAGACGTATCCTATTCCCTGATTTTGACTGTAGGAATATTTTCTTTCGATATGGCTTTTAATTTATACCCTGAATGTCGACGGACGAAGAGAAGGCTACCTTGCTTAAGGTGGTAAACACTCTTACTTCGTTGGATACATTACCTATTTGTTCATTAATATTAAAATTATGATCCCAACATACCAAAAACATTAAAGTGCTAAGACTTGACGATTGCTATTATTTCTCTTCTATCAGGCCACTAGAAGACAAGATTACTTTCGTATAAAAAGATTTCCTTTCGTGTAACAAATAAGCCATAATAATACAAGGTTCGTCTTGGCTAAAGTGTCTGATCTCTTATTCAAGATAAATATCGAGATTGATCAAGTTCAGAAAAGTTTTAATTGCAAGTCAGACCAGACCGTATTAGAGGCTGCTGCAGATGCAAATATAGAGCTACCCAGTTCTTGTCTTGTAGGCATGTGTTGCACATGTGCCGCCTTTCTCAAAGAAGGATCAGTCGATATGGAAGCAATGGGGTTGAAGAGTGAATTGCAAGATAAAGGTTATGTCCTTTTATGTCAGGCCTATCCCAAATCAGATTTAAAAATCATTGCGAATCAATTTGATGCTGTCTGGGATCAACGATAAATTAAAAAAAAAAACTAAAATTGAATTACAAGTAAAAAAAGTTCTTTCATAACATGACTGTTCATCCAGATTACGAAATTAAAATCAACATAAATGAGTTGATAGAAAAAAGAATTCCTTGCTGCGATTTGCTACATCCCGATCATTGTTTAACAGAACAACAGGTTTCGGAGATAGCACATAATGTTAGTAAGGATTTAAATCTACATGACATTTATAAACAAGTTGATCAGCATATTATGAATTATGCAACTGCAGCTGGTATTGATAATAAATCTCATTGGATGGAGCCAAATCTTCCCGATCTAGATAGGGATATTAATGAAGAAGTAGGAATTGACTTTGAGTAGTTAATTTGACTGTGTAGCCATTAATGCAATCAAATTATTAATACACTTATATGAGAGGGGAATTTTTTGGAAATCTCTTTAATTAGTGTAGACAATCAGTATGTTTCTCAGCCTTTGAAGTTCTATACAGAAGAAATGACAGAAACAAGAAGAATTGCAATAGCCCACTTAGAAAAAAATATTTCCTATCCCTAACTCTTTAATTTATCTAGACCACAAGCTCAAGGAATCAAAAGTTGATGAAGCTACATAGCATTACAAAGTAGAAACATTATTATGAAATAGGAGCATGTCACGATTGCTATATTCTTTTTTTATGATTTCTCCTTTTTCATCGCCTCCCTAATCTTTTCTTCGTTCTTAGTAACGATTGCTTTAGCTCCTTTCTCCTCTTTTTGAGTTGAGATATGTCGTGAGGAATATAAAGAACTTTGTGTATCGTTATTTTCCTGAGCCTTTATCTTTTTGTTGAAGGATTTCGGCAAATTAGAGGGTGAATTTCTAGTTTTTCTTTCATGCTTGCTCACTATTTCTTGTGCACCTTTTTCAATCTCTGGTGTTGAGGCATGACGAGAAGAATAAGAAGATTCAGTCTGAACTACGTTTGTACCGTCTTTAAAGTTCTTTGCAATAGATTTCAATAATCTTTCTGCAAAACTTCGTGGACAACCAAGATCTTCAACCATTTCCTCTATTTGATCATTGATGTCCTTATAAACCGCTGTAATAATGTCTTTCTTTAGCTCATCAGTAGTATTCCAGTCTTCAGTCATTTTGTATAGGCTATTCGAAATAGATAATCAAGTGTTTGCAATCGACCTTACCAAGTAATCTTGAAATCAATATAACAAATGATACCTTTACATAAAATTAGTAATATTATCTTCTATTAGTAAATTTAATCTTAGGTTTATCTAGCTTATATCCAAATTCAATTAATTGATGATAGGTAACTTTTGTTTGTAAAGTGTTCAGAACTAGACGTTTCTCATCATCCTTTCGAAGATGGAACCAACATTTATTATAATTGACTTTTTCAATAGTTAAATATTCCTTTCCTTTCTTTAGAATCCAAGGCTCTTTTTATAGTTTTCATCTTCAATTTGATAGTCCCATGGAACCATTCCTGTATTTTTATTTTTTAATGGCAAATTAAAAGCCTAACCTTATTTTGGCTGTGACTCTACTTTCTTGTTGTCTTCCTTTTAGGTAATTAGGAGTCTTCTTTATTTATCTAATTCGTTTTGAATGATCTCTGTGGGAATTGCTAAAACTTCATCATCAATACTTTCACCTAGCCATTCTTTGTATTCATGGAATACACAGCGACGATCAGCAGGACTTCTTAAGATTTTCATTCTTGAAACAGCATTATTAACTGCCATATGCAATATGTCTTTTAGTTGCTTATCAGCATTCATTCGTCTAAGAAATTTGATATAAGTTAATCAATAGCTAGTAATCTTGATCTTGAAATTGGAGTTAATACTCTTTGTGTCTATATCAGGACCTTAAATGATTTAGGTTCGGATCATTTTCGTCTTATTCTTCCTTAATTGCTTTATTTAACTGAGTTGGCTTTATTGTCAAAAACTTCTGCCATTAAGGGGATTAAGGCTATTTCTATTTGTTCTTCTGTTTTGAAACCAAGGACCTCTGCAGGTTCATTCCCTAACGAGATAACAATTGATTCGACTGAATGAGTCATTAGTTGATTAGCTGTCTTCAATAAATCTGTATAGAAGTTACCTCTAAAACATTTGCAATTAATATCTTTGTGTTGAAGAGAAGTTAATTAACACCAATCACAACTATTTTCGCCTTCGGGCGCTGGGTTCTCGAATGCATCAGCAACATCCCTAAGCATGACAGCAATAAATTCAGGAGGACATCGAAGTTCGTTAAGATAACCAGCGCACAGCTGTGCTATCCCCTGCATTGCAGGAAGAATTATTTTATCGACTTGGTCATCTGTTGGTTGCCACGTCTCTTTGCTTTTTTCAGTCATCAATAAATTGGCGTAATTAATCCATCATGCTGAATTTCTATCATCTTCACTTAAAAATTAAATATCTGTTTGCTTTGGGAAAACTAAGTCTCAGGTTCGATTCCCTCGCCCCGATAAGTCAGAGAAAGCTTTTTCAGCCTGTTTTTTTAATGTCTATTTTAGAGGTGCCCTAAAAGTGCTCAAAGATTGACTGAAATCACTTAATTTAACTTGATTTAACGGATATAGATAATTACTCCTAAGATATGAAATCTACTTTTAAGTTCAAAGTGAAAAAGGCCATTGCATTAATTTTTGCTCTTTTAGTTGTTGGAAGCCCATCTCTTGCTTGGGGTTGGGGCGAAGGTGGTTGCTCTGGTTCAAAAGACAAATCAAATCAAGAAACTAAAACTGAAGAGGTAAAAAAAACTGACGCTTAAGCTTGAAGACCAAGTAAACCAGACAGAATTTTTAATTGAATATTTTTCTGGTATAGAATAAGGGTGATTTCTATGATTAAACAGTCCAAGAGAATATCCAGACTGGTAGTTATGAAACCTTTATTTTCAAAAGTTAAAGCTGCTTAATCAAGGCTAAAACAATATTTTTTTACGTTTCCTTGATTAAACCTAATATTACAGATAATTATTCTTGAATTGAATAGCAGTTAACTCACTCATCGAACGAGATAGGTAATAGCTATCTGTATCTGCGATAGGAGCATTAAATTATTATCAGACTCCCCTCATTCCTCAAATATTCTGGTTGCTTACTAAATTTTCTGAAACTTTTTTAATACTTTTAAGGACTTAGTTGATAACCACTACTTATATGAGTCCCTTATTGAATTTAACTCTTGCAGTGCTTTTAATAAAAAAGTCCCCAGATATGTGCCCTACGGTTTGGGTGATGAGAACCTTTATCTAAATCCATCCCTCCAAAGAATCAATTCCCGCTATATATAGTGGCCAAAGGATAAAGTTTTGTTAAATGAATCTTTATATGGTGTTATAGGATCTTGAAATTTTTTCAGTCTTTACTAAGGTTCTTATGACTGGGTGATGGGTCTCAGTCTTTTGGTTCATAAAGGTTCAAAAATCTCTATTCAAATTGAGACTTGACCTTTAATTCTTTGAAAAATTCTATGAATCTTGGATTGCTTTTTCTCGAATCAATTTCAACTGGAGTTATCACTTCAGATGAGATGAATTGGGTGACATCAAATCAGCCTCGTTTTTCTCGAGTTGAAGAAGCGACAGCTTTGAAACTTGGTCGCCTATTAGATCGAGGCTTAATTCATATAGGTTGTCGTATTACTAACAAGTAAGTATTTATACGTCTACTAAGAACAGAATTGATTTTAGTCAAGCTTTTACTGGTCATAATTACTTGACTGAATTCATAGAAAAAAGATTAATGTCTAAAAAAATGCTTTCTTAAAATAAAGAAAGCATTTTTCCTTATGTTGTATCAATTTTTAATAGCTGGTTTGTGAAACTATCTTAGTTTTAAAATCATATTTAGCCTACAAATAAGGATACTTTATAGTCTCAAAATCAATAGCTTATCTAAACAAAGCATATGGAGTGTCAAGAAAATCTTATAGGTAGGTTGGTTATAAATATAGAAGTGAATGTATAAAAGTAAAAGCCGTATAGAAAGGTATGAGAATGATAGATTATTGCCCTGAGTGTCAGACTCAGAAAAGTAGTTGTTAGAAATCTATGCTTAATTTAAATCTAGAATTTGATAAAATTTACTTCCACTCAGAGTCCTCAAGAAGATTTGAGTATTGATCATAATCAAAAAAAAGGTCTTCTTCTAATACTTCTTCCAGAGTGATTCTATTAAAATAAGTCATGCTTCACCTCGAAAAGGTGAGTTGTAATAAGCTTTGTTGACTGTATAAAGTGTGTAAAGAGATACAGCGATCCCTAAAAAACCTACAACTAGGATTGGAGAGAATGATGGGAAATCATAAGTAGGAATTGAAGTCATAATGATATGAATGATGACTAATATGTTCTAAAGCATCTGTATGATTTTTGATTGAGGCTTGTACGACAAATTTTTACGCTTAACACGACAAAGACTAAGGATTAAAAAACTCAGTAAGTGATAAATCATTTCTTTTTAACAACGCAAAAGTTGTACCCTTGTAACCTTTGCATA
>QCJB01000012.1 GCA_003216295.1 Prochlorococcus sp. AG-402-P16 | reverse complement strand
TATTGATTGACCTGTAGATTCAAGGATTTTCGGAGGAATTAATCTCAACAGAGGAGGTTGACTAACTGTTACCCCTAGAAGAGCTTCACCTTCAAGACCTTCTGGTTTGGCTTCCAGAATTGCATTTAAGGTTAATTCAAAGTCATCAACTAATCCCAAACCATCTAAGTGACTATCGGTAACATACATTCTGATTTTATTATCAATATTTTCCACACCTATTGATACTACAGGGTTTATTTGGAGTTGAAAAACTTGAAAACTTGTAACTTCGTACTTAAAGCTACCTGGCCCCAAAGGAGTCAATTTTCTGGAATCAAGCATTGCTCCTACAACTCTCTCCTGTTGTAGGAGATAATTAGGTAGTCGCTCAGCACTATCTTGAACAAATAGATCAATTTTTTGTGCGTTAAAGGCAAGAGGCATTATTCAAAGCTTGCTCAGCATGATCTTATCGACATTTATCCCATTTTTTTTATCTAATGTCCACTCGTGTGGCCTACCTGGGGCCTAAAGGAACTTACGCAGAGAAGGCCGCTAAGGCACTTGCCGAGCTAGAGCAGCTAGTTGCTCCAGAGTTCCTGCCATGCAAAGGCCTTAGGTCTGTTGTAGATAATCTTGCAAATAATCTTTGTGAAGCAGCTGTAGTACCTATTGAAAACTCTGTGGAAGGCGGTGTGACCTCGACATTAGACTCTTTGTGGAGACACAAAAATTTATATATTCACAGAGCATTAGTTCTCCCGATCAAGCATTCATTGATAAGTAGCGGATCAATTTCAACTGTTTCAGAAGTACTTTCTCACCCTCAGGCATTAGCACAATGTAGTCAATGGTTAAACGATAATGTTCCAAATGCAGTGCATTTGCCAACCAATTCAACGGCAGAGGCGATAAGGATGGTAAAAGGCAGCGCATTTAGAGCAGCTATCGGATCAAAGGATGCAAGTGAAGAGTTAAATATTCTTGCTTATCCAATTAATGATATTGAGGGAAATTGCACTCGTTTTGTAATTTTGAGTAAGAGAAATATTAAAGAAGAGGGTAATAAGGCAAGTATGGCCTTTTCATTGAAATCAAATACACCAGGAGCGCTACTTAAAGTACTAACGTGCATTGCAAATCTTGGGTTAAATATGTCTAGGATTGAATCCCGTCCATCCAAAAGAGAGCTCGGAGAGTATGTATTTTTTATAGATCTTGATTTGAATAATTCAAATTACAAAGAATTCCAGAAGATTACTGAAGAATTATCTCCACTTTGCAATCAAATAATTAATTTTGGATGTTATTTCGGATCTGAAGTTGAATTTGAGTGAATCAACCTCTTGACCTAAACACTCCAAATTTCATAAGCCCTCTAGAGAAAGCCCACCTCATCATTAATATGGTTGGTATTTCTCTTGAAGCCTTAATTACAGATAATAAGCCTAACTTGAGAATAGATCTAGGTCTTCTGAAGCCTTCATATATAGATTCGTTCCATGATTGAATAGTATATTTCGTCCAATTTGAAGCCTCTACAGAACCACCACAATAAGGGCTATTTAATATATTGTTTTTAAACCCTTCAATACTTGAAAATTCAGGGTGGGTCCATTGAACAAGCAATTGATTCATGATGAACTTTTCCAAAGAATTCAAAGGAGTTTTAATTGAATCTTTTTGATTCCAATCAGCAATTGCTAAAACCCCTCCAGGGCGAAGGACTCTAAGCATCTCATCTGCAAATTTTTGTTTATCAGATATGTGTGGACCAGCTTCAACACTCCACACACCATCAAAGTTTCCTTTTTCAAACTTTAAATTAAGCGCATTCATCACCTCAAACCTACAACGATCTGTATTAATAGTTAACTCATTCGCTCTTTTAATTTGCTCTTGACTTATTGAAATACCGACCACATCAAATCCATAATAATCCGACAAAATCCTTGCACTTCCTCCAATCCCGCAACCTACATCCAAAACTCTTGACCCTTTAGGTAATTTATCTAAACCACTCCAGTGAACTAATTCATGAACAAAATCTACCTTAGCTTTTCTAAAATCTTTTTTTAATCTAGGTTTTTCATAGAAGCCAAGATGGATATGCTCGCCCCAAAGATTTTCTAATAATTTATCGTTAGTCCATGTGTCATATGAAGATGCAACACTATCAATTGATTCATATTTTCTACTTTTCTTCAACCATGAAAAAATTAAAATGATCAGAGCAAAAGCACTAAAACTAATAATTAATAGCCATTGCATGATTAATTATTAGTTTGGTCAGCATTTGAGAAAGTATCTTTTAAAGCTGTTCTAGCAGCCAATTGTCTTCTTGTGTGATCGAGAAGTTCATATTCTCTTTCCAGACGATTAAATGTATTGGTTAATTCTAATAATTTTTGTTGTTCACTAGCCACAGGTCCTCCTAAATGAGAGGCTATCCAAAAAGATAACTCTCTAGGAATATCTGGTATTGAATCAGGTAAAACCTTTTCAGAATCTGTTAATTTAGCCGTGAGAGAAACTACATCATTCAAAGCAATTGAGACGGAATTCTTCAATTCCTCAAGTTTTGGTTGGTCTAATATTGGATCATCATCAACCCAACTTACTAGAGCGTTTATGTAGGGGGTTTCATTGATGACTTCAAGTATTCTGAATCTTTGCTGTCCAATAGTGACAATATTACTCCTGCCGTCTGATGAAGTTTGATGCTTAATAACTTCGGCACAACAGCCTACATCAGCCATTTTCTTTGCTATAGGATCCCATCTAACAACTCCAAAACGGCTATCTGATTTCAAAATAGATTCAAGCATAACTCTATAGCGAGTTTCAAAAATATGAAGCGGCAAATACTCCTGAGGGAAGAGCACAACCTCAGGCAATGGGAAAAGTGGTAACTCTCTAACTGAAAGTTCGCTCAAAAGGATATTCCTAAGTAATCATATCCTAGATAATCAATCTAAACTTTGAGAGAAAAAGCTTTAGAGCTTAACTTCTATATCAACTCCACTTGGAAGATCTAACTTCATAAGGGCATCAATTGTCTTAGCGGAGGGGCTGTAAATATCAATAATTCTTCGATGTGTTCTTGTCTCAAAATGTTCCCTAGAATCTTTATCAACATGGGGCGAACGCAAAACACAATAAATTTTTCTTTTCGTAGGAAGAGGTATAGGACCAATTGCTGAAGCCGCTGTAGTGTCTGCAGTTTCAATTATTTTTTCACAAGACAAATCAAGCATTCTCCTATCAAAAGCCTTAAGACGAATACGTATCTTTTGCTGTGCTATTGCTGTTGACATAATGAAAAAACAAAAATGTTTAGATTTAGTTTTCGAGGTGCATTTGACATATGAACTAATTAATTCATATGTATTTCAATTTAAAGGATGACCTGAATAAATAACAAGTCATCCTATGAATTGATTATTCAATAATTTTAGAAACTACTCCTGCACCGATAGTACGACCGCCTTCGCGAATTGCGAATCTCATCCCTTGCTCAATAGCAACTGGAGCAATTAATTCTCCTGTCATTTTTATTCTGTCACCAGGCATAACCATCTCAACATTACTACCATCATCTGAAGTGAAAGCAGTAATTTGACCTGTTACGTCTGTAGTACGAATATAAAATTGAGGTCTATATCCAGCGAAGAATGGGGTATGACGACCACCTTCTTCTTTTTTTAAGACGTATACCTCACCCTCAAATTTAGTATGTGGAGTGATAGATCCTTTCTTAACAAGAACCATACCCCTTTCAATATCTTCTTTCTGAATACCTCTCAACAAAAGTCCAACATTATCTCCAGCCATTCCTTCATCAAGCAGCTTTCTAAACATCTCGACACCAGTAACAGTTGTGAGCCTCGTATCTCTTATTCCTACAATCTCAACTTCCTCGCCCACTGTAACTTTTCCTCTTTCAATTCGACCAGTAGCAACAGTTCCTCGACCCGTAATAGAGAAGACATCTTCAATAGCCATTAAAAATGGCTTATCAACTTCACGCTCTGGTTCTGGAATTGAAGCATCAACCGCGGTCATTAATTCATCTATTTTTGACTCCCAGTCTGTCTCTCCTTCAATAGCCTTTAATCCTGAAACTTGAACTACAGGTATGTCATCACCTGGGAAGTCATAACTAGTTAGGAGTTCACGAATCTCCATCTCTACAAGTTCTATCATTTCTTCATCATCGACCATGTCACATTTATTAAGTGCCACTACTAATGCAGGGACTCCAACTTGTTTTGCCAAAAGAATATGTTCTTTTGTCTGAGCCATGGCTCCATCAGTAGCTGCAACAACAAGAATTGCTCCATCCATTTGAGCAGCACCAGTAATCATGTTTTTCACATAATCTGCGTGCCCTGGGCAATCGACATGAGCGTAGTGCCTACCGTCGGTTTCATATTCAACGTGAGCAGTATTAATTGTGATACCGCGCTCGCGCTCTTCTGGCGCACCGTCAATATCAGCATAATCTTGTTCTTTGGCTTGACCCTTCTTGGCTAAAACCTTTGTAATTGCTGCAGTTAGGGTTGTTTTGCCGTGGTCAACGTGGCCAATAGTACCTATGTTGACATGAGGTTTGTTCCTCTCAAACTTCTCGCGAGCCATTTTTTTTAAAGAATCGGGGGTTGGTTAGTAAATTTTAGAGATCAGGAATTGCCCTGATTCTTGGAGATAATTGCTTCAGCAACATTACGAGGGACTTCCTCATACATGCTGAACTCCATTGAGAAAATACCCCGACCTTGAGTCATTGATCGGAGTTGAGTGGCATAGCCAAACATTTCGGCTAATGGCACTTTTGCCTGGACTTTAGACTGTCCATCATCGATGGACTGACCTTCAACCTGTCCTCGTCTAGAGGACAGGTCTCCAATAATAGAGCCTAAGAAGTCCTCAGGTACTTCTACCTCAACTTTCATCATAGGTTCTAGAAGGACAGGATTGCACTTCTTGATTCCATCCTTGAAAGCCATTGAACCGGCAATCTTGAATGCCATCTCTGACGAGTCAACATCATGATACGAGCCATCAACTAATGTAACTTTTACATCTATAAGAGGATAGCCAGCAATCACACCAGACTCACAGGTTTCCTTCATTCCTGATTCAGCAGGTTTTATATACTCCTTCGGAACGGCGCCGCCCACGATTTTATTTACGAACTCAAAACCAGTTCCAGGTTCACCTGGCTCCACCTCAATTACAACATGACCATATTGCCCCTTGCCTCCAGTTTGTCTTGCGAATTTCCCTTCACCTGAAGAGCTTGCTCTAATTGTTTCTCTGTATGAAACCTGAGGAGCCCCAATATTTGCCTCGACCTTAAATTCCCTCAACATACGATCAACCAAAATCTCTAAGTGAAGTTCACCCATTCCAGCGATTACAGTTTGATTAGTCTCTTGATCAGTACTTACTCTGAAAGTTGGATCTTCTTCTGCCAATGAAGTCAAAGCTTTACCTAGCTTTTCCATATCTCCCTTGGTTTTTGGCTCAACTGCAACTGAAATAACTGGTTCAGGTATATATAAAGTTTCTAGAACAATTGCTTCGTCAGAAGCGCATAGAGTGTCTCCAGTAGTTGTATTTTTCAACCCAAGAACAGCTCCTAGATCTCCAGCTCTTAACTCGTCCACTTCTTCACGGTCATCAGCTTTTAAAACAATCAACCTAGATATTCTTTCTTTGGCATCTTTTGTTGAATTAAGTACATAACTTCCTTTTTCAAGGACACCAGAATACATACGAACAAAAGTCAATTTGCCATAGGGATCTGCCATTACTTTAAAGGCGAGGGCACTAAATGGTGCTCCGTCATCCGAAGGTCTCACAGCTTCTTTACCATTAGGTAATAACCCTTGAATAGGTGGAACATCAACGGGTGCAGGAAGATAATTAACCACTGCATCAAGAAGTAACTGAACTCCTTTATTTTTAAATGCTGAACCACACAACATGGGGACCAAGCCATGCTTAAGCACTCCCTCTCTAATTCCAGATTTAAGTTCCTCTATAGTCAGTTGACCATTCTCAAGAAAAGCTTCAAGCAAGTCCTCATCTGTTTCCGCAATCGACTCCATCAATTGGGAGCGCCAATCCGTAACCAAATCAACCATATCTGAGGGAACCTCAGTCTGTTCAATATCTTTACCAAGGTCATCTTTATATATGTATGCTTTATTTTCGACTAAATCGATAATTCCCTTGAGGTCATTTTCAGCTCCAATAGGTAACTGAATTGGTACCGCATTAGCTTTTAATCTATCTTTAATTTGGCCATGCACCTTAAGGAAATCGGCACCTGTTCTATCCATTTTGTTCACGAATACCATTCTTGGTACCGAATACCTATCAGCCTGACGCCAAACAGTTTCAGATTGAGGCTGCACTCCACCCACCGCACAAAAAACGGCAATAACACCATCTAGAACTCTCATCGAGCGTTCTACTTCAATCGTAAAATCTACGTGCCCAGGAGTGTCAATAATATTTATTCGATGGTCATCCCATGTGGTTGAGATTGCTGCAGCAGTGATAGTTATTCCTCTTTCTCTCTCTTGCGCCATCCAGTCTGTAACAGCTGCACCATCATGGACTTCACCCATTTTGTGCACAACGCCTGAATAGAAAAGAATTCTTTCAGTACAAGTTGTCTTACCAGCATCAATATGTGCAGCTATCCCGATATTTCGAACTCGTTCTAAAGGAAAGGCTCGTGCCACAGAAAATACTCCAACTAAAGGGCTTTAAAATGAGCATGGACTCTACAACTCATCATGCTAAAAACGAAATTTTTGAGGATTTAAGTAGAAAAATTTGACCAAAGTCAATAGCGATAATGAGCAAAAGCTTTATTGGCTTCGGCCATTTTATGCGTCTCTTCCCTTTTCCTGACTGCGTTTCCAGCTTCATTAGCTGCATCCATAAGCTCCCCAGCAAGTTTATGAGCCATACTTCTACCATTTCTTGATCTGGAAAAATTTACTAACCATCTAAGCGCCATTGCAATTCCTCTTTCTTGACGAACCTCCATAGGGACTTGATAAGTTGCTCCTCCAACTCTTCTAGCCCTCACTTCAACAAGAGGTGTGACATTTTTCACGGCTGTTTCAAACAACTCAATAGGGTCTGAGCCGGTTCGATCATTAATCAAGCCAAAAGCATCAGATAGAATTCTTTGAGCAGTTGATTTCTTTCCATGCTTCATCAAACGATGAACCATCATGCTCGCTAAACGATTGTTAAATTGTGGGTCTGGCAGAACAGGTCTTTTCTCTGCAGCGTTTCTTCTAGACATGAGATGGTTTTGTAAAAGGAAAAAATTTCACTAAATAAAAATGGTTCATTCTTTTGGAGACTTCGCTCCATATTTTGATCTCGACTGACGTCGGTCTTTTACACCTGCAGTATCGAGTGTGCCTCTTATTATGTGATATCTAACACCAGGGAGATCTTTGACCCTGCCTCCTCTAAGCAAAACAACGGAGTGTTCCTGAAGATTGTGACCAATACCTCCGATATACGCTGTCACTTCAAATCCAGAGGTTAATCTTACACGCGCGACTTTGCGTAGAGCTGAATTAGGTTTTTTTGGAGTTGAGGTATAAACCCTTGTACATACTCCTCTGCGCTCAGGACAACCTCGCAAAGCCGGAGATTTGGTCTTTGTTTTGAGAGTCTTTCTCTCTGTTCTTATCAGCTGTTGAATAGTTGGCATTAATTTAATTATTCGGTCGATATTCGACCAGATTCAACAATTCTCCAGATTACTTGGTCAACCACCCAAATTCATAATTTTTTTAATTATGAATTTGTTTTTATTAGCCCAACAAACACAAGTTCAAATTTTTTAAGAAAGTATTGAATAAAAAACTTGATGGTCGACAAAAATGTTTAAGATGTAACTCTAGAAACTATCAAATCATTCCAAAATTAATTTTTTCTAGCAAAAATCTCATCCCCCATGGCAAAGCCTACAAATAGCACTTTTTAAGAGAAAAATAGTACGTTAGAAACATGCATCAACCACCCTCAAGATCAAATTGGCCATACTGTGACAGCACTTATCCAGATGCCTTTTCCGGGGAAAGAGATTCTTGTGGAGTTGGCTTCATAGCGCATGTACAAGGAGAACAAAATAATTGGGTCCTATCTCAAGCGTTGAGAGGCCTGAGCTGCATGGAGCATAGAGGAGGCTGCGGAGGAGATAGTGACTCAGGGGATGGTGCTGGCATTTTATGCGAAATTCCATGGTCATACTTAAAGAAAGTTTGGAATACAGCTGAACAATGCGATCCCCAATCATCAGGAATCGGTATGATTTTCATGCCACAAAATGTAAAAAATAGAGCAATAGCAAAAAAAATATGTGAGGAAGAAGCCGAATTTTTGGGATTTAGCTCTAAAGGATGGAGAGATGTTCCTGTTAATGAAGACGTCTTAGGGAAACTTGCAAGAGAAAATGAACCCTTTATTACACAATGGCTTGTTAGTAATAACAATAAAGAATTGGATCTTGAGGCTTTACTTTTCAGATTAAAGCAAAGAATTTCAAATCGATCGAATATAGAATTAAAGGAAGACAAATTAGGCCTTTATATATGCTCTTTAAGTAGCAAAACTATAGTTTATAAAGGGATGGTTAGATCTGAAATACTGGCTCCTTTTTATAGCGATCTTCAAGACGATAGATTCAAAGTTTCTTATGCGGTTTATCATAGAAGATTTAGTACAAATACTTTACCAAAATGGCCATTGGCTCAACCGATGAGACTTTTAGGTCATAATGGAGAAATTAATACTTTACTTGGAAATATAAATTGGGCCAAAGCAACAGAAACAGATATAAGTTCAATATGGAAAGATAACGCAAATGATCTAAAACCTATAGTCAATAATTTTTATAGTGATTCAGCAAATCTTGATTTAAATCTTGAACTATTAGTACGAAGTGGGCGGCCAATAACTGATAGTTTATTAACACTTATACCCGAAGCTTTTAGAGACCAACCAGAATTAATAAATAAACCTGAAATAACTGCTTTTTATGAATATGCTGCAGGAACCCAAGAGCCATGGGATGGCCCAGCTTTAATAGTCTTTACTGATGGAAGAAACATAGGTGCAACTCTTGATAGAAATGGTTTAAGACCTGCTCGCTATTGCATCACTAAAAATGGATATGTTGTTATGGGATCTGAAACTGGAGTTGTTGAATTAGAAGAAGATCAAATCCAAGAAAAAGGTCGCCTAGGTCCTGGTCAAATGCTTGCGGTAGATTTAGAAAGCAAGAGAATTTTACGAAACTGGGATGTTAAAGAAGAGTCAGCAAATAGATACCCATACTTAGATTGGTTAAAAGCAAATCGTATAAACCTTAACAACCAAAGTTGGGAAATAAATAATAAATTTGATAAGCAAGAATTGCTTCAGCAACAAATTGCATTTGGCTTTAGTGCAGAAGATTTTGATTACATAATTAATAGCATGGCAGCAAATGCAAAAGAACCAACTTATTGCATGGGAGATGATATCCCACTGGCAATACTTTCTAATAAATCTCATATTCTTTACGACTATTTCAAACAAAGATTTGCACAAGTTACCAATCCACCAATTGATCCTCTTAGAGAAAAGCTTGTAACTAGCTTAGAGATGCATCTTGGGACTAGAAAAGCACCCTTAAGTCCTAAAGCAGAGTCTGCAAGACTAATTCATATTAAATCACCAATACTTAATGAAAAAGAATTAACTTCAATAACAAAATCAGAACTTTCATGCAAGCAAATTTCAACTTTAATTCCTATTAATGATGCTAAATTCGACCTCGAAAAAGGTTTAAAAAATCTATGCCAAGAAGCTGAAAAAAGTGTAATTAATGGTGGAGAAATACTTATACTCTCAGATAGAAATATTAATCGAGAAAATTCCTACATTCCTCCTCTTCTTGCAATTGGTGCAGTTCATCATCATCTACTCAGAAAGGGGCTAAGGCTAAAAACCTCCATAATCATAGAAACAGCTCAATGCTGGAGTACGCATCATATAGCCTGTCTGATTGGATTCGGAGCAAGTGCAATTTGTCCTTGGCTGGCATGGGAAACTACTCGCCATTGGTGGCAACTACCTAAAACTCAAAAACTTATTTCCGATGGGAAGTTGTCTAATTTATCCATAGAAATTGCTCAAGAAAATGTTAAGAAAGCAATGGAAGATGGATTAAGAAAAATACTTTCAAAAATAGGAATATCAGTTCTAGCAAGTTATCACGGAGCACAAATTTTTGAGGCTATTGGTATTGGTGCAGATTTAATTGATTTAGCTTTCAAGGGAACGACAAGTCGTATAGCGGGACTAACTTTAAAAGAATTATCACTCGAGACAATTTCATTTCATAAAAAAGCTTTCCCAGAACTAGAGCAAAAAAAACTTGATTTCAATGGATTTGTTCAATATCGAAATAATGGGGAATTTCATTTAAACAATCCAGAAATGTCAAAAATTCTTCATGCTGCAGTTAAAGCTGGGCCTGGATATGACCACTTCAAAACCTATCAACAACTTCTAGAAAGTCGACCTACTACTACCCTCAGAGATCTCCTTACATTTAAAACAGCTACTCAGCCTTTGCCTCTTGATCAAATAGAGAGTGTTGAGAGTATTTGTCAAAGATTTTGCACCGGTGGAATGAGTCTAGGTGCCCTATCAAGGGAAGCGCATGAAGTTCTTGCAATAGCAATGAATAGAATTGGAGGCAAAAGTAATAGTGGTGAAGGAGGCGAAGATCCAGCGAGATTCAATATTCTCGAAGATGTCGATGAAAATAATCAATCAAAAACGTTACCCAATCTAAAAGGACTTTTAAATGGAGATACCGCTTGTTCCGCAATAAAACAAATTGCCTCTGGCCGATTTGGTGTAACCCCCGAATATCTAACTAGCGGCAAGCAATTAGAAATCAAAGTAGCTCAAGGTGCAAAGCCTGGCGAAGGCGGCCAATTACCGGGACCAAAGGTTGATGAATATATAGCCAAGCTTCGTAATAGCAAACCGGGTGTAGCTCTTATTTCTCCCCCTCCTCATCATGATATCTACTCCATAGAAGATCTTGCTCAACTTATTCACGACCTTCATCAAATAAATCCAACTGCAAAAGTCAGCGTGAAATTAGTTGCTGAAATAGGCATTGGCACAATTGCAGGGGGAGTGGCAAAAGCTAATGCTGATGTCATCCAAATTTCAGGACATGATGGAGGAACGGGAGCATCGCCACTTAGTTCAATTAAACATGCTGGTTTGCCATGGGAACTCGGATTAACTGAAGTTCATCGCTCTTTATTAGAAAATGGTCTTCGCAAAAGGGTTTTATTAAGAGCAGATGGAGGTTTAAAGACAGGGTGGGATGTAATTATTGCAGCTTTACTTGGAGCAGAAGAATATGGTTTCGGAACAATCGCAATGATTGCCGAAGGTTGCATCATGGCGAGGATTTGCCATACAAATAAGTGTCCAGTCGGTGTGGCAACTCAACAAGAAGGCTTAAGAAAAAGATTCCCAGGTCTGCCTGAGCATGTGGTTAACTTTTTTATCTTCGTAGCAGAGGAAGTCAGACAATTGATGAGTCAAGTTGGAGTAGCAAAAGTCGAAGATCTTATTGGAAGAACAGATCTATTAATTCCAAGGAATCTAAACTTAAGCAAAACAAAAGAAGTTGACCTATCTAGCCTGCTCAAACCTTTAGAAAGCTCAACAGATCGTTCATGGTTGAACCACGAAATACAAGCTCATACAAATGGAGAAGTCCTTGAGAATTCTCTACTCAAAGATGAAGAAATTTCCAATGCAATTAAGAATCAGGGAAGCATCACTAAAGAAATTTCAATTGTTAATACAGATAGAAGTGTTTGTGCACGAATCTCTGGAGTAATAGCAAAAAAATATGGAAATAAAGGTTTTAGTGGAAATTTAAATTTGATATTTAAAGGTCCAGCCGGGCAAAGTTTTGGTGCATTTATTTTAAGAGGAATGAATATTTCTTTGATAGGAGAAGCTAATGACTATGTAGGAAAAGGCATTAACGGAGGTTCCATTACGATTGTCCCCGAAATTATTAATGACACATCTAATACCCAGGTAATACTTGGCAATACATGTCTATATGGAGCAACTGGTGGAAAATTATTCGCCCTTGGAATAGCAGGAGAACGTTTTGGTGTTCGCAATAGCGGAGCTCATGCTGTTATTGAAGGAGCAGGAGACCATTGCTGCGAATATATGACTGGAGGAGTGGTTGTTGTGCTCGGAAAAACTGGAAGAAATATTGGAGCAGGAATGACTGGGGGAATAGCATTTATTCTTGATCAAAAAAATGAACTTAACTTAAGAATGAATCAAGAAATTGTTGAGGTACATGATCTGACCGCAACAAACCAAGAACAATTCTTAAAGGAGCTAATAATTGAATATCATCAGAAAACCAAAAGTCCTAAAGCAAACAAGATTCTCTCGGATTGGTCTTCATGGAAAAATTTATTTAAAATAGTAGTTCCCCCAAGCGAAAAAAATAAATTAGACATTGAAGAAGCTCTAGAAAAAGCAATCATATAGAAAGACAAGAATGCCTATATTTATTAAGACAGAGAAGTTCAAAGAACAAACCTTAGAATTGTCAAATAGTGAAAGACAAAAATTCTTATTAATGCATAAAGAATGGGTCAAAGATATTAGTAAAGCTGGTCGTTATATACATAGTGGATATTTAATAAATGAAAAAAAAAGGCCAGGCGGAGGCGGCTTATTAATTTTTGAGGCGAAGGATTATTTAACAGCAAAAAAAATCATCGAAAATGATCCAATGATTAAACATGAATTAGTTATTTGGGATCTGCAAGAATGGATATCAATTGATGGAAGTCAACCAAAGTTTTCAAATCATCTTGGATGAGACATCATTAATTTTTTAACTTCTCCTGCGTGATAACTACTTCTAGTTAATGGTGAGCTAATGACCTGTAAAAATCCTAGTTTATTTTCTCCCTCAATACGGTAACTATCAAATTGAGAAGGAGATACAAATCTATTAACAGGTAAATGATTTGGTCCTGGTGATAAATATTGGCCAATAGTTACTATATCGACTTTATTTAAATGAAGATCACTTAAAACACTCAAAATCTCATCATCTGTTTCGCCTAATCCAGCCATTAAACCAGATTTTGTATACACTCTTGGCCAACCTTCACGAACTCTTTTTAGTAATTCCAAAGACCTTTCATATTTTCCTTGAGGTCTGACTCTTTTATATAGCCTTGGAACTGTCTCGATATTGTGATTTAGTACATTTGGGGCAGCATCCAAAATAACTTTCAAAGCATCCCAATTACCACAAAGATCTGGAATTAAGACTTCAATAGAGGTAAAAGGAGATTTACTTTGAACAGCCTTAATACATTTCAAAAATTGACTAGCGCCACCATCTTCTAAATCATCACGATTGACAGAAGTTATTACAACATGAGTTAAGCCCATCCTAAAAACAGCCTCACCCAAACGATCAGGTTCTGATGGATCTAAAAGCCTTTTCGAGTTATCAAACGAGATATCACAATAAGGGCATTTCCTAGTGCAAGCAGGTCCCATTATTAAGAAAGTCGCAGTACCTCCTGCAAAACATTCTCCAATATTTGGACAACTTGCTTCCTGACAAACTGTATTGAGTTTTAAATCAACTAATAGATCAGCAACATTGCCAATCCTCTCTTTCTGCGGTGCCTTAACACGTAACCAGTCTGGTTTAAGCAAAGCTCTTTTGATAACAAACTAACTTTAGAAAGAATTTCCAGATTTACTTGATTTTTTTACCTTCTTCTAAACTTAATAACCAAAAATAAGCTTAAAACTAAATATCCAATTTCTGATTAATAGAAATAATCAAAAAATTTAATTAGAAAAATAGCCTCTTGGCGTTAAAAATCTATTGTTTTTAATAACACTCTGACTATTCCCAATAACCAAAATAGTAAGCATATCTATCTTATTAAATGGCAATGTTTCAAGAGTATGTATTTCTATACTTTCATTTGGCCTGCCAAGCTCTCGAGCGAGAGCAACAGGTGTATCTGGTTTGCGAAATTTAAGTAATAAATCAACAGCCTTTTTTAACTGCCAATCACGTTTGAATGATTTTGGATTAAATATTGCTATGACAAAGTCACCTATGGCTGCATTTTTTACTCTCTTCTCAATTTGATTCCATGGAGTCAAAAGATCACTTAATGAGATAGAACAAAAATCATGCATAAAAGGAGCTCCAAGTTTTGCAGCAGCCATCTGAAAAGAGCTAATGCCTGGATGAACTTGAAATAAAGGCCTTGACTGAACCGTTTCATTTAGCCAAAGTTCGAGAGCCAAACCTGCCATTCCATAAATTCCACTGTCGCCAGATGAAATAAGAGCAACCCTTACTCCCTCTTTTGCAAGATCAAGAGCGTGTTTACATCGATCTTTTTCAAAAGTTAATTCTGAATCAACTCGAACCTGATCATGGCGTCGAATTGAATCTAAATAATTTAAGTAAGGGGTATAACCGATCCAAACAGCGCATCTAGTTAAAGTTCGGCGTGAGTCAGAAGTAAGCATTTCCAAATCTCCAGGCCCACTACCTATTAAATGCAATTCACCTTTATGAGGAGCAAAAGGAGTTGATACCTCGACCAATGCAATTGTTACTGCACCACACTCATTTTCGTTGGAATAATAGATTTGTTTTTCTTGTATTAATCTTCCACCTTGAGCTCCTAATAAAATTGCGGCAGCTTCAGCCACTGAGGGAGTTCCCATCTCATTCAAAACTACATTTGAAGGGGTAGGCACTTTGACTTGCGAAAGTTCAAGAGCACTAAAGAAATAAATTGGCCATTCATTATTTTTTGACAAATTCAATAATCCTATTTCATCACTTTTTTTATCTATAGTTGCCAAACCAGAGATTGAAAGAAGTGATAAACCATTTTTAGAAAAAGAATCCTCTATAGCTCGTTGAATCAATTTTTCATTAGTATTTCGCTCGCACCCAATTCCAATAATTATTAACGGGGGATGCCACGAACATAAATTAGTATTTTGTTGCCCTATATATAAGTCGATATTTTCAAAAGATATTGGATCATTTTTCTCTAAAAAAGATAAATTGGAACAGGCCTGTAATTTCTGCCACAAGATTGACCCTTTAGATTGAAAAACAATGTTTTTTTGCTTTTTAGATTGGCTAATCATTAATTGTCGCCAATCGACGTTATCCCCTCCTCTTTTCCAACCCCATTGTTCACCAAAACAATCCAAAGGAATTCTTCTTTCTGTGAATGAATCTGAGGTAAAAATCACTTCTGCTTCTAAAGCAGCTGCAAGCTCACAAGCAAACCTTTCTCCTCCTTGCTTATGGCCTCCTAAAAGAGGAATAACATTTTCAGCTTTTGAATCCATTACCAGTATTGCTGGATCATTTTCTTTGGATCTAACAAAAGGGGATATAAGCCTAACTACGGCGCCGATTGAACCTACAAAAATTAATTTATTATTTTTCTCCCAATGATCTTTTAAAAAATGAATTGGTGAGGATTCAAGTAAACCTTCATTTTTTTTTTCTAAAGAAAGAGTTGAACCATTAGATATAAAAATTTGATCTATATGTTTGGTTGCTTGTAATCTCTCAAGCAAAGGCAAAGCACTTAAAGAAAATCCAAATGCAATCCTTTTTTGAGTTTTAACTAATGTTTTTTTCAGAACGAGAAATAAAATAAAATTTTGATTTATTTATATAAGGTAGCCTCTGAAAGAAAGCTTTAGTAAAAATGAACAAACAAAAATCGTGAAATAGTCTTGAAATAAATTTAGTGAAATCAATAAAAAGCTTTTACCAATAAATTAACTAGTATTTTTACCTATCAAAAAACATCTAGTCAAACTTGTCAAAGCTAAAAAATTCTTGGTATAACTGAAATTCTACCAAATCAATATTTATAATAAATAAACCTTCTAGGCCTAAATAACCTTTTCCCCTCCCCTCCACCACAAGTAATAATTTACTAATTAAGAAAAACCATGGATTAAATCACCACTCAAGAATAAAAGTGTAGAACATTTGTTACATGCTTCCGTAGTAACTGACTGTCTACTTTATGCTTATGTCATAACCCTTATATAGGTTTTCAAGTAACTTCAAAGGTAGGTCTTGAATTCCTAAAATCTTACACAAAGTAATTTCACTTCATGAGTAGAATTACTTACTTAAGATTTAACACTGATCTTCCTAAGATTAGGCCCCCAAACCTCGATCACATTCCTGAAGGAATCACTCGATGACCATTAGCCCACCAGAAAGAGAACAAAAAAAAGAGCCAGTTCTCGATAAACCTATCGAAACTGATGCAATCCCTGTAGATTTTTCCAAGCTTGATAAGCCTGGTTTTTGGTCCAAGACTCTTGCCAAGGGTCCAAAGACCACTACATGGATATGGAATCTTCATGCTGATGCGCATGATTTTGATACCCATGTTGGAGATCTACAAGAAACAAGTAGAAAAGTATTTTCTGCTCATTTTGGCCACCTAGCAGTCATCTTTATTTGGATGAGCGCAGCTTTCTTTCATGGAGCTCGCTTTTCAAATTATTCTGGCTGGCTGACAGATCCAACTCACGTAAAACCTGGAGCTCAGGTCGTTTGGCCAATAGTTGGTCAAGAAATGCTCAATGCTGACTTGGGCGGTAATTATCACGGCATTCAGATCACATCAGGAATTTTCCAGATGTGGAGAGGCTGGGGAATTACTAACGAAACTGAATTAATGGCTCTAGCTATTGGTGCACTACTAATGGCTGCAATTATGTTGCATGGAGGCATATATCACTATCACAAAGCCGCGCCAAAGCTTGATTGGTTCAGAAATCTTGAATCAATGCTCAATCACCACATAGCTGGTCTAGTGGGATTGGGTTCTATTGCTTGGGCTGGACATTGCATTCACATTGGAGCACCAACTGCAGCGCTAATGGATGCAATTGATGCAGGAAAGCCTCTGATTATTGATGGCATTCCTATTGCTTCAATTGCGGATATGCCTTTGCCCCATGAGCTTTGCAATCCTGCCATTGCTAGTCAAATATTTCCTGGCCTCGCAGGAAGAACAGTTGAGAATTTCTTTACGACTAATTGGTGGGCGTTTAGTGATTTTCTAACTTTTAAAGGTGGTCTCAATCCAGTTACTGGTAGCTTATGGATGACAGATATTTCTCATCATCATTTAGCTTTTGGAGTACTAGCTGTATTTGGAGGACATTTATATAGAACAATGTTTGGCATTGGCCATAGTCTCAAAGAAATACTTGATAATCATGCTGGAGATCCAATTCTTTTCCCTGCTCCAAATGGTCATAAGGGAATTTATGAGTTTTTAGCTAATAGTTGGCATGCTCAGCTTGGTTTAAACCTTGCAATGATTGGCTCCTTGAGCATCATTATTTCTCATCACATGTATGCGATGCCCCCATATCCATACTTGTCGATTGATTACCCAACTGTCCTTGGTCTATTTACACATCACATGTGGATAGGAGGATTATTTATTGTTGGTGCAGCAGCTCATGCTGGTATTGCAATGATTAGAGACTATGACCCCGCTGTTCATATTGATAACGTTCTAGACAGAATCTTGAAAGCAAGAGATGCATTAATCAGTCATCTGAATTGGGCTTGCATGTTCTTAGGTTTCCATAGTTTTGGTCTTTATATTCATAACGATGTAATGCGAGCGTTAGGAAGACCTGCTGATATGTTCAGTGATACAGGAATCCAACTTCAACCTGTTTTTGCTCAATGGATTCAAAATATTCATCATTCAGCTGCTGGCTCTACAACTCTTGCTGGTGCGAACGTAAATCTTCAAAGTGGATTGGTTAGTGAGGTCTTTAATGGTTCCGTAAGTCAAGTTGGTGGAAAAATTGGAATCGCGCCTATACCACTAGGAACTGCTGATTTCATGATTCATCATATCCATGCTTTTACTATCCACGTAACTCTTCTAATTCTTCTAAAGGGAGTTTTATTCGCAAGGAGCTCCAGGCTGATTCCTGACAAAGCAAATCTTGGATTTAGATTCCCATGTGATGGACCTGGAAGGGGAGGCACATGCCAAGTTTCATCTTGGGATCATGTTTTCCTTGGATTATTCTGGATGTATAACGGCTTATCAGTAGTTATCTTCCACTTCTCATGGAAAATGCAAAGTGATGTATGGGGTCTTACAGGAGGAAACTTTGCTCAAAGCTCCATAACTATTAACGGATGGCTTAGAGATTTCCTCTGGGCTCAGTCATCACAGGTCCTTACAAGTTATGGGCAACCCATAAGTATGTACGGCTTGATGTTCTTAGGAGCACATTTCGTTTGGGCGTTTAGTCTTATGTTCCTATTCAGTGGACGTGGTTACTGGCAAGAATTATTTGAGTCAATTATTTGGGCTCACAATAAACTTAAGTTGGCCCCAACTATTCAACCAAGAGCTCTATCTATAACCCAAGGTCGGGCAGTAGGAGCAGCTCATTTCCTTCTAGGAGGAATTGCTACAACTTGGGCCTTCTTCCACGCTCGCTTAATCGGTCTCGGCTGACCCTCTCTGATCTTTTACAAAATGGCAACTAAATTTCCATCTTTTAGTCAGGGTCTTGCTCAAGACCCTACAACCAGAAGAATCTGGTACGGCATAGCTACCGCTCATGACTTCGAAAGTCATGATGGTATGACAGAGGAACAGTTATATCAAAAACTCTTCTCTACTCATTTTGGTCACTTAGCCATCATTGGTCTTTGGGTGGCAGGAAATCTTTTTCACATTGCTTGGCAAGGAAACTTTGAGCAATGGGTTCTAGATCCAACCCATACTCGTCCAATTGCTCATGCAATTTGGGATCCTCATTTTGGACAAGGTCTTACTGATGCTCTAACACAGGCAGGAGCAACTTCTCCAGTCAATATTGCTTACTCAGGCTTATACCACTGGTGGTACACAATTGGCATGAGAACTAATGAGCAGCTTTTCCAGGGTGCAATCTTTATCAACATTCTTGTCTGCTGGTTATTGTTTGCTGGATGGCTTCATCTTCAACCTAAATACAGACCATCATTAGCGTGGTTTAAAAATGCAGAGTCTCAATTAAATCATCACCTAGCTGTTCTTTTTGGATTCAGCAGTATTGCTTGGACTGGTCATTTAATTCACGTAGCCATACCTGAATCAAGAGGAATACATGTTGGCTGGGACAACTGGTTAACTGTTATGCCTCATCCAGAAGGTCTAACTCCTTTTTTCTCAGGTAATTGGGGAGCTTATGCTCAAAATCCTGATTCACTTGATGCAGTTTTCGGAACTACTCAAGGAGCTGGTACAGCGATATTTACTTTCTTAGGTGGACTTCACCCTCAAAGTGAATCACTTTGGCTAACAGATATTGCTCACCATCATTTGGCTATAGGAGTTGTATTTATAATTGCAGGTCATATGTATAGAACTAACTTTGGTATTGGCCATAGCCTTAAAGAAATTGTTGAAGCACATAATACAAGTCACCCAAAAGATCCACATAAGGGATATTTCGGTATAAAGCACAATGGTCTATTCGAGACAGTTAACAATTCACTTCATTTTCAACTTGGACTTGCACTTGCTTCTCTAGGTGTAGCTTGTAGTTTGGTCGCTCAGCATATGGGTGCACTTCCTTCATATGCATTTATCGCAAGGGATTACACAACTCAGTCAGCTCTGTATACCCATCATCAATACATAGCAATGTTCTTGATGGTTGGTGCCTTCTCTCACGGAGCAATTTTCTTTGTAAGAGATTATGATCCAGAGCTGAATAAAGATAATGTATTAGCAAGAATCCTTAGTACAAAAGAAGCCTTAATTAGCCACTTAAGTTGGGTAACAATGCTTCTAGGCTTCCATACTCTTGGAATTTATGTTCACAATGATGTAGTTGTAGCCTTTGGTACACCTGAAAAGCAGATTCTTATTGAACCAGTTTTTGCTCAGTTTGCTCAAGCTGCAAGCGGCAAAATGATGTATGGCTTTAATGCTTTATTAGCAAATGCATCTAGTTCTGCGTCAATAGCAGCAAGCACCATGCCAGGAAACCATTACTGGATGGATATGATTAATAGACCAGATGCTCTTACAAATTTCTTACCTATAGGACCTGCAGATTTCTTAGTTCACCATGCAATTGCATTAGGACTTCATACAACTGCTTTGATTCTTATAAAGGGTGCTCTTGATGCCAGAGGAACAAAACTAATCCCAGATAAAAAGGATTTAGGATTTGCTTTCCCTTGCGATGGACCAGGACGTGGAGGTACTTGTGATAGTTCTTCTTGGGACGCTACTTATTTAGCAATGTTCTGGGCCTTAAATACTATTGCTTGGATTACCTTCTATTGGCATTGGAAGCATCTAGCAATTTGGATGGGTAATACAGCTCAATTCAATGAGTCTGGTACCTATTTAATGGGTTGGTTTAGAGATTATCTATGGCTAAATAGTTCTCAGTTAATCAATGGATACAACCCATTTGGTGTAAATGCTTTATCACCATGGGCTTGGATGTTCTTGTTTGGTCATCTCATATGGGCTACTGGATTTATGTTCCTCATCTCTTGGAGGGGTTATTGGCAAGAACTTATTGAAACTCTTGTTTGGGCTCATCAAAGAACTCCAATAGCTAATTTAGTTGGTTGGAGAGATAAGCCTGTTGCATTATCAATTGTACAAGCAAGATTAGTTGGTTTAACCCATTTCACCGTTGGAAACTTTGTCACCTTTGGAGCCTTTGTCATAGCTTCTACATCAGGTAAATTCGGCTAAAGTTTTTACTGACTTAAATTCAAAAGAACACTGTCTTTTAGACAGTGTTCTTTTTTTTGGAAGCTAATATTTATTAGCTTATATTTTTTAAAAATCTATATCTAAAAGTGGATAATCTAATTTAAAGAATAAAGCTAGTAAAGAATATGCCATAACTAATATTTATCTAATTACCCTTCTTTTGAGTAGATCTAAATAAATGTTTAGATAATCAATTTTAAGAATAAAAAAAAGGCTCCTTATTAAAGGGGCCTTTTTTTATTCTTAACAGCTTTTTTAAGCTCCGAGTAAATGATATTCCTTTATCAAAGGGAGAACTGTATCTAAATGCAAAGTACCAATTAATAACCAAGCAAAAACGACACCTCCAGTACCACCTAACCAAAAACCATTTGTAAAATCATTCCATCCTGCTCTAGTAAATAAATCTGCTGGAGGGTTAGCTACTGTTGCATCGGGAGGTTGAACATTAGGAGCTTTGCCTGGAGCATTGTAAAGAATAAAAAGGGCAGTCAAAATTTGAATAGCACCTACTCCACCAAGTAAGCCAGCTGTTAAGGCAAAGTCAGTATTTCTAAGAGGTCCAGTCATAGAAAAAGGTCCATATAGTAAATATCCAAAAATTGCCCCTGTTTCGAGACCTCTGAAATTTGGCGATAAACCTTCTCTATAGACTGGAAGATTATTAATAACCATTTTTGTAAACCAACCACTGTTTACTGGGGTTTGAAGATTACCAACAGTTGGGTCTGAGACTGTTTTCACAGCCCACTTTTGCATAAGTGTTTCTTGGGATTTAGTCATTAGCTAAAAGAAATTGATAAAAAATAAGGGTTTTGAGATTACTCAGTAGCAGTTATGTATCTACCAATCAAAACTATGAATACTGCTGGACCCATTATCCCAACTAAGGGAATGAGAATAGTTGGAAGCAAATTCGAAGCGAGTTCACTAGTCATTACTTATTTCAATAAATCCACTTTTATTTTATAGAATTATCATCTAATCAAACCATATACACCGCATTGATGACATAAAAGTTCAATACGTATATCTTCTTTAAAGAAGATTCATCACTAAATAGTTTTCCTAATCATGAATCAAGTTTTTGCTGGCGGTTTAGCTCTAATTATTGCTTTAATCCTATGGAGTTCTAAGAAAAAATCGTCCACATCTTCATTCCTTAAATCTAAAAAGGATTCTTTTTCAACTTCCCAGGGTACGTCCTCTTTAGTAATTAAGAAAAACTCTATAAATCATAAGAAAGCTTCAAAACGAACTCATAAAAAATTTATACGTTTTTCAAATGAGCTGCTACGAAACTCAATAGAGATTAGAAAAGAACTAACTAAATTAATTTCCAGCAATCCTGATGATCGCCTCCTAGCAATTCAAATTGCAAGTGATTGGAATAATTCAAAAGCAATACCTTTTTTCAAAAGAGGTTTAAAAGACTCTGATGTAAGAGTTGTAGTTGCCGCCGCCGCTGCAATATCCTCTTTCAAAGGTAAAGCTACATATTTACAAAAAAAATCTCAAGCTTCTCGTCCTCCGCGCAACGTATCTCTAATGCGATAAATAGGCCTGTTTTGGCTCTCATGATAAGTACGAATCTGAAGTTCTCCAAGCAAACCAAATCCAAATAGTTGAACGCCAGTCACCGCGAGAAGTAAAGAAAATATAAGCAGAGGCCTATTACCTATATCCTCTCCTAAGAGTTTAATAGTGAATAAATAAAAGCTTGTTATGAAGCTTCCAATGATTGCAAGAATCCCACCAAAACCAAAAACATACATCGGTCTAGTCAAAAACCTATTCATAAACCATACAGTTAACAAGTCCATCAAGACTCTAAAAGTTCTATCTATTCCATACTTACTAGATCCAAATTGACGTGCTCTATGATTTACCTTAACTTCAGTAATTCTTGCACCTTCAATATTCGCTAAAACCGGTAAGAATCTATGTAATTCTCCATATAATCTCATATCTGTAAGTACTTCTTTCCTATAAGCCTTTAAAGAACATCCATAATCATTTAGTCGCACTCCAGTAACTTTTCCAATCAATCGATTAGCAATTTTAGATGGAAGCTTTCTACTAATAGCTGCATCTTTCCTTCTAAACCTCCAACCACTAACCAGATCAAAACCTTCCCTAATTTTATTAACTAGTAAAGGAATATCTGCAGGATCATTTTGCAAATCACCATCAAGAGTTACAACAATCTCACCAGAGGAAATATCAAATCCTGCAGCCATTGCGGCAGTCTGTCCATAATTTTTACGCAAAAGAACGCCAACTATTTCCGGTACTTGTACACTTAACTTTTCCATAATTTCAGCGCTTCTATCTGATGAGCCGTCATTCACTAAAACCAATTCAAAAGTTTCCTCCATAGGCTCCAAAACCTCTAATAACTGATTAACCAATAATGGAAGACTTTCTTCTTCGTTAAAGATAGGAACAACTATTGATAGGGCTACATTAGAACTCATTTAAAACTCCTCAAGAAAGTAAATTAATTAATATTTTTTAGAGTATTTCACTCTGATAGCAAGAGATAACTCTTCCAGCAGATCTAAATTGAGACCTGTAAAAAGAAGCAATATTTCCAGGATTCAAGGGAAATAAACCATCAATCGCTATTCCATTATGCCCATTACTGAGCCCAGAGCTATGGATATAAAAACCGTTTTCAATATGCAAACCAACATGGGTGCATTTCTCTGCTGATCCAAAGAAAAGTAAATCACCAGGTATTAATTTTTCAGATAATGAGTCAATATCAAATGCAACATGTTTACAAAATTTTTCCTGCTGATAAGCATCCCTAGGTATCCAAATACCGGAACTTGCAAACGCAGATTGAACCAAACCAGAACAATCAAAATTTGGGCCAATAGTTCCACCCCATAAATATTCATTCTGGTTTTTTTCAGCTTCTATTGCCCACAACAAGACTTTTGGAATTAGAGACTCAATTTTTTCTTGGACTAATAAATCAGGTTCCCAAAACTTTCTTTTAAAGGCATTATTAATTAATTCTGAGAATTTAATCCAACAAATATAACCGTCTTCCAATAAACGAACTTTGACTCTATCAATCATTAGTTGGCCATTGAAGTTAATGCTATAGGAATCTATTAACTGAAAGCTCCTTCCTTCCCTTACCTGAGTTGCAAGTTCATCACTTTTTTTACTTTTATATCCATCGACATTAATTCTAAGTTTCCACATACTTTTAATTAAAAAAGAAGCTTTAGTCAATGGAATCTCTAATGTCATATTAAATTCTTCTTGGCGTTATGACGTTCTACCGTCAAGACCCTGAAATGGCATTATGCCTAAAAGGTCTACTCGATAGATATGAAAAAGAAGGTAGATCAAACCTTCATGAAAATATTGCAATAACTTGGATTCGTTATGAGAGCCCAACCCCATCAACCTCTAGTGGATATGGAACTGGGTGGAATTCAAGCAAAAATTTATATCCTGCAAGTGTTGTAAAAATTGTCTATGCATTAGCGACTGAGATATGGATAAAGAGGAATTTAATTCTTGAGACTCAGGAGGTTCGAAGAGCTATCAATGAAATGATTGCAAACTCCAATAATGATGCCACGAGTTATATTTTAGATCTTTTAACAGGAACCACAAGTGGACCCTCTTTGGAGAATAAGAGCTTTCAAGCCTGGAAAGTTCAAAGAAGAGTTATCAACGAATGGTTAGAGAATATGGAATGGCCAGAATTAAAAGGGTGGAACTGTTGTCAAAAAACATGGAATGAAGGTCCTTTTGGAAGAGAAAAAGATTTTTATGAAATAAAAAATCAAAACCGAAATAGCATGACAACAAATGGAACTGCAAGGATTTTTGAGTCATTAATGACTAAAGACAAGTGGTCATTAGTCGAAACTAAAAAATTAAAAGATATTTTCTCACGATCACTTGATCTCCACAAACGAAAAGAAGACTCAGAGAATCAAATAGATGGGTTTTTAGGAGAAGGTTTACCTTTGGCTTCAAAAATTTGGAGTAAAGCGGGGCTGATGAGTGAAGTACGTAATGACGTAGCCTGGTGGGAGGCTCCAAACCAAAGCCCAATGCTACTTGTGGTTTTCACAACAGGAGAAAATTTAGCAAAAGATAGGTTTTTGCTTCCTGCTTTAAGCAGTGAAATGAATAAATTAGCTATTTCGCGATAAGTAAAATACCGGCGAATAAAATAGAACCCAAGATAAATCCAACGCCTAAAAGCACTGCAATAATTGGTGTATTCAAATAAACAGATATTGTTGCAAGTTGATTTCCCTTTGCTTCTGACACCTTAATAACTCCCTAAATTTTTGTTATTCAAGCACCTCAACATCCCTTAGACCTAAAAATGCTTAGGTGAGCAAACAATTTTAAAAAAACTAACCATCATTGAATTTTGAAATCATAATCAAAAAAAGTTTGACTTTGATTTTTGAGTTTTTAAAATTTTAATATCTTTCTTCTTATCTAGATCTTCCAAATTTCTCTCCTCAATTAGATTTTGTTTATCTTTAATAAAGTTCTCTTCTTCAATTAGTTCTTTTGATAAATTTATTCCTTCAATATCTAGATCTTGAATTAATTTAGACTCTAACTTCCCATGCGAAGGATCTTTCTTCTCTTTAAATAAACTTATGTCTTTAGTATTTGAATCAACTAATTTATCATTCACAGAAATATTAAATAAATCAATTTTAAATTTACCTTCTGCAAATTTTATAGAGGTGAAGACAACTATGGAAGATAAAATAATGATAAGAAAAATATTAGATATTAATCTCTGAAGAGGTGTCCAAATTAATGTTACTTTTGCCAGTTCAGATTTTTCATTCAATTTATTAACAGATTTTCCAAATTCTAAAAATATATCCTTATTAATCCACCCTTTATTAGCTTTCCTGTAGGGGGATTCACTCTTAGTGAATTCAAGAATTTCCCGGAATCTTTCTTTAATCACAGTTAAGATTTTCTCTAAAAGTATAAAAATGAAAATCTAGCAGAGATTCAGCATCAAAATTCGACTTTTAATATCTTCTTTTTGAATTGAATTACCCAGCGATAAATACCATTGCAGAGACAAGAAACGCAGAAGCAATAATTCCAACGGCAACTATTCCTACAATCTTGCCAGTATTTAAAGAAACTGAAACTGTTAACAATTCAGTTCTAGAGTCGCGCTTTTGCTTTGAATCCAATTTAGGCATAGCAATGACTTTCTTCTCTGGTTGAGCTTTCTTCTCTGCTAAAGCCTTCTTCTCTGCTTGAGCTTTCTTCTCTGCTAAAGCCTTCTTATCTGCTTGAGCTTTCTTCTCTGCTAAAGCCTTCTTATCTGCTTGACGTTTGTTAACTACTGCCACGTTTCTTTAACCCTAAAATCAATATCATTCAAGCATCCAAATTACTAAGATTTAAAAAATATTCCGTAGTTGCAATGAAGTGCTGCAAAAAAACCTAGTTTAAATCTCTCCGATGGATTAATTGGGTAACTTTTCATAGGCTAAATTTAATAAATAGCCACAACAGATAAACATCAAATAGGTATTCGATATATTATCTAGAAATTCTGTAATTGATATAGATAAATTTTTTATAAAAATAATTAATTATTTGCATTCTTTTAATTCAAAAGAGTATCTTCTATTTATATACCTTCACTAAAAGTCAAAGTGACTAATTACGAGCAAAATGAATCGTATTTACTTTCGAATATTCCAATAACTTCGAATTATATACTTGAAATAGGATGCGGCAATGGATCTCTAGGTTATAAATTCAAAAAGAAACAGCCGTTAGTTAAATATTATGGGATAGAAAAAGAACAAAATAATAGTTTGATTGCTAAAAAAAGACTTGATGTAGTTTATAATTATGATCTTAAAGATACAACTAAGCTAAAAAACAAAATACCCCCATTAGATTGCTTAATTTATAATCAAACTTTAGAAATTATAAAAGATCCATGGAAAAATATTCCATATCAATTGGAATGGTTGAAAGATAACGGAGTTGTGATTGCTTTTATTCAGAATATTCAACATTGGAGTATCATACAAGAGTTACTAAGTGAATCATTTCAAAAAGAAAAAATAGGTATTTATCCTGAAAATATTCAAGGGTTATTTACATTAAAAGGTATAAAGAATTTATTAGAAGATAATGGTTTTAATATTTGTTTAATCAAACCAATAGTTAATGATTTTGAAAAAACAATTGAATTTACTAAGCAAATTGGAACTAGCTTAAATAATCTGAAATTAAATCAAAATACATTTATCAGTAATATTGCGCCTAAACAATTCCTTGTTGTAGCAAAGAAAGGAAAATACAAAAGATTTCATATAGATATATTAAAATCAAAAGTAAACCCCCCTGTAATTGCTGAATCAAGAATAAATGTTCCCTTTAATGCTTTAAATACTCTCCCTGATATATCAAACAGAATTGGTGAACAGATAAAGATCTACTCTAGTAGTATAAAAATACCAAAAATAATGGTATTAAATAGATTATTAGAAAAAAAAGATGAGAATTCTCTAAATCGTGTTAGGACTTTATTAAAGAATGAATATATTATTATTATTGATTTAGATGATGATCCATCTGAATTTCTGGAGAAAGATCAAAAATATAATTTCTCACTTAGCAGTTGTCATGCTATTCAGGTTTCTACCAATGAAATTGCAAGAAAGATTTCTCACTTGAATCCCGAGATAAAAGTTTTTTCAAATGTAATTGATGAAATTGGACATAAAAAAAATGAAATAGATAATAACTCTGACATAAAAATATTCTTCGGAGCTCTAAATAGAAAAAATGATTGGTCACCTTGGATAGACTCACTTAATCAAGGATTATCATTAAATAAAAAACGCTGGAGATTTGAAGTTGTATATGATGAATTATTTTATAATTCCATCCGGTTACCCGCAACACATAAGAAATTTAATCCATTATGCACTTACTCAAGATATTTAGATATCATGAGTAAGTGTGATATTTGTTTCATGCCTTTATTAGACAATAGTTTTAATAGATGTAAGTCTGACTTAAAAGCATTAGAAGCAGCCTCACACTCATTAGCAATTTTAGCTAATCCAGTAATTTATAACAAAACATTTAAAGATGGTGAGTCAGCTAGATTCTTTAATGATAGTGATACTTTAATATCGATACTCCAAAACTGGGAAAAAAATCCTAAAAGGATAAGAGAAATTGGGATTAAAGCAAGAGAATACGTATTTAAAAATAGGTTGGCCTCACAACAAGTAAAAAAAAGGGAAGAATGGTATAAAAATCTATGGGAAAGAAGAAATGAAATAAATAAGGCAATACTTGAAAGAGAACCAGAATTAAACAATAGTTAGATTTAAAAATAATATAAAAAATAAATTAATAATTATTTTTCTAAAAAATCTATAAGGTTAAACTCATTACATATTTCAAATGTCTTTCATATATTTCAGCCTGTTGGGAACTTGAAAGATACAAATAACTAGCATGAAATCCTATACTTTTATAATATTCACATTCACAAGAAAACCGAGAAGCTGTAGCTAAAGAAGGTAAGCGGCTAGAATATTTCTGAACAAGTCTACTAAAATAAATATCCTCATTCTCATCATTTAATGGAATTTCATTCTCACAAATTTTTATCATTACATCACGATTTCTAATTGACAAACCTCCATTCCCTTGAAATATACCATCGGGTATCTTATGTTTCCGATTGAAAACCTGTGTTATCCAAGTACCAGCAATTTCAGATTGATCATTATCAGAAAAATTAGGAAAAATAGTAGATATATATTTTTCTTTAGCAAATGGAGCCCCAACATAATCATATTCAAAAATCAAGAAGTTTAACGGCTCAATTAATAATGAGTCAGTTTGAAAAAGTAAAATATTATTAGTAGGTAATTGCCTCCAAAATTCGGCACTAAACATAGTTTTATTATAATTTTGAATAGATAATTTTTTTATAAATGATTGATCATAATTTAAAAGACGTATTTCCACAAATTCGCTTATATCTGAAAAAAGTTGATTCATTTTTACTAACTTATCGTTAGTTGTAAAAATAATTATTTTCATTTTTGCCCTAGTCATTAATAATGTATTTATAATAGAAAATCTTAATAATTTATTTGGCCTATCCTCCAAAATCACAGCTGTGAACTCAAAAGAAGAAATTGAACTTATCTTAGATATAAATTCACTTCTTACCCATTTTTCCAGGTAATTCTCCAAGATAAAATAAACATGAGAATAAAATTTATTTATTCTATACTCTTTCAACCTTGTCATTAAATCAATTTTCTCCATTATTTAAGTTGCCAAATAAATTAATTAGACATAATACAAATATTTCAATCGTAAATAAACACATATTACAAATTTTTAATATAAAAGAAAACGCTAGTTGATTCAATACAAATCAATAGACTTTAGACTAAAATAATAAATTTAATATAGGATTAACTGAATACAAGAATTACACTAGGAATAATTCTTAGAGGACAAATAATTACATGTTTAATAATTTATAGTATTGAAAATTTTTGACAGAATTATTTTAATCCATAAGTAAATTATTGTTGACTTCTAGATGAATAATATTATTATTTTCAAAATAATCTATTTTCGTAAAATTTTAATGTTTCTTCAAGATAGATATAAAGCAAAATATGCTTCCTAAAATTTAGACAAGATGATATAATAAATTATATTATTCTTACCATGTTGGAAAGCAAGATTAATATAGCAAAATTACTCTTTACGAAAAAGAGATACAAAGAAAGCATAGATGTATGCCAAAAAATACTAGAAGAAAATATTAATTCTTTCCAAGCTTTAAAGTTAATATACAAGTCATTATTAGAAATTAGAAATATAAAAGATTCTCGCTTATATTTAAATCGAGCACTAGAAATACAACCTAATGACTATGAGTTAATTAAAGATCTTGGCAATACATTTCTCGCAGAAGGAGACATAGTTTCAGCCAAAAAATACTATCAAAAGTCATTGTCTATAAATGATTCCTATGCTCCTGCTTTAACAAATCTTGGAAACATTGCTCTTAATTCTGGCGAAAATGAATATGCACTATCTCTTTTCAAAAAAGCAACTCAATCGGAGCCTTTATTGATTATTGCTTGGGAGAAATTAGCTAATACTTTTTTTCGTCTTAACAAGGTAGAGGAATCGGAGAATTACTTTCGTAAAGCAACTGAGCTGAATCCAAACCTCTACAATTTATATTTTCTACTATCAGAAATCCTAATAAACCAAAATAAGCTTAAAGAAGCAGAAGAGTCACTACGCAAAACCATTGCTCTCAAACCTGATTTTGCAATGGCTCATCTAAATCTTGGAGCAATTTTAAAAGATTTAAATAAAGAAAAAGAAGCAGAAATTTTTCTTACTAATTCTATTAATCTAAATCCAAATCTCTTCAATGCTCATTATCTTCTCAGCTCAATATTAATTGCAAAGGGTAAGCTCAAAGAAGCAGAAGAGCCTCTACGCAAAACCATTACTCTCAAACCTGATTTTGCAATAGCTCATTTAAATCTTGGAATCGTTTTGAAAGAGATAGAACAATTAGAAGATGCAGAATCATTCACTCGAAAAGCTATTGAACTTGATCCTGAATCAGCTGAAGCTTACACGAATTTGGGAGGCATATTGCTTCAAAAAGGAAAACCTGAAGAAGCCAAAATACCTCTACTCAGAGCAATTGAACTTAATCCACAAATAGCAAACGCATACACCAACCTAGGAAGTGTTTATACTAACATTGGAAAATTAAAAGAAGCAGAAATATACTTGCACAAATCAATCAAATTAAATCAGAATAATGCTTTAGCATACTCAAATCTAGGGGATGTATTAAATCTCAATGGGAAAATAAATGAGGCAGAGAAATATTGGCAGAAAGCTATTAAACTCGATCCAAGATTAGAAAGAACTAGTTTTTTAATAGCTCAAAAGAAGTATTTAGAAGGTAACTATGAACAAGCAATTAATATTTTAAATGGAAAAAATTACGGACGATCTCAAAGTATGATTTTAGCTTGCTTATTATGCCTTGATAAAGAACATCAATTTTATCAAAAATATTATGAGCTAACAAGAAATAATTTTTGTAATGCTGAGATTGGAGGTATTATAGAGCATGCAAATATTATTTATAATAAAAGAATTAATTCACCTTTTTGTAATGAAACAAAAAAATATATCTTATTAGACAAGATCGATGAAGATATATTCTCTTCTGAAGATTTAAAAAATTTAATTGATTACTATAAAAGCGAGAAAACAGAAACTCAATCGCAGAATCTACTCCTTAATGGAAAGCAAACTTCTGGAAACTTATTTTCTTTAAACTATCCCTTTATATTTTCAGTCAAGAAAGCATTAGAAGAAAAAATTAATCTTTATAAAATGAATTTCAAGGATAGTAATCAGGGGTTTATAAAAAATTGGCCAAAGGAATATGAACTTCGATCATGGATAATTGGTATGAAAAGTGGAGGTTATCTTAAACAACACAATCATGAGTATGGATGGATAACAGGCAGTTTTTATCTACAAATCCCGAAATATCATGGGGAAAATGTTAATTCTGGAGCTATAGCTTTCAGTTATGAAGGACCTCAATATCCTAATAAAGAAAAAAATTTTGACTTAACAATTAAAAAATTAAATTTTAGAGATATATGTATATTCCCTTCTTCTTTGTTTCATCAAACAATTCCATTTGAAAGCCTAGAAGAAAGAATATGTTTCGTATTTGATTTAATCCAAAAATAATAAATTCTAATGTTTTTTGTCAATATTAAAAACTTGATTTTCTAAAATATTTATCAGCTTTGAAAAAGCTTCAGAATCTGATATAATAAGTATAGAAGAAACCATCATAGCCATTGGGATCGATTACTAATATAGAATATCACTCCTTGAGGCGAAAAAGTAATAAGCTTTCAAGTTTATATTTAAAGAAAAAATTCACCTTTACACTGATAATTTGATTTATTTTCATGGATAACATTGATACTTATTCTACACTTTCTAAAAACGAATTAATTAAAAATGCAATCAACTTTCAATTACAAGGAAAAACTTCAGAAGCAGAAAAGTGTTACCTTTATTTAATTAAGAAAGGTAACAATGATCCAATAATATTATGTAATTATGGAATCTTTTTAAAGAGTATTGGAAGATTGAAAGAAGCAGAAAAAATAATTCACCAAGCTATTAAATTAAAACCAAATTTTGATAAAGCATATTTTAATCTAGGTTTAATTTTAATAGATCTGAAAGAATTAAATAAAGCAGAGTTATCAATTAGAAAAGCTATTGAGCTGAATCCTAGCAATGAACAAGCATATCTAAGCCTAGGATGGATATTGAAATATCTAGGTAAATTAAAAGAATCTGAATCATCTATTCGTAAAGCTATTGAACTTAATTCAAGTTACCCAAAATCCCATCTTACTCTAGCAATCATATTACTTTCAAAAGGTGAATTAAAAGAAGCTGAATTATATGCCCGTAAAGCTATTGAAATAAAGCCTGATTATATTGCTGCATATATTAATTTAGTAAATATATTAAAACTTCTGAAGAAAATAGACGAGGCAGAATTGTATGCTCGTAAAGCTGTTGAACTTAATTCCAGTTACGCAAAATCCCATCTTAATCTAGCAATCATATTACTTTCAAAAGGTGAATTAAAAGAAGCTGAATTATATGCCCGTAAAGCTATTGAACTAGATCCTAATTATGCACAAGCATATTTAAGCCTAGGAACAGTATTAAAAGATCTAGGTAAATTAAAAGAAGCTGAATTATATACTAAAAAGGCTATTGAATTGAATCCTAATAATGCAAAAGCTCATTCAAATTTAGGAACAATATTAAAACTTAAAAAAGAAATTAAACAAGCAGAAATATCAACTAAAAAAGCAATTCAAATCAACCCCAAGCTTGCCGAAGCTTATTCTAACCTTTCATCCATATTACATGAATTGGGGCAAATACAAGAGGCAGAAATAAATGCTCGACAAGCTATTAAAATCAAGCCTGATTTAGCTGAAGCTTATAATAATCTAGGAAACGTATTAAATAGTCTAGGACAAACACAAGAAGCAGAAATATCAATCAGGAAAGCAATTCAACTTCAACCTGATTCCGCAAGTGCTCATTTAAATTTGGGAGTAACATTGAAAAATCTCGGTCAATTACAAGAATCAGAACTGAGTACTCTTAAATCTATTTCATTAGAACCTGATAATCAATTAGCTCTTTTCAATCTTTCTCTAGTCAACCTTCTTAAAGGTGATTATAAGGCAGGACTTGAACACTATGAACTTCGAGTTCAAGCTAAAGGACCTGAATCCCTGTTCTGGGGAGCCAATCCAATAATTAAAAGAGTTGATAATCAAAAATTAGAAAAAGGAGAATCAATTTTAGTCGTTAGTGAACAAGCGCTAGGTGATGTAATTATGCATATGCGATATTTAATACCTCTACGAAATCAAGGATTAAACATCTCCTTTTGTGCCCCTGAAAAATTACATAGCTTAATTAAAGACTCTGGGATTCATTCCCATCCTCTTTCTCCAGAGCAATCAAATCTGGTAAAAGAAGGACAATGGATACCATTACTATCTCTACTTAAGTATTTATCCATCAGTCCTCAAAATCCACCCATCGATACTCCATATATATCATCAACAGAAATACTTAAAGAAAAATGGAGGAATATTCTCTGTAAAGAAAAAAGACCAATTATTGGTATTAATTGGCAAGGAAGTAAAAAAATGGAATCAACTTATCTAGGTCGATCTATTCCGTTAAATAAATTCGCAAAAATTGTTGAAAAAAATGATATTAGTTTGATTTCATTTCAAAAAGGTTTTGGTTCCGAGCAAATGGAAAAATGTAGCTTTAAAGAACATTTTGTTAACTGCCAGGATCAAATTGATGAAATATGGGATTATTCAGAAACGGCTGCGATCATTGAAAATTGCGATCTCATTATTACAAACGACTGCAGTCTTGGACCCCTAGCTGCTGGAATAGGAAAGAAAGTTTGGTTATTACTCAGGGATAGTCCTTTTTGGTACTGGGGTCTTCAAGGAGAAAGAACATTCTGGTATCCAACAATGAAACTCTTTCGTCAGAAAGAACTTCACAACTGGGATGAAGTTATAGAAAGAGTATCTACAGCACTTCAAAAAGAGATAAGAGACAAATATAAACAAGATGAATAATAATATTAATGTGTATACTCTGTTGAGATAGATTGCTAATAGCAAAGAAATGGAAAGTCCTAGGAATAAGAATAATGAACAAGAAGATCCATATGCAACAAAAACATTTCCTGTTCCATTTTTAATAGAAAAAATTAAAGAAAATATTATTGTTAATACTAATATTCCTTCTAATTCTTCTAAAGATCAAATAATTAATCAAGGATTAAAGTTGCATTCACAAGGAAATATTAAGAAAGCAGCAAATTATTATCGATATTACATTGATCAAGGTTCAGAAGACTATAGGCTTTTTTCAAATTATGCAGCAATTTTACAAAATCTTGGCAACTTAAAAGAATCAGAATTATACACTCGCAAAGTTATTGAATTGAAGCCAAATTTTGCAGAGGCTTATTCCAATCTAGGTATTATATTGAGAGATCTTGGCAACTTAAAAGAAGCAGATTTATACACTCGTAAAGCAATCGAATTGAAACCTAATTTCCCATATGCGTATTCTAATCTGGGGCACATATTAAGAGATCTTGGCAAATTAAAAGAAGCAGAATTATATACTCGCAAAGCAATTAAATTGAAACCTGATTTCGCAGATTTTTATTTCAACCTCTCACTTATAGAGCTACTAAATGGAAACTATGAATCTGGACTTAAGCATTATGAATTTAGAGATAAAACAACGGAACCTACAGATATATTTACTCAGTCTAAAAATAAAAGAGTTGATAATCAAAAATTAGAAAAAGGAGAATCAATTTTAGTCGTTAGTGAACAAGCGCCAGGTGATGTAATTATGCATATGCGATATTTAATACCTCTACGAAATCAAGGATTAAACATCTCCTTTTGTGCCCCTGAAAAATTACATAGCTTAATTAAAGACTCTGGGATTCATTCCCATCCTCTTTCTCCAGAGCAATCAAATCTGGTAAAAGAAGGACAATGGATACCATTACTATCTCTACTTAAGTATTTATCCATCAGTCCTCAAAATCCACCCATCGATACTCCATATATATCATCAACAGAAATACTTAAAGAAAAATGGAGGAATATTCTCTGTAAAGAAAAAAGACCAATTATTGGTATTAATTGGCAAGGAAGTAAAAAAATGGAATCAACTTATCTAGGTCGATCTATTCCGTTAAATAAATTCGCAAAAATTGTTGAAAAAAATGATATTAGTTTGATTTCATTTCAAAAAGGTTTTGGTTCCGAGCAAATGGAAAAATGTAGCTTTAAAGAACATTTTGTTAACTGCCAGGATCAAATTGATGAAATATGGGATTATTCAGAAACGGCTGCGATCATTGAAAATTGCGATCTCATTATTACAAACGACTGCAGTCTTGGACCCCTAGCTGCTGGAATAGGAAAGAAAGTTTGGTTATTACTCAGGGATAGTCCTTTTTGGTACTGGGGTCTTCAAGGAGAAAGAACATTCTGGTATCCAACAATGAAACTCTTTCGTCAGAAAGAACTTCACAACTGGGATGAAGTTATAGAAAGAGTATCTACAGCACTTCAAAAAGAGATAAGAGACAAATATAAACAAGATGAATAATAATATTAATGTGTATACTCTGTTGAGATAGATTGCTAATAGCAAAGAAATGGAAAGTCCTAGGAATAAGAATAATGAACAAGAAGATCCATATGCAACAAAAACATTTCCTGTTCCATTAGTTTCAAATGAAATATACAGAAATTTAAGTAATTCTACTAAAAATACGGATATTTATAAAGACGATAAAATAAAAATTGCATTAGATTATTATTCAAAAGGAAATTTAGAAAAAGCAGCAGAATATTATCAATATTTAATTAATGAAAACTCTAATGAAAGTATTGTTTTCTTAAATTATGGAATTATTTTAAAACAATTAGGAAAAATAAATGAAGCAGAATTATTCCTAAGAAAAGCTATTGACATCAATCCTAATTTGGCGCAAGCACACAATAGTCTGGGCAATATACTCAAAGATCATAACAAATTAGAAGAAGCTCAAAACTCATTAAATATAGCAATAAAACTAAAACCAAACTATGCAATAGCTCATAACAATCTAGGAAACATATTAAAAGATCTTGGAAAACTTGAAGATGCTGAAAAATCCATTCGTAAGTCAATAGAACTTGAAAAAGATAAAGCAGAATTTCATTATAATCTCGGCAATATTTTAAGAGATCAAAAAAAGCTAAAGCTTGCAGAAAATTCAATTAATAAAGCAATAGAGCTCCGACCAAATTTTCCAGATGCTTATTTTAATCTTTCATATTTAGAACTTATACAAGGTAATTATCAATCAGGTCTTGAACATTATGAATTTAGATTTAAAAAGAAAAATCCATCATACCTGAATGGGAAACCAAAAATTAGACGAATTGGTAATGAGCAATTAGAAAAGGGAGAAAAGCTATTAATAATTAGCGAGCAAGGGTTAGGCGATACTATTCAATATATGCGATATATACCTTATTTAAAAGCTCAAGGTATAAATGTTTCTTTTTGTGCACAGAAAAAATTACATTCGTTAATCAAAGAATCAAATATTGATCAAAATCCATTAGACAAAGAAGAAGTGAATAAAGTTTCTGAAGGTAAATGGATTCCACTATTATCTATTCCTAAATATTTAAAAGTAAGCCCAAATAACCCAATTATTTCAGAAAAATATATAAATACTAAAACAGAACTTTATAAAAAATGGAAAACTATTTTATCAACAGAAAAAAAACCAATTATTGGACTTAATTGGCAAGGAAATCCCCTGGCAGAAAAAAGATTACAAAAGGGGCGCTCGTTACCTCTTGAAACTTTCTCAAAAATTGCTGAAGTAAATAATTGCAAATTTATATCCCTTCAAAAGGGTTTTGGATCAGAACAATTAAATAACTGTTCTTTCAAAAACAAATTTGTTAAATGCCAAAAAGATATAAATATTATTTGGGATTTTTTAGAAATTTCAGCAGTCATATTAAATTGTGATATTATTATCACATCAGATACATCAGTTGCTCATCTATCTGGAGGATTGGGAAAATCAACTTGGTTACTTTTAAAAGATTTACCTGACTGGAGATGGGGGAATATTAGTGATAAAACATTCTGGTATCCATCAATTAGAATATTTAGACAAAAAGAAATATTCAATTGGCAAGAGGTAATTAATAGAGTGTCCCAAGAATTAAATAATTTAAAAATAGAAGAATAAAATAATAAACAAAAACTAATTTGAAAGATTTAGTAAATAGTGAACTAACAAAAAACCTTTTTTAATTACTTAATTAAAAATTCTTCGAGATAGATTTGGGATAAAATAGTAGAATAAAGGGATTCCAAGGCAAGAAATTAAAGATGAAAGAATCAAGAGCAGATGATCTAGAGAGGAGAAGAGACAAAAATGCAAGTACATTTCCAGTACAATATAAATTCCAAGATAATAATGAATATATTTCTATTAAAACTAATAACAATTGCAATGAATCTCAGGAGTTAATGATACAAAAAGCACTTGATTTTCATTTAAGAGGTAATATTTCCGAAGCAATTAGATATTATAAAAACTGTATTGAACAAGGAATTAATGATTATAGAATATTCTCGAATTATGGAATAATATTGAAAGCCAATGGTAAATTAACAAAAGCAAAAGAAGCTCAGCTTAAGGCTATAGAAAATAAACCTGATTTTGCAGAAGCATATTACAATCTGGGGAATATTTATAAAGATAGTGGAAATTTAAAAGAAGCAGAAGAATCAACAAGAAAAGCTATTGAAATCAAACCCAAATTTGCCAAAGCTCATATTGGTCTTGCTTTAATATTGATAGATCTTGGTAAATATAAAGAAGCAGAAATATCCGCTCGATATGCACTTGAACTCGAACCAAATTTCATCAAGGCATATTTGACATTATGTACTTGTTTATATCTTTTAAAAGATTTTAATTCAGCATTAGAAATAGTAAAAATTGCTCAGGGAATAGATCCTAGGAATAATGATATTATGTTATTTTTATTTATAATAAAAGGATCATTATCACAATCAAATACAGAAAGGAATCTTAAGATTCTCAAAAATCATATCTTTAAAGTAAAGGAAGAATTACAACCTTTTATTTTTCAAAAATCAGTTGGAATAGATCTTATCAAAACCTTATACAAAATCAGAGCAAAAGATGCAATATGCATCGACAAGTATCAACCTGTTATTATTGGGAATGCAAAAGGATCTGACTTTAATTTATTTAATGAAAAGAGCTTAGAAATAAAAACTTTTCAAGAATATATATATAATAAGTTAAAAACTATTTTTAACTCAGAAATTTTCATAAAAGATTCTTTTGTTACAATCTCTAACTCTGGAGGAGGCGTAAAAAAACATGGACATATAACGAAAATAGATCATTTACTTAAATTACAAGCTAGAAAATTTAGTCTTGTTTATTACGTTTCAGTAGGTGATCAAAATTGCAAAGATCCAGGTATTTTAAAATTATATAATCCAAGTAAAGAAGTACTTCCTGAAGAGGGTATGGTAATAATATTCCCATCAGATTGGGTTCACTCAGCATTTTATTCAGGAGAGAAAGACCGTATTATTATTGGAATCAACTTTTATGTAAATTATATTGAAAGTTAGTTAATATTTTTATAAATAATATTAACTATAGATTATATCCTCACAAATATCAATCAGTTAGAGTAAAATATATCAAACTTTTCAACAAGATTGGTTTCGATTCTTTACATTAATCATCTTAAAGGCCAAGCTAATGCGCTTTGGTGCATTACCAGAAAAAGCATAACCTTTATGGGGAAAATTGCCTGGGAAACATATTAATCTATTTTGAATTGGTGGAATAACCGTGATTTGATTAGAAGGCAGCATTATCTGAGTAAATCCACCCCAATCAGGATCCCAAGGACTAACAAATAATAAAGCGGTGAGATCACAACCGTCTTTGTGGAGTTTTCCATGTCTTCCAGGCCATTGCAAGTTAAAATAAACTCTTTGTAATTCACTTGAAATATCTAAGGAATCTTTAATCTTGTTGAACAAGTAATCTCTAAAGAATTCTCGATCACAAACATCTAGCATCAAGAAATCATTCATTTCTAGGCTGTCATTTTCTTGATTAGATGAATTACTAGCCTGAATAATCCAAGACTGATTTTTTAAATTAAAAGAAACTTTTCAAAAATTGCTACCATCTAAAAAGTTATTCTTAACAACGATTTGATTATTTGTATTCATAAAATGAAATCCTTTTCATCTCTAATTATTACACCACTATATATTGCTGG
>QCJB01000011.1 GCA_003216295.1 Prochlorococcus sp. AG-402-P16 | reverse complement strand
TCAGTTGATTTAGTTGAAACTATTGAAAAAAAGATACCCCCAAGAGACTTCAATTTCTGCTTTTTATGTTTTCTATCCCTTCAAAATCTAATTATTTAAATGAATTTGAAGGATGTTGTTGGTTCTGGAGGTGGTTTTGACTTCTCCTGCAGTCACAATTAAAGCTCTACAAAAAAGAATGGCTCAAGGAGTTCCAAAAACTTCAGGTAGCGAAGCTGCTGTCAGAAGAATGTGGTGGGCAGCTCTAGATACTCTTCAGTCAGACATACTATTACCAATGAATTTAACGAGAGGCCTTTGGTTGTCATCTCCTTTGCCAGCTTTATATGAACCTAAATTGTTAAAACAATTTCAAGGTTGGGTCTGGGCACCAAAAGAGTTGTTGAATCTTACAAATCCTTCGGTTGGGATGCTGCCTCCGAGCAAATCCATTTCGATGGACATCAATAGTCACTCTTCAGATTACGAGCGTTTGACACTTCTTGAAGAAGATGGCAATGACCCATTACTTATAGTCATTACCCCTGAGATTCAAATTGCTTTAGCCTTGGAAGGTAAAGCTGAAGAACGCAAATTATTAATGCGAAGTGATCCTGAGACCTTGAGTGATCTTTTGACTTTGCTTGATAACAGGTTACATATGGAAAATGTAGAACAAGCTAATAATCTCAGAAATGCACTTGGAGAAATGGGTCAGTTAAAAACAAATGATGATTTATCAACAATATTTTGGCCTTTGTTATCGCAAAGAATTGCAGGTATAGCTCCAAGTTTGAATATTCAGACTTTGCCAGGAAATTTGGGCGATGAACATAAATCAGCTTCAACCAATAATGAGATTTCTCTTTTAGAAGCGTTAACTCATGAAATTAGAACTCCACTAGCTACAATAAGAACTTTGATAAGATCTTTACTTAAGAAAAAAGATCTACCTCAACTTGTAGAAAATCGTTTAAAGCAAATAGATATTGAATGCACTGAACAAATTGATCGCTTTGGTTTAATTTTTAATGCTGTTGAATTGGAGAGAAGTAAGCCTGTTAAAACAAATTTAGCATTAACTGATTTAGGGAAAATGCTTACATTACTTTCCCCGGTTTGGAGGAATCAGCTTGATCGAAAAGGTTTAAAACTTGTTTTGGATATAACTCCAGATTTGCCAAAGGTTTTGAGTGATTCAGAAGGTCTCGAATTAATGCTTACAGGTCTTATTGATCGCAATACGCGAGGATTACAAACAGGGGGAGAACTGACTTTGAAATTAAGACCAGCGGGACACAGACTCAAATTGCAAATTTTAACTCAGCTTTCTTCAATAAAAAATTCTGAAGTTTCAGAAAATGTGTCTAACGAAGAGATAGGTCCAGTACTCAGTTGGAATCCAGCTACAGGAAATTTGCAGCTCAGTCAGGCTGCTACTCAAAGGTTGTTGAAAAGTCTTGGTGGTCGTCTTACAAATAGGCGCGATAGTGGGATTACGATATTTTTTCCTATTTCTGAATCAAAAGAATTTGAGTTTTTGAATTAATGTTGACGCGTGTGAAGTTGATATCAAAAGCGTCAAAAGGCACAAAATAAAGTGCTAATTTAAAAATATATAGAAACAGTGTTTTCATTGAGAAAATGACCGAAGTATTACCTGGAACACTTCCAAAGCACATCGGTAGCACAGGGGGATTATTAAATTCTGCTGAAACTGAAGAAAAATATGCAATTACTTGGACCAGTAAAACGTCTGAAGTTTTTGAACTCCCAACTGGAGGGGCTGCAGTAATGCATGAGGGAGAAAATCTTATGTATTTCGCAAGAAAAGAGCAATGTTTTGCTCTCAATACTCAACTAAGGGGATTCAAACCAAGAATAGAGACTTGTCAGATTTATAGACTTTATCCTGGTGGCGATAGAGAATTACTCTTCCCCAAAGATGGTGTCTTCTCCGAGAAGCCAAATGAAGGTCGCCCCATGGCTGGTTATAACAATAGACGAATCGGCGAAAACCCTAACCCAGCAAGTTTAAAATTTAGTGGAAAAAATACCTACGATGCATGAGTAATTCAATTTAAACTTTTGTGCCCTTTAAATCTATATACTGTGCTGCCATTATGCAGTCATGCTTAGTTTAGATAAAAAACAATTTTTTCAATCAGCTTCAAAGGGGGCAAATTTTATCCCGCTGTCAAAAAGTTGGCCAGCAGATTTGGAAACACCCCTTACAACCTGGCTTAAGGTTGGTAATAACAATCCACCAGGCGTTTTACTTGAATCAGTAGAAGGTGGTGAAACACTTGGGAGGTGGAGTGTTGTTGCATCAGATCCTCTCTGGATGGTGACTGTTAGGGGTAATCAAGTGACTAGATGTTGGCGAGACGGTAGCAGTGAAACTTTCAATGGAAATCCTTTTGAAATACTTCGGAGCCTTCTTAAGCCTTATAAATCTATATCCTTATCAGGCTTGCCTCAACTAGGACAACTGTTTGGTACCTGGGGGTATGAACTAATTCAATGGATCGAAACCAAAGTACCTATTTATGAATTAACTGATAAAGATTTACCCGATGGCATTTGGATGTTTATGGACAAAATTCTTATCTTTGATCAGGTTAAACGCTTAATTACCGCTGTCGCATATGGAAATTTAAGTAATGGAGCTTCGATAGAAAAAGCTTATGCAATTGCCTGTGAACAAATCAGTGAACTTCAAGGTTTATTAGCTGATCCTTTAAATCCTATAAAGTCTTTGAGGTGGAGTGAGAAAGGTAATAGACCTGTTGATATGAAAAGCAATACTACAAAAAAAGATTTTGAGCAGAATGTCAAAATCGCTAAAGAATTTATTAGAAAAGGGGATATTTTCCAATTAGTTCTGAGTCAAAAATTTGAGTCTACTGTCGTTCAAAACCCTTTTGAATTATACCGGAGTTTGAGAATGGTGAATCCATCACCATTTATGGCATTTTTTGATTTTGGGGATTGGCAACTTATTGGTTCAAGTCCTGAGGTCATGGTCAAAGCTCAACAAACCGAACAAGGCATTAAGGCTAGTTTGAGACCAATTGCTGGTACTCGACCTAGAGGTAAAAATAGCTGTGAAGATACCACTCTTGAGAATGATCTTTTAAAGGATCCTAAAGAGATAGCTGAGCATGTGATGTTGGTTGATTTAGGTAGAAATGATCTAGGTAGAGTTTGCTTCCCAGGTAGTGTTGTTGTAAAAGACTTGATGGTAATTGAAAAATATTCGCATGTTATGCACATCGTCAGTGAAGTGGAAGGAATGCTGGAAAAAGAAAAAGATGTTTGGGACTTGTTGATGGCCTCTTTCCCTGCCGGCACAGTAAGTGGAGCTCCAAAAATAAGAGCAATGCAGCTAATAAATGAATTAGAAAAACAACGTAGAGGTCCTTATTCTGGTGTGTATGGGTCAGTAGATTTAAATGGAGCGTTGAATACTGCTATCACTATTCGCACAATGATTGTTCGAAGAAAAGATAAACATGATTTTTCAGTTGAGGTCCAAGCCGGTGCTGGGATCGTGGCAGATTCTGTCCCATCCAATGAATATCAAGAAACTTTAAATAAAGCAAAAGGGATGTTTACTGCATTATCTTGCTTAGAAGCTCCTGATTTATGACCAATTTACGGTTTTTGAAGGGCTTCGAAGTTGAGCTTTTTACTGGCACCCCTTCTGGGGAGAATGTAGGGGTTGCATCAGAGATTTCTAAGGATTTCTCTGAATTTGTTATTGAACCTGATCACAGAAATCTTGAGTACATAACTGTTCCAGATACAAATTACTCAGTTTTAAGAAACTCTCTTTTGCTCCCCAGGCAAAAGCTTAGAAAATGGCTTGCTTCCAGAGAATTGACAATCCTACCTGGAAGTACACTTAGTCTTGGAAATACAAGAGTCTTTGAAAGGTCAGATACTGAAAATTTATATCACTCTTTTATAGAAAAGAATTATGGAACCAATGTAGTTACAGCAAGTATTCATATCAACTTAGGTATCGACAATTTATCCTTACTTTTTTCAGCACTTCGTTTAGTGAGATGCGAAGCATCATTATTTCTTGCATTAAGTGCTAGTTCCCCTTTTTTAGAAGGGAGAGCTACTGGTGTTCATTCTCAAAGATGGGTTCAATTCCCTAAGACTCCATTAAAAGTTCCAATTTTTATTGACCATGCTCATTATGTGAATTGGGTTGAAGAGCAATTAAGTCAAGGCAATATGCATAATGAAAGACATCTTTGGACATCGGTAAGGCCAAATGGACCAGAGAGGCCTCATAGCTTAAATCGATTAGAATTGAGGATATGTGATTTAGTAGGAAATGTAGAGTTACTCCTTGCGATCACTGCTTTATTAGAGCTAAGAATTATAAATCTAAAAAATAATAGAAAAAAGTATGATCCAATTGAAGCAAGTTCTATTAATCAAATAGAATTAGCTCTCTTATCCGATGAAAATGATATTCAAACTGCAAAACATAGTCTTGATGCAGATTTATTGCGTTGGGACAATGGTGAAACAATTAGGTGTCGTGATTGGATAACAGAGCTTGTCAAGGATGTAACTCCTTTAGCTAAGGAGCTTAATATGTTTGATTTACTTCAACCTATTGAATCTGTTTTAACAAAAGGAAATCAGGCAATGATTTGGCTGGATTCTTACTCAAAGGGCGCATCAATTCAGTCTTTACTTCATGAAGAGATTCTAGAAATGAAACGAGAAGAGACAAATTTCATTCAAATGAATCAACCATTTAATGACTAAGTCGTAAGAACTGCTTCATAATAAGTTTATGTTGAAAAACTCCCCTAAAGAAAATACCCCTAATCATTCAGCAGAATGTGTTGAGGAAAAAGATCCTGGATATTTATTGCAGCAAAGGCTTGAATTAGTTGAGGATCTATGGAAAACAGTTCTTAAGAGTGAGTGTCCTTCTGAGCAAACTGATAGATTGTTGCGTCTTAAGCAATTAAGTGATCCTAGTAAAACAATTCAAGACAATTCGTCAGAGGCCATAGTTCAATTAATTACGGAAATGGACTTGGCAGAGGCTATATCTGCCGCTAGGGCATTCTCTCTTTATTTTCAGCTAGTAAATATTCTTGAGCAACGTATAGAGGAAGATAGTTATTTAGAGAGCATGAAGAGAGGGAAGCAAGATCAGAGCATCAATAAAATAGATCCATTCGCACCAGCCTTAGCTAGTCAGAATGCACCAGCAACTTTTAGACAATTATTTGAAAGATTACGTCGTTTGAATGTACCTCCAGCGCAGCTTGATGCCTTGATGAGGGAAATGGATATTCGTCTTGTTTTTACAGCTCACCCAACTGAGATAGTTAGACATACTGTGAGACACAAGCAAAGAAGAGTAGCCACTCTTTTACAACAGCTGCAATCTAATAGTTCAATCTCTGACTCTGAGAAGGAAATATGTAGATTGCAACTAGAAGAAGAAATCAGGCTTTGGTGGCGAACTGATGAGTTACATCAATTCAAACCAACTGTTCTAGATGAAGTTGATTATGCTCTGCATTATTTTCAACAGGTTTTATTTGATGCTATGCCTCTATTAAGAAGGAGACTTACGACGGCATTAGAATCAAGTTATCCGGACGTAGAGATTCCACATGAAGCTTTTTGTACATTTGGTTCTTGGGTAGGCTCAGATCGTGATGGGAATCCATCAGTTACCCCAGAAATCACTTGGCGAACAGCTTGCTATCAGAGACAATTGATGTTGGATAGATATATTGCTTCTGTACACGAACTTAGAGATCAACTAAGTATTTCTATGCAATGGAGTCAAGTAAGTGCTCCGTTATTAGAGTCACTGGAAATGGATAGAGTTCGTTTCCCCGAGGTGTATGAGGAGAGAGCAGCGAGATATCGTTTAGAACCTTATCGATTGAAACTTAGCTATACATTAGAAAGATTACGACTTACTCAGCAACGTAACAAACAACTAGCAGAGGCTGGCTGGCAATTCTCGCCTGAAGGAAAGCCATTAATGGCTATGAATAGTAGCTTTGATGAATTACTTCACTATAGATCTGTAGATGAATTTAAGAATGAACTGGAACTTATCAGAAATAGTCTCGTTAGTACAGATTTGACCTGTGAACCTTTGGATACTTTGCTGAATCAAGTTCATATCTTTGGTTTTTCTTTGGCTAGCTTGGATATCAGGCAAGAAAGTACACGACACAGTGATGCTTTGGATGAACTGACCAATTATTTAGATTTACCCAAATCATATGGAGAGATGGAGGAGGACAATAGAGTCAACTGGTTGATGAAGGAATTACAAACTCGAAGACCACTTATCCCTCCTGCTTTTCAGTGGTCTAAAAGTACGCAAGAAACTATATCAGTTTTTCATATGCTCCATAGGCTTCAAAAAGAATTTGGTACTCGTATATGTCGCTCATATGTAATTTCAATGAGTCATACAGCCTCTGATTTATTAGAGGTTCTTCTTTTAGCTAAAGAGTCAGGATTAATTGACCCAAGCTTGGGAGCTGCTGATTTTCTAGTTGTACCATTATTTGAGACGGTTGAGGATTTGCAACATGCTCCTTCTGTTATGGAGTCTCTACTTCAAACAGATCTTTATCGTCAATTACTTCCACGTGTAGGAGAAAAAAATCAACCTTTACAGGAACTTATGCTTGGATACTCAGATAGCAATAAAGATTCTGGTTTCCTTTCAAGTAATTGGGAAATTCACAAGGCCCAAATAGCGTTGCAAGATCTTGCAAGTAGACAAGGAATTGCATTACGACTTTTTCATGGTAGAGGTGGATCTGTCGGACGAGGCGGTGGTCCAGCTTATCAAGCAATTTTGGCTCAACCAAGTGGTACCCTTCAAGGTCGTATAAAAATAACTGAGCAAGGAGAAGTTCTTGCCTCAAAGTATAGTCTGCCTGAATTAGCTCTTTATAATCTTGAAACAGTAACAACAGCTGTACTTCAAAATAGCTTAGTTACCAATAAATTAGATGCCACGCCTAGCTGGAATGAATTGATGACCAGACTGGCAGCTCGCTCTAGAGAGCATTATCGTGCGCTTGTTCATGACAATCCTGATCTTGTTCAATTTTTTCAAGTAGTTACTCCAATAGAAGAAATTAGTAAGTTACAAATTTCTAGTCGTCCTGCTCGCAGAAAGAGTGGGGCCAAAGATTTATCAAGTCTACGTGCAATCCCATGGGTCTTTGGTTGGACTCAAAGCCGTTTTCTTTTGCCAAGTTGGTTTGGGGTTGGAACAGCTTTAGCACATGAACTTAAGACAGATTCCGAACAAATGGAGTTGTTGCGAATGTTGAATCAGAGATGGCCTTTCTTTAGGATGTTGATTTCTAAAGTAGAGATGACGCTCTCAAAAGTTGATCTAGAAGTTGCACATCATTATATGGTTAGCTTGGGAGGCAATGAAAGTCGAGAAGCCTTTGCACGCATATTCGATATTATCTCAAGTGAATATAGTTTGACTAAGAAATTGATTCTAGAAATTACTGATAAGCCAAAATTGTTAAGTGCAGATCCTGCTTTGCAATTGTCTGTAAATCTGAGAAATAGAACCATTGTTCCTTTGGGATTTTTGCAAGTTGCCCTTTTAAAGAGATTAAGAGATCAGAATCGACAGCCACCTATCAGTGAGGATATAAGGGTTGATTCAATTGAGAATCCCAGAACATATAGCCGTAGTGAACTTTTACGAGGAGCCTTATTAACAATAAATGGAATTGCTGCAGGTATGAGAAATACGGGTTGATATGCTTGGACGAAACTCTTTTAATGCATGTCCTCAAATCCCTGAGGGTTATATTCTTCTTAGAAGTGAAATTGTTTCAGTACAGAAAATAAACAGACTCTTGTCAAAGTGTAATCAAGATACCCATCCACCACAGAAGTTTAAATTAGCCCTTAAAAGTAGCGATTTTTATTTGGTTCTGCTTCACAAGACTTCAGAGAATATTGTAGGTTTTGTTCGTGTTACTAGTGATAGAGGCTTGAATGCAAATTTGTGGGATTTAGTCGCTGAGCCAGGGGATCAACAAGAGCAATATATGTCTATCATAGTTTTTAAAGCAATTGAAATTATTAGACGTGAGTTGCCTGGCTGTAGCATTTCTGTGGCGGCTCCATTAATTTCAATCAAGGCGTTAAAAGCTAATGGATTTTTATTGGATCCAAATGGGATTAAAACAATGGGATTAAAACTTTGATCAATTTGTCTATACGAGCATGGAGGGACTCGAACCCCCGACTCTCAGAACCGGAATCTGATGCTCTATCCAACTGAGCTACATGCCCAAAAAAGGGTTCTTATTAAAAAAGGTCAAAAACTGAGACCTTATTAAAATTAGCTTACATACATATTACAGAAAGAAACATTCAGCTTCACCAGTTAGAACTTAATGATTTTCGAAATTATCGACGACTTCAGTTTGAGTTAACTGAAAATCGTTTGATAGTAATAGGTCCAAATGGAATTGGAAAATCTAATCTTCTAGAATCTGTCGAATTATTATCCAGTTTGCGTTCTCATAGATCCAATAGAAATCAGGATTTAATTTTTTGGGACCAAGATAAGGCTTACTTGACGGCAATCACTGAAGATGAGCAAAAACTCTCTCTAGAGATAAATAGAAAAGGAGGTAGAAAAGCTTATAAAAATGAAAAACTTTTAACAAGACAAATTGATTTGATCGGGCCCATAAGAAGCGTAGTATTTAGTGCTCTTGATTTGGACTTGATACGGGGTGAGCCATCTCTAAGAAGAAATTGGCTAGATAGAATTGTTCAGCAACTTGAACCTATATATTCTGACTTGATTGGAAGATTCACCAGGTTAATCAAGCAAAGAAGTCAGCTTTGGCGCCAATTTAATATTGAATCAGTCAAGGATCGCAATATTTTATTAGATTCTTTCGATGTACAAATGGCTTTAGTAAGTACAAGAATTCATCGAAGACGTAGGCGTATACTAAATCGTCTACTTCCTATAGCTTTACGTTGGCAACAATATCTAAGCAATGATAAGGAACAATTGAATATTTTCTATTTACCTGGAAGTAAACTTGAAGGTGAAGAAAGTGAAATAATTTGGAAAGCAAGTATTGAGCGTCAACTTTTAGAAATGAGACCTGATGAAGAGAACACTGGAAATTGTCGAATAGGTCCTCATCGAGATGATGTGCAGTTTTTAATAAATGGAGTTGATGCTAGACGTTTTGCTTCTGCCGGTCAGCAAAGAACCATCGTATTAGCTTTGAAATTAGCTGAATTAGAATTAATTACAACTTTGTATGGTGAGTCACCAATTTTACTCCTAGATGATGTTCTGGCTGAACTGGATCCCCAAAGGCAATTGTTACTTTTAGATGCCGTAGGTGAAAAACATCAGTGTTTAATAAGTGCCACACATTTGGAATCTTTTGAAGGTGAATGGGTCAGGCACTCTCAATTGATGCAACTAAACCACAATAGCTGAAACTACTAGTCGGCTATTGTGGAGAAAATCATGAATCAATATGGAATCTTTCTTCCCAGAATTGCATCCAAATCCTGGATGGTATGCGTCTGAAAGCAAAAATAACTTAAGTAACTTACATGATGACTTCGCTGAGAATATTGGTAGGCATTGCATACTTGAACTTTATGATTGTGATAAGGCTAAGCTTAATGATGAAGATTTCATAAGGGTTACGATCACCTCTTCAGCTAAAATTGCTGGTGCAACATTAATAAATTTGGTAACTCATGGATTTAACCCTCAGGGAGTTACAGGATTAGCTTTGTTGGCTGAGTCTCATATCTCAATACATACATGGCCTGAGATTGGATATGCTGCCATTGATGTTTTCACATGTGGCGATCATACGATGCCAGAAAAAGCGTGTAAATTACTAGCAAAAGATTTTGAGGCTAAGAATTTTTCTTTTAAAAATATTGATAGAGAGATTCCTATGGGGATCAATATGTTGCATCGTGATCCCTGACTAAATTAAAATTTAGATAAAATTTTTTGTTTAAGTTTTTATCCGTTAGCTTTTATATCTCTAATAAGTTTGCCACTGATCAGACCTTCTAGATCTAAACTAATAGAATTAAAACCTAAAGATAAAAAATATTTAACTATTCTATCTCTTTCGATCACTTTAAGAAAGTTGTCTATTTCATTTTCAGGTAATTCTATTCTTGCTGATAGTCCTTGACTTCTTACCCGTACTTTAGAAAAACCTTGATTAATAATCCATTCTTCTGCTAGTGCAATTTGCTCAAGCCTATTCGCGCTTATTTCCTCACCAAAAGGGATTCGAGAGGCTAAGCATGGTTGAGCGGGCTTGTCCCACCAAGGTAAACCTAAGGATTTAGAAATTGCACGAATTGATTTTTTATCTATCTCTAGTTCGGCTAGAGGTGATATAACTCCTGCTTGATTAGATGCCTCAATGCCAGGTCGAAAATCTTTAAGATCATCATGATTGACTCCATCAAGAACTTGAGCACTATGGAATTTTTCTGAAAGTTGTTTTAAATGTTTGTGCAATTCTTGTTTACAAGCAAAGCATCTATTCTCAGGATTTTTATAGTAGTTTGGCTGACTTATTTCATCGGTTTGGCATTCTTCATGCCTAATACCTATCCAAGCTGCTTGAAGACGTGCTTGTTTAAGCAAATATGGGGCTAAAGAAGGTGATACACCAGTAACCGCAAAAGCTTTGGAACCTAGTTGTTCATGGGCTATGGTCGCAACTAAAGAACTATCAATACCTCCCGAGTAAGCAACACAAACCTGATCTATTTTTTTAACAAACTCCCTCAACAATGTTAATTGCTTTAATTCTGAGGCGGTTAAAGATTCTAGTTGACTAAAAAACACTTCTCTATGAGATCAAGAAATTTTTGAAATAGTAACTTTTAAACTTGCTCATCTTTGTATGTATTTTGCTTATTCTATGACTTCCTATGGAGAAGAAGTTAAGTTGCATGCATAAGAATAAAATTTTTGATCGTGGCATCAAACGGTATAGGGATTACAACAGCAGCGGAAAGCCAGGAACGTAGTCATGGACAATTACATGTTTATGACGGTGAGGGTAAAGGTAAGAGTCAGGCAGCTTTGGGAGTGGTTTTGAGAACTATAGGCCTTGGAATATGTGAGAAAAGACAGACCAGAGTCTTACTTCTTAGGTTTTTGAAAGGACCTGGACGTTCATATGACGAAGATGCAGCCATAGATGCTTTACAGCAAGGATTTCCCCATTTAATTGATCAAGTTAGAACTGGGAGAGGTGAATTTTTTACTGCCGATCAATCTACTAAATTTGATTTCCAAGAAGCTCAAAGAGGATGGGACATAGCAAAGGGAGCAATTGCGAGTGCCTTATATTCAGTTGTGGTCCTAGATGAATTGAATCCTGTTCTTGATTTGGGATTATTACCTGTTGAAGACGTTGTAAAAACACTTACTTCAAGACCAAACGGTATGGAAATTATAGTGACTGGAAGGGCTGCACCAAATCCCCTTATTAAGGTTGCAGAACTCCATTCTGAGATGAAAGCACATAGGCGTCCTGACATGAATAATGATGAAATCCTTTTTGAGAGTAATATTGATGGGATTGAGATATATACAGGTGAAGGCAAAGGCAAATCAACTAGTGCTTTAGGAAAAGCTTTACAAGCTATTGGTAGAGGGATCAGCCAAGATAAAAGTCATCGTGTATTGATTCTGCAATGGCTCAAAGGTGGTAGTGGTTATACAGAGGATGCTGCTATTGCAGCTCTTAGAGAGAGTTATCCTCATTTGGTCGATCATCTTAGATCTGGTAGGGATGCGATAGTTTGGAGGGGGCAACAACAGCCTATTGATTATGTCGAGGCTGAAAGAGCTTGGGAAATTGCAAGGGCAGCGATTTCAAGTGGTTTGTATAAGACTGTGATATTGGATGAGTTGAATCCAACTGTTGATTTGGAGCTTTTACCAGTTGAACCTATTGTTCAAACATTGCTTAGAAAACCTTCAGAGACGGAGGTTATTATTACAGGTAGATGTAAAAATCACCCTATATATTTTGATTTAGCAAGTGTGCATTCTGAGATGGTTTGTCATAAGCATTATGCAGAAAAAGGAGTTGATTTAAAAAGGGGAGTTGATTATTAATTCGAATTTCTTTGATGTTTATTCCAGGCTTCAATTCCTCCTTCAATATTTATACCGCTAATTCTATATTTTTTTAAATGTTTTATTGCTCGCAATGACCTTTTTCCACTTTTGCAAAATATATAAAGATTATTTTTTAAAGAAAACTTTTTGATTTCATCTATCGCTTCCCCACTTTCAATAGTACTAAGTGGTATTAGCTTTGATCCTGAAATTGAACCTTGATTATATTCTATTGGATTACGAACATCTATTAATAATATTTTGTCTAGGGGTTGATTGAGTAGTATTTTTAAGTCTTCAACAGATATACTTTGAATATTAAAGTCAATTTCATTTTTAATTTTTATCTTTGAACAGAAACTTTCATAGTCTATTAATTTATTGATATTTTTATTTGTTGGATTGGATTTCAATTTCAGCTCTTTAAAACTCATCTTTAATGCATTAAATATTAACAGTCTTCCATCAAGTGGATCACCAATATTTGTTATAATCTTTATAGCTTCTGTTGCTTGAATTATACCAATAATTCCAGGCAGAATGCCCATTACTCCTGCTTCAGAGCATGATGGGATAAGTTCTTTTGGCGGGGGTGTCGGTATTAGATCTCGATAGTTTGGGCTATCTTTCTTTAAATTGAATACACTTGCTTGCCCTTCAAACCTTGCTATAGAACCATATATATTAGGCTTATTAAGTAGTAAACATGCATCATTTATCAGATAGCGTGTTGGAAAATTGTCTGAACAATCGCATATCACATTATAATTCTTAAGTATATCTAAGGCATTGATACTTGTTAGTTTTTCATCGAATATGTCAATTTTACAATACGGATTTATTTTGAGTATTTGCTTCTTTGCTGAATGTGTTTTTAGTTCACCTATAGAATTGGTTGTATGAATAATTTGCCTTTGTAAATTTGAGTCTTCAACGAAATCAAAATCAATTATTCCGATTCTTCCAATTCCGGCTGCTGCTAAATAAATTAGAAGTGGAGACCCAAGACCTCCTGTGCCAATGCACGCAACTGAACTAACCTTTAGTTTTTCTTGACCTTTGATACCTATCTCAGGAAGACTTAGATGTCTTGCATACCTAGAAATTTCTTCAGCACTTAAATTGGTTTGATTCTCGGTTATCTCCATTAATCAAAGTTTGGATTATTGATTTACGTTAAAGAAGAAATCTGAATTTTCACTTTATGAAAGCTAAATTTATTTTTAATCCACCATGCTTTTAAATTTCCCTTTTTGTTTGAAATCACCATAAGGCCAGGAGGGCTATGCCAAAATAAATCGATTTCGGAAGGTATGTTTTGACCTAAGGGATGGGAATGAGCACAACATAAAATTTCAAGATTATTTTGCCTTGCCCATTTTTGAGCTGCAATTTGATCTTTAGGGTCTATTTCGAAACGATTTTTTTTTGATAGTTGTAGATTTGTTTGCTCTGAAAATGTGCTTTGAGTTTGGCTAACTAATCTTGATTCTTGTTTACCCCAAATATTGCAACATTTCCATATACGTTTTATTTCCCAAAAATTTTTTTTGTGATCTGTTGATGTGGTTTTTTTTTGCCCAATTAATATGGCGCAGCCCTCCAATGGCTCTGCCTCCTTTAAAAATCTAGAGAGAACACTATTTGTCTGGTTGTGGAATTCAATGTATTTAGGAATTTTCATGATCAAAATTGATTTGATTCGGCATTCTCTCTATTTTGGTTCGGAGTTATCTCTATAGAGCCTATGGCATTTATCAAATTAATTCGATACGCTCAGTCCATAATTGCTTAGTAGCTTGTGTTCATGTCTGATGTAAATCCTGATTCTAAAGATGAATCAAAGTCTGGCAAAACTGAAGGTGTTAATTTTTCGGAACGTTACAGTGATGTAATGGGAAAAGTTAACGAATCTTTGAGCAAAATTGATTGGACTCAGATGGGTAAGTATGGAAAGGCTGCTGGAATAATCGCAGTCGTTGTGCTTGCTCAAGTATTAATCAAGGTTGTTATTGATACGGTCAATTTTTTCCCAATTCTTCCTGGTTTACTAGAGCTTCTTGGAATTGTAGTTTTAGGCCAATGGAGTTGGCAGAACTTAACTACAAGTGAAAAAAGAACAGCAGTTTTTGATAAAGTCCAAAACCTTAAAAAAGAGTACCTAGGTTAAACTAATAGAAAATACAAAAGACCTGAAATTTAGTTAAAAACGACATTTTAGGTCTTTCAATATTTTTAAAGAGCTTTGTTGGTAAGATCCGCCGAACATATTTGCGTGATTTAGTAAATGATATAAATTATATATTTCTGTCCTATCATTTGAAGATTTATGTAATGGCCATATTTCTTCATAGCCCTTATAAAATTCTGAATTAAAACCACCAAATAGTTTAGTCATTGAGATATCAACTTCTCGATCTGCCCAATAACTAGCTGGATCATATAAGCTCCCTAAACCATTTTCAGTACTTCCACAATTACCAGACCAAAGATCACCATGAACTAATGAGATCTCTGGATGATGGTTATTTAAATATGAACTTAAATATATTAAAACCTCCTCATATTCTTCAATTACAATTCCCCAGGTTTTTGCTTTTATCAGCTGAGGTCTCAAACGATAATTCACAAAGAATGTACCCCAATCACTTTCCCATCCTCCAAGTTGTGCATTAGAACCTATGAAACCTTGTTTACCCCATCCAAAGTCTTTATTCTTTTCTTCAGATGATGATTTATGGATTAGTGCTAGGCCTTTGCCTAAAATTTTTTGCTGAGTTTGTTCTAGATTTATCCAATCCAAGCATAGTAGAGATAAATTCTCGTAAGTTATGAGATCAAGCGGTTCAGGAATACAGATATATGATTCATTAGCAAATCTTTTTAGAACTAAAAGACACTCACGTTCGAACTCAAACATATTAATATTGTCAATATCATTTGATTTCGCAAAAACTTTTTTACCATTTTGGTAATGAATGCACCAAGCATCATGAATACACCCTCCTCCCAAGGGAATTATTTTGTCTATTAAAAAGTTTTTGCTTACTTTTTTCGAATTTAAAAGTGCCTTTTGTATTAAGTCCTCCATTCACCTAACTCTCACCTGATAATTTTTTATGGTTGAAGAATCTATCATTGTTGTTGGGGGAGGGATAGCTGGCTTGACGAGTGCTGCTTTGCTCGCTAAAGAAGGCTATCAAGTAACTTTGGTTGAAGCACATACTCAATTAGGTGGTTGTGCAGGAACTTTTCAAAGAGGTCCATATACCTTTGATGTAGGTGCTACTCAAGTTGCAGGTCTTGAAATCGGAGGTATCCATCATCGTTTGTTTAATTATTTAGATATTCCTATACCTAATGCAAAAATTTTAAATCCTGGATGTTGTGTTGTCTTAGGTGATGGGACTAGGCCAATTAATTTATGGCATGATCCCTTCTTGTGGGAGAACGAAAGACAAAAACAGTTTCCAGGGAGCGAAATCTTTTGGTCATTATGTTCTTATATTCATAAAAGTAATTGGTCATTTGTCGAAAGAGATCCAATTCTACCATTTAGAAATTTTTGGGATTTGAGTCAATTAATTAGAGCTATACGTCCTTCCAATCTTTTAACAGGTGTATTGAGTAAGTTGACTATTGCAGACTTGCTTGTAATGACTGGTTGTCAAAGAGATAGACGCTTACGACGATTTCTTGACCTTCAATTAAAACTCTATTCTCAAGAGCCAGCAAATAGAACCTCTGCATTGTACGGGGCAACTGTTCTTCAAATGGCTCAGTCTCCAAGAGGACTCTGGCATCTTCATGGATCAATGCAAATCCTTAGCGATTTATTGAAAAATAGTTTTTTAAGAGATGGAGGAAAGCTTTTGATTGGTCATCGAGTTACTAATATAGTTAATGAGAAAAAAAGTAATACTTTTAATGTCGATATAGTTGATAGAAAAAAGAATTTGATATCTATGAATGCATCAGATGTTGTTTTTAGCTTGCCTCCTCAATCGCTTTTAGATTTAATACCTGTTAACGGGGGATTATCGACAACATATCGTAATAGTATATCTAAATTACCTAAACCAAGTGGTGCACTGGTCTTTTATGGGGCTCTTGGTCGTGCTGAGTTGCCAGTTGATTGTCCAGGTCATATTCAATTATTTGATAAGCAGTTTGGTTCTTTATTTATTTCTATAAGCATGGAAAATGATCAACGTGCACCAGTAGGGATGGCTACATTGATTGCAAGTATATTCGTTGATATTGATCAATGGTCTAATTTAGATAGTCAATCTTATTCTATAAAAAAAGATATCGTAGCTAAACAGATTACAACTATCATAAATAATCATTTTAGGTTGACAGAAAATAGCTGGTCTCATCAAGAATTTTCTACTCCAAGAAGCTTTGAAAGATGGACAGGACGTCCTCGTGGAATAGTTGGGGGGCTTGGTCAACATCCGTCTCAATTTGGCCCATTTGGCTTGTCAAGCAGAACTCCCCTTCATGGTTTATGGCTTTGTGGTGACTCGATTTATCCTGGTGAAGGTACTGCTGGGGTGAGCCAATCAGCTTTGATGGTTGTCAGACAATTAATGAAAAATAAAGGTAGACATTTAAGGATTCCTATCTTTAATTAGTAGGCTTTGAAATAAAATCTTGTCTCCCTTCCTGAGCACGTAATAGTACTTTCTCGAGTTCATTCCAGTCCTCCTCAAGTATAAATTTTTCTAAAAGAGCGAGAGAATTTTTGAAATTTAATATGTATCTTAGTAAATTTTTTTTATTGAATTTTGCCATAGAGACTCCTAGTTCTGGATTGCCACCTCCTACTCGAGAAGTATCAGCAAACCCACTTGATGCAATACTTTTGGCAAGTGAATAAAGAGAAGGGTTGATATTAGTGCTAACTGTATTGATTAATGTGGCGCTAATAAGAACAGGCAAATGTGAAATCAAGCTTACAGCTTCATCATGTATTTGAGCTTCAGAGATTATCCATTTACATCCAAGTGACGAAGAAATTTGATGAATAATTTCGAGTGCCTTTTGATCGGTTTCTTTAACTGGTGTAACGACCCATGGTTTATTTTTAAATAAATTGTGTTGACCTGAATTAACACCAGATTCTTCTGTCCCTGTCATTGGATGACTCGCTACAAAACGTGGATGTAAGTTATTCCACGTATTTAGAACAGGGACTTTTACAGATCCAACATCAGTAACAACAGCATTTTTGGGAATTGCATTAATTAAAAGTGATGATGGTTTAAGGAGCTGTTCAAGTGGTAAAGCAATATAAATAATGGAGCAATCTTTTAAGATATTTGGATCTGTACTCACAAATTGGGCTAGTTTTCTTTCTCTTGCTTTCTTCGCAGTCTCTTCTCGATGAGTGATTCCATAAACTGTATATCCTAGTTTTTGGAGATCTAAGCCTAAGGAGCCTCCAATTAGACCTAATCCAACAATTCCTATATTTTCAGATGGTTTTGATTTAAGCTCCATAAATTATATTGTTCTATATCTTCATTGATAGGGCAACATGATTAAAAGAATTTATTGATAAAGGTTGCTCTAATGCTTGAGGTAAATGCTCATAAACATCTCAAAAAATACTATCAAAATAATCTTGCTCTATGGCCTCATAATCTAACCCTAACAAGATTGATCTCTAGAAGTTTAAGCCGCAAAGACAACACTTTGATTCAATTATCAAGTGATAGTAGAAATTTTTGGTGGCCGGGTCTTTTAATTCCACTTTGTTTATATAACAACAATATTGTACTGATTCTTTCAGCTAAACAACGTAGACAATTGTTTGAGGTTGAATTGTCAAAATTAAGCTCAAGTGAATTGCTTTTTGATTATGTAGAGGGAATTGATCTCACTCCTGCAGAAGAAAAAATTTGGGTTCTTAGTTACCAAGATCTTATTTTTGCTTATGAAAAAGGCTTTTTAAAAAATCGCCAATTAATTTTTCCTGACTATGAGTTTATGTCTAGTGAGCTTAGGGAATGTATGTCAATTAAGATTACCCCACAAGATTGGGAGCATTTAATTCATTCTCACTTAAGTTTTGAAGCATCCATCATTGAAGTTCATGAGCGCATCAGTCGAAGACTTTATAGTCAATCAGCTAGTCGTGATGGTGTTATAAGAATTGATAATAGAGAAATTGGAATTTTAAAAGGAATTTTAAAAGATGAAGTACCTTCCTCAATGCTATGGGAACGGGCTTTTAACACAGTGAATAATGAATGGGTAACATGGGCAAGACTAGATAATCAAACATTCAGTTGGGATTTATATATTCAACCTTTGTTACCTATACAAATTCTATCAGAGCTGTTATCTAACAATACGCTTTTGATGCTATCTAATTTAGGTAAAAGCGATTCTGTCCTTTTAGATTTAAATAGTAAAAAATTCTCTTTCAATGTGAAGGTAAAGTTAGGTAATATGCTGGATCAAGAACCTATCCCTTTATTTGTACCAAAAAGACAACCTTTGCCAAATACAGCTCGATTTTATCGGCATATTGTAAGACAATGTCAAAGATTAATTCTTGGTCGTATTCATATAACTATTATTTTGATAGATGATTTGCAATTACGACTCCAGCTAACTAGTGAATTGGCTGGAGAATTTGGATTGAGAGTTGTTCATGAAACTACTAATATCGTGACTAATGGCATTATTTGTTGTAGTTGTAATTGGTGGATTATTAATCAGCATAAGTTGCCAAATCCAGATCAATTAATTTTCCCAGTGATTCCATTGCCTACTTTAGAATCACCTTTAATCGCCGCTAGAGTGGAAATGCTCAAGCATCAAGGTCGTAATTGGTTTCGAGAATTTCTTCTGCCAGAAACTCTTGTTATCCTTCTTCAATCTGTTGCAAGTATTAGGGGGAAAGATGTTCGAGTCGCTATACTTGACGGTCGCATGTACTACAGAAGTTGGGGAAAATTAGTATTTGAAGCTCTTGAGCCTTGGGTCACTTTGGAGCGTTTATTGCCTTATTAAAATCAATCTCTTAGATTACAAAATATTGTTTTTTTTATAATGGGAGAAGCTCGTCGAAGGTCTGAACAAGGTTTAAAACCACGTGGTCAGAAAAACTCTAGGAATGAATCACCACGTATTGTCTCTTGGTTTCCTGTGACCCAAACTCAAAGGGATCAATTTATCCAATTAAGTATCCGTGCAGGCTGGGTAGGTATTGCGACTTTAGTTGTCATTTGGATCATTGTTCGCTTTATTGGACCCGCTGCGGGATGGTGGATTCCTGCAGATATTAGATAAAGTCAAATATCTTTTTTATCTTTAGCCGTTTGCTGCGACTTGGCTTAAGGTTGGTCGAGATGAAGCATTCCGAGCGGCAGCAGCTAATGGACGCATTGAGTTAGCACTCACTTCTGAGCCCTCAGTTAATTTCTCTCTGACTAATCTTTCAATTATTTCTTTTGATTCTGGATTTTGTTCAAGCCAAGTAATCGTATTGTCTCTTCCTTGCCCAATATTGTCACCTTCATAGCTATACCAAGCTCCTTTGCGAGTAACGATATTGGTTTCATCTGCTAAATCGAGAAGACAACCAAGAGTACTAATTCCTTTTCCAAAAAGAATATCAAATTCGGCTATTCGAAATGGAGGTGCGACTTTGTTTTTTGCGACTTTGACTTTTGCACGAATTCCATATTCTTCAGTTCCTCTCTTTAATGTTTGAATCCGACGAATATCTAATCTTACTGAGGCATAAAACTTAAGAGCATTTCCACCAGTTGTTGTTTCTGGATTTCCATATGTAATACCAATTTTTAGACGTAATTGATTTAAGAAAATTACTGTGCATCCAGACTTTCCAATATTTCCGGTAATTTTTCTCATCGCTTGACTCATGAGACGAGCTTGGGCACCTACTGAATGATCACCCATTTCTCCTTCTATCTCGGAGCGAGGCGTAAGTGCGGCGACTGAGTCAACAACAACTAGATCGACTGCAGCAGATCTAATAAGTTGGTCAACGATTTCTAATGCCATCTCGCCTGTATCCGGTTGAGATACGAGAAGATTCTCTACGTCAACACCCAGAGAAGCTGCATAGACTGGGTCAAGAGCATGTTCTGCATCTACAAATGCCGCGACTCCACCGTTACGTTGAATCTCAGCTATCGCATGTAATGTCAGCGTTGTTTTCCCAGAACTTTCTGGACCATAAATTTCAATTACACGTCCTTTGGGATAGCCACCACCAAGAGCTAAATCAAGAGTTAATGCACCTGTAGAAATTGTTTCTACCCTCATCTTTGATGCATCCCCAAGGCGCATGATTGAACCCTTCCCGAAATTGCGTTCTATTTGTCCAACCACTAAGCTCAATGCTTTTTCTTTTTCTCCGGATTTGGCGTCTATTTTCTTAGGTTCAGTTGATGGGAGTGACTTACCTTCGTTTGGCATGACAAATAACGTTAATTCAGAGGGATAACAACAGACGTTGGGATTGATGATGAAATACTCAGTTCCTCAACGAATAGCAATTAAACCGATAGTACAGACGTACGCTATTAAGTCAAGACCACTTGGCAATAGGTTCTCGTAAAGTATCTGAATTTAATAATTTAATACCGGAAGGAAGATTATTTTTATCCTGAGGTTTTAAGTATCCCCAGCTTGCTAAGTAACAAGGGATAGATTTCAGCTTTGGATCTTCCAAAACTTTTTCTAAGGTAGTTCTTCGATCTTCAATAAAACCTTGAATTATTCTTGTTTGTAAGAGTTGATTCAAGACATCGACTTTACTTCCTGACTCGTGACCGAAAACAAGCTTTGGCTGAAGATCGAAACAATCCAAAAGTTTTTTTGTGAACTGAATACTTTTTGTTGTTAAAATAGCAAATTCAATACCTTCCTTCTCAAGTGTCTTTAGGCGTTGAGTGACTAAAGAAAAAGGCTGATGAAAATTTAACCACTGATTGAAATTATTTGATATTGCTTCTCTTCTAGTTTGATTTAAAGCTTCTTGCAGTTGAGAAGGGGTCCAACTCCAATTTTCAAGAGCTAAGGAGCATTCTATTTGATAATTTTTTGAGAAATTTTGTAAACCTTTTAAGTTTAATTGACTAGTTTTATTTGAACATTCAGCAGCCAGAAGAACCATTTCCCAACCATGATGAACCCATGGCCTCATGGCCTTAAAAGCTTTGGGAATCTCACTAGGAAAAAAAATAATTTCTTTTTCTTTGTCAGAAAGTATATTTAGACAAGTTTGACGAGAACTTGACCAATACTCCTTAATACCGTCAACGATGACGCCATCAAAATCAAGCACAAGTAGAGGTTTTTCTATCACTAACTGTTGAAAACTGGGCCGCTAGGATTCGAACCTAGGAATGTCGAGACCAAAACCCGATGCCTTACCACTTGGCGACGGCCCATTGTTCCAAATCTATGTTTGCAATTGAAAGACATAGATTTGAATTCTTTACTCTTAAATAATTGCATATTTGATTCAATCCTGTCATGTATTTATCCAGTTTTTTTTAGTTAATCGGTAGATTTCTTCATTAATACAGCTCAACGTGGGCTTTCGAATGATTGATTTAGCTAGGGAAAACCAATTATAAAGATTTTCTTACAAGCCAAGGATTTATCAGCCGTTTTGCCTCTGCAAGAGCTGCCTCCCAGCCTTCAGGCCATTCTCTAAGACTAATTCTTTTTCGTTGAGCCTCTTCTAACCATGGTTGGATTACCTTCCTTGCTTTCCCTCCAAAAGCAACTCCTTCAGGCCCCTTAATCTCTGGGAGGTACTTAATGGTCGATTCATTAGTCCCTCCAGCAAGTTGTAAGGGGCCTGGTGGAGCTATTGGGCGTATTCTTTCCCAGAGTTTTACTGCAATTTTGGCCGCACCTGCTCCAAGATCTCCACTCATTCGACGCCCATCAATTTGCCAAAGAGGTTTTTGATTATGAATTCTCAGAAATTTATATCGCAGCCAAAGTTCTTCTGCTAATTTTTCATGGTTTATTCCATGCCCTTGTAAACCGCAGCTTACAGATAATCGTTGTAGTTCCAGATCGACTTTAAAAATCTCCTTGATTGTTTTTTCAAATTCTTGTCCTCTTCCTGGAGCAGTATGGATTTCTACTGCATCTGGTCTAATAGTTGTTAACAACGGAGCAAAATCTTTCAGAGTTAATCTTCGATCCTTTTCTTGAATGATTCCTAATGGGCATGAATCAATACATCGGCCACATCCATAGCATTTATTAGCCTTTACACCACCTTCGTTTTCAATCGCGTGAGCTGGACAAATGCTTTGACAAGGTCTTAAGCAATTCGAAGGACATAGGTCTGGATTAAACCAAGCTTTGCGAAAATGTGCATCTTTTCCATCACTTAAGCTGATCATCAGCCAAGGTTTTTTTCCATAAGTTTCGAAAACCCAATCAATAGCATTGCGAGCTACATGTATGACAGCTTCGTCGGCAGCGAGATCAATGCAATGTACACCTGCAGCTCCATAAATTGAGCAAAGATCATTTATTGCAGGTAGGTCTTGATTACTTGCGCCACAAATTAATTTTACCCAATTACCTTTTTTGAGAGCTTCAGAATTGTGAATCGAATTTTGAGTGATCACCTTGATGAATTTCTAATCTCTATTGATGAATTCATTTAATGGTTGCCATTTAATACTTCGAGCCCCTCCCATCTCAATAACAATTTTAATTCGAGGTTCCTTTTGGCAGAGATTATTTATTGCTAATAGCTCTGACTTGGATAGGACTTGACCCTCTAATAACCATAGAACCAAGGGTTTATCTGCGATTAACAATTCATTTAATTGAGGAATAACTTGTTGAACTTCTCCTAAGGCCCCATTCCTCCCAACATTTTGATGCCCCAAATGTGGTGGTCTGATTCCATGTAATTGGGTGAGAAAGACAACTGGATCTCCTAATCCTCTAGCGGAAGTTATCTGTGTTTGATATCCGCTAGCTCTAAGTCTTCGAAGTAAACGAGTTTCTGCACCACCTTCTAGTGGACTAAGGATGGCAAGGCAGCCGAATGATTCAAGATCAGTGCGAAATTTCTGACCAGAGAGTAATAAAGGCATCCTTAAATCAAATTCTTTATCTTATTCAACTGAAGCATCACACAAAATGGACGTTAATAGTGTAATCTTTTAAGTTGCTAAAGCTTTTCTATGCCCGCCCGCTAGCCGGGCCTCTAGACGCTTGAGCAGACTAGGCGTCTGCGTTTAGTCTTTTTGGCCAGTCCAGAAGAATTTATTTTCTTCTGTCGAGATACTCTTTGAACTTTTTGAAAAGTTTGAAAAAGTCTCAGCCAGCTGATTGTCGCTAGCATTTTTCCAAATAAATTGAACTTCAATTAATTTCAACTTTTTTGGCTAGATAGGCGATTTAATTCAGATACCAAGTCTCTCTCGTTACAGATTGACCTTTTAGCTGGCGTTTATTTAACTCATGTCTTTAGGAATCTTAGGTAAGAAGTTGGGTATGTCCCAACTCTTCGATGATCAAGGCAGAGCCGTTCCAGTCACTTTGATCGAAGCGGGTCCCTGTCAAATCACTCAATTGAAATCTGCTGATACGGATGGCTATGCCGCTGTTCAGATAGGCTTTCAATTAATTCGTGAAAAACTTATTAACAAGCCTTCAAAAGGTCATCTTGCAAAATCAGGAGATACCCTTTTGCGTCATCTTCGAGAGTACCGAGTAGAAAATTCTGGCGAATTTCAGCTTGGCGCTTCAATAACTGTCGATGATTTCGAACAAGGTCAAAAGGTTGATGTTAGTGGCGACACAATGGGTAGAGGATTTGCCGGTTATCAAAAGCGACATGGTTTTAGCCGAGGCCCCATGAGTCACGGTTCAAAGAATCATCGATTGCCTGGTTCGACAGGAGCCGGAACAACTCCTGGCCGTGTTTATCCTGGGAAAAGGATGGCTGGTCGTATGGGCGGCAAAAAAGTCACTACCAGAGGCCTTGAAATTTTAAAGATAGACACAAATCACAATTTATTAGTAGTAAAAGGATCTGTGCCAGGGAAGCCTGGATCTCTTTTAAACATAAGACCTGCCAAAAGAGTTGGCGTCTCTACCCAGCAAGGAGGTAAATGATGGCTAACTGTACTGTTCTTGATTGGCAAGGTAAAGAGGCTGGAGAATCATCAATTGATTTGAAAACCGCCAAGGAATCTTCGGCAGCAGATTTATTACATCGTGCTGTTTTGCGTCAACAGGCTCACAGTCGCCAAGGGACTGCAAGCACTTTGACTAGGGCTGAGGTTCGAGGAGGCGGGCGAAAACCCTACAAGCAAAAGGGTACTGGTAGAGCAAGGCAAGGTTCAATTAGGACACCTCTTCGACCAGGAGGTGGAATTATATTTGGTCCTAAGCCTCGCAAATATAACTTGGAAATGAATAGGAAGGAACGAAGGCTAGCTCTTCGGACTGCTCTAATGAGTAGGATTTCAGACGCAAAAATAATTAAAGACTTCGGTTCAAAGCTAGAAGTTCCTAAAACAAGCGAAATCATTGCTCTACTCAAGCGAGTAGGAATCAATGCTGATGGGAAAATTCTTATTATTCTCAATGAGCCATCAGAAATTATAAAGCGCTCAATTAGAAACTTAGAAAAGATAAAGCTTATCTCTGCTGATCAATTAAATGTGTTTGACCTTCTCAATGCCAATTCTTTGGTAATAGGCGAAGACGCATTATCAACCATTAAGGAGGTCTACGGTAATGACTAAATTTTTTGATGAACGACTTACTGATGTGATTAAGCGTCCTTTGATAACCGAGAAGGCTACGAAAGCTTTGGATCTAAATCAGTACACTTTTGAAGTCGATCCAAGAGCAGCTAAGCCTGACATAAAAGCTGCTGTTGAAAAGATGTTTGATGTCAAGGTTCTTGGTATTAGTACTATGAATCCTCCAAGAAAAAGCAGAAGAGTTGGTAGGTTTTCTGGAAAGAGACCTCAAGTCAAGAAGGCTGTGGTTCGCCTAGCAGAAGGCAACTCCATCCAGTTATTCCCAGAATCAGAGGAGGCTTAAAACAATGGGCATAAGAAGTTTCAAGCCTTACACACCTGGCACTCGTACAAGAGTAGTAACTGACTTTAGTGAAGTTACATCCAATAAACCTGAGAGGTCACTTGTCGTATCCAAGCATCGCAAGAAAGGGCGTAATAACAGAGGAGTAATTACTTGTCGTCATAGAGGAGGAGGGCATAAAAGGCTATATAGGATTGTTGATTTTCGTCGCAATAAGCATGGCGTTTCAGCCAAAGTTGCGGCAATTCATTATGACCCACATCGGAATGCAAGACTTGCTCTACTCTTTTACTCTGACGGTGAAAAGAGATACATACTTGCACCTGCGGACATAAAAGTTGGGCAAGAAGTTATTTCAGGTCCAGATGCACCAATTGAAACTGGTAATGCTTTACCACTTTCTTCAATGCCTTTAGGTTCGAGCGTTCATTGTGTTGAACTTTATCCAGGTCGAGGCGGACAGATGGTTCGTACAGCTGGAGCTAGCGCCCAAGTCATGGCTAAAGAAGGAGATTACGTTGCGTTGAAATTACCTTCAACTGAGGTTCGTTTAGTCAGAAAGGAATGCTATGCCACCCTTGGAGAGGTTGGTAATTCTGAGATTAGAAATACAAGCCTTGGAAAAGCTGGAAGAAGAAGATGGCTTGGCAGACGACCTCAAGTTAGAGGAAGTGTAATGAATCCATGTGATCACCCTCATGGAGGAGGAGAAGGAAAGGCACCTGTTGGACGTGCTGGTCCTGTTACCCCTTGGGGTAAAGCTGCTCTTGGTTTGAAAACCAGGAAGAAAAATAAGCCCAGCAATAAGTATGTTCTTCGAAAACGACGCAAGGTATCTAAACGGAGTAGAGGAGGTCGCGATTCATGATTTCTATCTTTCTTTACCAATTCTTTTAAATAATTATGGGACGTTCACTAAAAAAAGGGCCATTTATTTCAGACAGTTTGCTTCGTAAAATTGAGAAGCAAAACTCTAATGACGATAAGGCTGTCATCAAAACATGGTCCAGAGCCTCAACAATTCTGCCAATGATGATTGGCCATACAATTGCTGTTCATAATGGAAAGAGTCACATACCCGTTTTCATAACTGAGCAAATGGTTGGACACAAGTTAGGAGAGTTTGCACCAACTCGAACCTACAGAGGTCACATCAGAGATAAAAAAGGAGCACGCTAATTATGACTACTTCATCTACTAAAACGACAGCCCAGGCTCATGGGCGTTATATTCGCGGATCTGCTTCAAAGGTTCGACGTGTTCTTGATCAAATAAGAGGAAGAACTTACAGGGATGCTTTGATCATGCTTGAATTTATGCCTTATAGATCAACTGAGCCAATAACAAAAGTATTGCGATCAGCTGTTGCGAATGCAGAAAACAATCTTGGTCTTGAACCTTCTTCGCTGGTGATTAGCACTGCTACCGCTGATATGGGCCCGCCAATGAAACGTTATAGGCCTAGGGCTCAGGGCAGAGCATTTGCAATTAAAAAGCAGACATGCCATATCAGCATTGCTGTTTCGGCCACTCAATCAACCAACTCTGAGGACTCAGACTGATGGGACATAAAATTCACCCCACTGGAATTAGGCTTGGCATCACCCAAGAGCATCGTTCTAAATGGTATGCACCAACTAAAACCTATCCTTTACTACTCCAAGAAGATGATCGGATCCGCACTTTCATCAAGAAAAAGTATGGAGCAGCAGGTGTAAGCGATGTATTGATTGCTCGAAAAGCAGATCAGCTTGAGGTCGAATTAAAAACTGCTAGGCCAGGAGTAATTGTTGGTAGGCAGGGAAGCGGTATTGAAGAACTCAGATCTGGTATTCAAAAAACAATCGGTGATAGAAATAGACAAGTACGTATCAATGTTGTTGAAGTAGAAAAAGTTGATGCAGATGCTTATCTTCTTGCCGAATATATTGCTCAGCAACTTGAAAAGCGTGTTGCCTTTAGGCGAACTATTCGAATGGCTGTTCAAAGAGCACAAAGAGCTGGTGTCTTAGGCCTTAAAATACAAGTAGGTGGAAGGTTGAATGGCGCTGAAATCGCACGTTCTGAATGGACACGAGAAGGAAGAGTTCCTCTCCACACTTTGAGAGCAGAAATCGATTATGCAACCAAAGTTGCTACTACAACCTATGGAGTTTTAGGAATCAAAGTATGGGTTTTCAAAGGGGAAGTTCTTCCTAAAGAAGAACAACCATTACCTGTTGGTTCTACTCCTAGACGCAATAGGGGGAATCGAAGACCTCAACAATTTGAGGATCGTTCCAATGAAGCTAAATAAGGAGTTTTAATCATGCTTAGTCCCAAAAGAACCAAATTTCGCAAACAACAAAGAGGCCGTATGCGCGGCGTTGCTACTAGAGGCAACAAAATCGCTTTTGGTCAGTTTGCATTGCAAGCACAAGATTGTGGTTGGGTTACCTCAAGACAAATCGAAGCAAGTAGACGAGCTATGACTCGTTATGTAAAAAGGGGAGGACAAATTTGGATTCGTATTTTCCCTGATAAACCTGTAACGATGAGGCCTGCCGAGACAAGAATGGGATCAGGTAAAGGTAACCCAGAATTTTGGGTTGCAGTTGTCAAGCCTGGTCGAATCTTGTTTGAAATGGGAGGCGACGAAATTACAGAGGAAATTGCAAAAGAGGCAATGCGTCTTGCTCAATACAAGCTGCCAGTAAAAACAAAATTTATTTCCTTAGAGGAAGATCTCAATAAGGGAAATTATAAACCTGCTAAAACGCCAGTTACAGCAGATGATTCGGAGTCATCATCATGAGCAAAACAACTACGAAAGATTTAAGGAATCTCTCTGATTCCGAGATATTAGAAAAGATTGAAAATCTTCGTAAAGAACTTTTTGATCTTCGTTTTAAGCAAGCCACTAGACAGCTAGCGAAAACTCACCGTTTCAAAGAGGCACGAACCGAATTGGCTCAACTTCTAACGGTTTCTAATGAGCGAAGCCGCTCCAACACATCATCTTGATTTTTTAGTTATGGCACTTAAAGAAATGGTCGGCACTGTTGTCAGTGACAAAATGCAAAAAACAGTAGTTGTGGCTGTGGAAAATAGATTTCCACATCCTATCTACCAAAAAATCATTAGTCGTACGACTAGATATAAAGCACATGATGCAGAAAACAATTGCAAAGTGGGAGACAGAGTTCGGATTAAAGAGTCTCCTCCAATCAGCGCTCATAAACGATGGACGGTTACAGATGTTCTCGTTCAGGGTATGAAATCTAAGGAGGCTGCAAAATGATTCAGCAAGAAACATTCTTAACCGTTGCAGATAACAGTGGTGCCAAGCGTTTGCAATGTATTAGGGTCTTGGGTTCCAATCGTCGCTATGCCCACGTAGGCGATGTAATAGTTGCTTCTGTTAAAGATGCGATGCCAAATATGGGAGTCAAAAAATCAGATGTCGTTAAAGCGGTTGTTGTTCGTACTAGAGCAACAATGCGAAGAGAGACTGGAAATTCAATTCGCTTTGATGACAACGCTGCTGTTCTTATCAATGATGATCAAAACCCAAGAGGAACTAGGGTTTTTGGTCCCGTCGCGCGAGAATTAAGAGAGCGCAATTTCACTAAAATTGTCTCTTTAGCTCCGGAGGTTATTTAGTCATGCCAGCAATTAACAAATCCAAAGCTCCTACCGAGCGGATCAAAATGAAAATACGTAAAGGAGATACAGTTCAGATTATCTCTGGAAAGGACAAGGGTAAAACCGGTGAAGTCCTTAAAACACTTCCCTATGAAAATAGAGTTTTAGTCCAGGGAATAAACCAAAGAACAAAGCATGTAAAACCCTCACAGGAAGGAGAAACTGGTCGAATAGAGACCAAAGAATTTTCCTTGCATGCCTCAAATGTAATGATCTACTCAACTAAAGAGAAGGTTGCTAGTAAGGTTGAAATTTTTGTAGATAAAGACGGATCAAAGAAACGACGATTAAAAAAGACTGGGGAATTAATTGATTAATTCACTATTCCTTTGTCTGAATTAACTAAAGCAGACTTTCTTTTCCCAATTGAATTCTGACCAAGACCAGAATTAAACCCTTTCCAACAATGTCACTAAAAACCCGTTATCGAGAGACAATTAGACCAAAGCTTTTAAAAGATCTTGGTCTGAAAAATGTTCATCAAGTTCCTAAGGTGCAGAAGGTCACTTTAAATAGAGGTCTTGGTGAAGCCGCAACAAATTCAAAAGCTTTAGAAGCCTCTTTAAATGAAATGGCAACAATCTCGGGGCAAAAAGCTCTTGTGACAAGGGCTAAGAAAGCAATTGCTACTTTTAAAATCAGACAAGGAATGCCTATAGGTTGCGCAGTCACACTTAGAGGTGATCGCATGTATGCATTCTTGGAAAGGTTCATAAATCTGGCACTTCCAAGAATCAGAGATTTTCGTGGTGTTAGTCCTAAAAGCTTTGATGGCCGAGGAAATTACACCATTGGAGTCAAAGAACAACTTATTTTCCCTGAGATTACTTTTGACAAAGTCGACACCATTAGAGGCATGGATATCACAATTGTGACCAGTGCTTCCTCTGATGAGCAAGGTAAGGCTCTGCTAAGTGAAATGGGAATGCCCTTCCGTAAAAAATGAGTTTGATTAGCTAAATACTATGGCCAACCACGATCCAATTTCAGACATGCTCACTCGCATACGAAATGCAAGTGAAAAACGTCATGAAAAAACCAAAGTCCCTGCTTCAAGAATGTCTCTTAGTATCGCTAAGGTGCTTCAGCGTGAGGGATTTATTGCAGAAATCAATGAAGAAGGAGAAGGCTTTCGAAAGCAGCTCATTCTTGGATTGAAATATACTGGTAAGCATCGCTCACCCATTATTCGTTCAATGCAGCGAGTGAGTAAACCAGGATTGAGGATTTATAAAAATACTCGAGGATTACCAAAAGTTTTAGGAGGCCTTGGAGTTGCAATAATCTCTACCTCTAAGGGAGTAATGAGTGATCGTGATGCTCGCAAACAAGGTGTTGGAGGAGAAGTCCTCTGCTACGTCTGTTGATTGATTAGGTATTTATTATGTCTCGTACTGGAAAAAAACCAATCTCCCTTCCTGAAAAGGTAGATGTAAAACTTGAAGGACTTTCTATCACTGTTAAAGGTCCAAAAGGTGAACTGCAACGAACTCTTCCTGATGGAGTAAGCCTAAGCAAAGATGACAATACGATTATTGTTAAACCAACAAACGAAAAGAGAAAGTCCAGGGAAATGCATGGGCTATGTAGAACCCTTGTTGCCAATATGGTTGAAGGAGTTAGTAATGGTTTTACAAAAAAACTTGAGATTGTTGGTGTTGGCTCAAGGGCTCAAGTAAAAGGAAAAACTCTTGTCGTTAGCGCCGGTTATAGTCATCCGGTTGAGGTTGTTCCTCCAGACGGTATAACTTTTAAAGTTGAAAATAATACAAATGTGACTGTAACTGGACCTGATAAAGAATTAGTTGGCAATGAAGCTGCCAAAATAAGAGCAATCAGACCACCAGAACCTTATAAAGGTAAAGGAATCAAATATGAAGGAGAACAGATAATTAGAAAAGCTGGTAAGTCAGCCAAAAAGTAATCTTATTAATTTTCCATCAACTTTTTTAGTCATGTCAAAACTTTCAAGAAAACAACAGACACAAAAACGGCATAAACGAATGAGAAGGCATTTGAGCGGAACAGAAGCCAGGCCAAGACTTGCTGTTTTTCGTTCCAATAATCATATATATGCTCAAATAATCAATGATGATGCTCAAAACACCATATGTGCTGCTTCCACACTTGATAAAGAATTAAAAGCATCCTTAAAAGTGAATGCAGGAAGTTGTGATGCTTCTAAAGCAGTCGGGGATCTTGTTGCGAAAAAAGCTTTATCAAAAGGCATTAAACAAGTTATCTTTGACAGAGGTGGGAACATCTATCATGGCAGGGTTAAAGCTCTAGCCGAAGCTGCCAGAGTGGCAGGCTTGAACTTTTAATCATTGATCTCATAATGACAGATTCTAAAAACCAGTCACAAAATAAAAGAACTTCTGGTTCAACAGATGGCTCTTCTGCCGGTGATGGAAGGCAGGAAAATCGTCGTAATCGAGGTGAAAAAAGAGGAGGGAGAAGGGATCGAAGGCAAGAAAGAGACTCTGAATGGCAAGAACGAGTTGTTCAAATTAGAAGAGTTTCCAAAACTGTAAAAGGTGGAAAGAAAATGAGTTTCAGGGCAATAGTTGTAGTGGGTAATGAAAAAGGTCAAGTGGGTGTAGGTGTGGGTAAGGCTGGGGATGTAATTGGCGCAGTTCGCAAAGGTGTGGCTGATGGTAAAAAACATTTAGTTCGTGTTCCTCTTACACGAAATAGTTCTATCCCAACTCTTTCAAATGGGAGAGATGGTGCTGCCAGCGTATTAATTCGTCCTGCTGCCCCAGGTACTGGTGTAATTGCGGGCGGATCAATTCGTACTGTTTTAGAGCTGGCTGGAATCAAAAATGTTCTTGCAAAGAGATTAGGAAGCAAGACACCTCTAAACAATGCTCGTGCCGCAATGGTTGCATTAAGTGAGTTAAGAACTCATAAAGCCACAGCAAAAGAGCGTGGTATTTCACTCGAGCAGATTTATTCTTAAAATCATGACTATTAAACTGGAATCCCTCCAATCTAATAAAGGATCTAGACGTAAAAAAATGCGGAAAGGTCGAGGTATAGCAGCTGGCCAAGGAGCTAGTTGCGGTTTTGGAATGAGGGGGCAAAAATCCCGTTCAGGAAGACCTACTAGACCAGGTTTTGAGGGAGGTCAAATGCCTTTATACAGGCGAGTCCCAAAATTGAAACATTTTCCCATAGTTAATCAGAAAAATTTTACTGTCATTAATGTTTCTAGATTGAATTCACTCAAAGATGGTTCAGTTGTTAATTTAGATTCTTTAGTTAAGGAGGGGATTTTGACAAAGCCTCAAAACCCTTTAAAAATTCTTGGTAACGGTAATTTAGAAGTTAAACTTACTGTCCAAGCTGCATCCTTCACTTTATCCGCTAAAAAGAAAATTGAAGCACTTGGAGGAAAGTGTGAGGTATACACATAAACTTTTTCTCCTTAAAATATGATTGTATTTATCAGTATCAAGTAATTTTAAAATTTAATGTTAATAAGCCGTGGACGTAATCCAAGTGCTGGTGAGGTCGTCACTCAGCTTTTTCGCAATGAGGAGCTTAGGGGAAGAGTTATCACTACGCTTGGTCTTCTGTTAATTGTTCGGTTGGGAATTTATATTCCTATGCCTGGAATTGATAGAGAGGCCTTTAAAACTTTTATTGATCAAGGTGGACAATTAATTGGATTCCTGGATATTTTCACAGGTGGTGGAATTTCAACTTTGGGAATTTTTGCACTTGGCATACTCCCTTTTATTAACGCCTCAATAATTATTCAGTTGCTAACTGCATCCCTACCACAATTGGAGGATCTCCAGAAGAATGAAGGAGAGGCAGGAAGAAGAAAGATTGCTCAAATAACTCGTTATGTAGCCTTGGGTTGGGGATTAGTTCAAAGTACTGTTTTTGCTTTAATTTTAAGGCAATACTCAGTTGCAGGTCTTGGAGAAACTGAGTTTGTTGTTCAAACAGCCTTGGCATTAGTTACTGGGTCGATGATAGTTATGTGGCTGAGTGAAATTATTACTGAAAAAGGCATAGGCCAAGGAGCTTCTTTGGTTATTTTCTTGAATATTGTTGCCACTTTACCTAAAGCACTTAGCTCTACTATTGAGAAAGCGCAGACTGGAGATAGATCGGATGTGCTTGGCATAATTATTCTTTTAATAGTTTTTTTAATTACTATCGTCGGGATTATTTTCGTACAGGAAGGTGCAAGGAGAATTCCAATAGTCAGTGCTAAGAGCCAAATGGGAGGGGCCGCTCTTTTGCCAAGTAGGCAAAGTTATCTTCCTCTTAAGTTAAATGCCGGTGGTGTAATGCCTATCATTTTTGCATCTGCATTGATTTTTTTACCAATTACGATTGCAAATTTCACTCAAAATCCTTTATTAATTAAGGCTGCTAGTTCACTTAACCCAGGCTCTTCAAACCCATGGCCATATGCAATAACTTTCTTTGCCTTGATATTGGGCTTTGCTTATTTTTATGCTTCTTTAACTATTAATCCAATAGACATTGCCTCTAATTTGAAAAAAGGAGGTGTCGCAATCCCAGGAGTTAGGCCTGGTAGTTCTACTTCAGCTTATCTTTCAGGTGTCCAAAATCGATTAACTTTGCTTGGTGGCCTGTTCCTAGGTTCAGTAGCGATTGTTCCTGCTGCAGTTGAAAGGGCAACGAATGTTCAAACTTTTCAGGGACTCGGTGCAACTTCATTATTGATTTTGGTGGGAGTTGCAATCGATACATCAAAGCAAGTTCAGACTTATGTGATTTCTCAAAGATATGAAGGATTAGTCCGACAATAAACTTTCTATGATGCTTTTTAAATGAAAAACAAATTACTATTCCTAGGCCCTCCTGGAGCAGGTAAAGGGACTCAAGCAACTCTTTTTTGTAAAAAATATGGTTTAGATCATCTTTCAACGGGAGATTTATTGAGAGATGAGGTTTCTTCAGGATCTTTATTAGGTCTTAAGGCAGCAGAGATTATGAACAGAGGAGAATTAGTAAGTGATGAATTAGTGCTTTCAATTGTTGAGCTGAGACTTTTGAAGATTAATAAAGGTTGGTTGTTGGATGGCTTTCCTAGGAATATCTATCAAGCGGATGCTTTAAAAAAACTCTTACAAAAAATTAACCAACCCTTAGAGTCGGTTATCTCATTAAAAATTGCTGATGATTATTTAATAAAAAGGCTTTTAGCTAGAGGAAGAGAGGATGATAATGAAGATGTAATAATTAATAGACTTAAAATATACAGAGAAAAAACAGCTCCTCTTATTGATTTATATAGCAAGGAGGGAATACTTGAAAGTATTGATGGTAACGCTGACATAGATGTTGTGTTTTCATGTATTGAGAAAGCTTTAGGCTGACGATGTAGTAAAGTTATAGTTTGGAAATAGGAGAGTCTCACCAAATGAAGGTTAGATCCTCAGTCAAAAAAATTAGTCCTGACGATCAAATCGTGAGGCGCCGAGGCCGTATCTATGTGATCAACAAGAAAAGGCCTCGCAACAAACAGCGTCAGGGTTAACTCCTGATCATTCTTAAGAAGCTTTTAGCGATGAATTTTCTTGTTTTTAGCTTCTTAAGCAACAATCATCTTTAAATTATGATGATTTTATTGTCCTCTTCGATTTATTCCTAAGTGGCACGGATTGCAGGCATCGATATACCTCGCGAAAAGCGGGTAGAGATTGCCCTTACTTACATCTATGGCATTGGCTTAACCAGGGCCCAGAAAATCCTTGCGAATTCAGGTGTAAACCCTGATATTCGTGTGAAGGATTTAGAAGATAGTGATGTTCAGAAGCTTAGAGCTGCTACTGAAGAATTCACTCTTGAAGGAGATTTGAGGCGCCAAGAAGGTATGGCGCTTAAACGACTTCAAGATATTGGATGTGTCCGTGGTCGTAGGCATAGAATGAGTTTGCCTGTTCGAGGACAAAGAACTCGAACTAATGCTCGTACTCGTCGAGGAGCGAGAAAAACTGTTGCAGGAAGAAAGAAATAATTTCTTAAGTATCCTGTTACTACTTGGTAAATTTTAAATCTCATTAATAAAGGCACAGCCTAATGGCTACAACCTCAAAGAAATCCGGTTCTAAGAAAACAAAGCGCAACGTTCCTAATGGAGTTGTGCATATTCAAAGTACCTTTAATAACACAATTGTCTCAATTACTGACACCTCCGGTGCAGTCATTTCCTGGTCATCAGCAGGAGCTAGTGGATTTAAAGGCGCTCGTAAAGGAACTCCTTTTGCTGCTCAAACTGCTGCTGAGGCAGCGGCGCGGAGAGCTCTAGAGCAAGGTATGCGGCAAATTGAAGTCCTTGTTAGAGGACCAGGTTCTGGTCGTGAAACCGCAATACGAGCGTTGCAAGTAGCTGGTCTTGAAATTACTTTGATCAGAGATGTAACTCCTCTTCCACATAATGGTTGTAGGAGACCTAAACGCAGACGCGTTTAAATCTTATTCACATTCAGTGAAATTTTCTTTTCTTTCCTCATCGCATTAGACCGTGTTGCAATACCAGATCGACAGGATCGACCATCAAGTTTCTAAGGATCGTTCCCAAACAGGTGTCTTCCTAATAGGACCTCTTGAAAGAGGCCAAGCAACAACTTTGGGTAATTCTTTACGCAGAGTGTTAATGGGTGGACTTGAAGGCAGTGCAGTTACAGCTGTAAGAATTGCTGGGGTCAATCATGAATATGCAACAATCCCAGGAGTCAGAGAGGACGTATTAGATATTCTTTTAAACTGCAAACAAATTTCAGTTGATAGTCGAAGCCAGGATCTTGAGATAGGAAGACTTGTTGTTACGGGGCCAGCTGAAGTTACAGCAAAAGACATTCAATTCTCTTCTCAAGTCGAAGTTGTTGATGGGGATCGTCCAATAGCAACCGTTCAGGAAGGACACAATCTTGAATTAGAATTGCATGTAGAAAGGGGAACTGGTTATCGTCCAGTTGATAGGAGAAATGAAGAGACAAGTGCTATTGATTTGTTGCAAATAGATGCTGTTTTTATGCCGATAACGAGGGTCAATTTTACCATTGATGAAACGGCCGTGGCGGAAGGTGGATCTTCTCGAGAAAGATTAAAAATGGAGCTTGTTACTGATGGATCCACTTCTCCTGATGATGCGTTGGCTGAAGCAGCCAATCAACTAATAGAGCTTTTTCAGCCTTTAGCTACTGTCACAATGGTTGAAGAGATACCTGAAGAGCCTGAACCGGCCGCAGAGGCTCAAATACCCCTTGAAGAGTTAAACTTATCTGTAAGAGCTTATAATTGCCTTAAACGTGCCCAAGTGAATTCAGTTTCAGACTTGATGGGTTTCAGTTATGAGGATTTGTTAGAAATCAAGAACTTCGGTTCCAAATCTGCCGACGAAGTTATTGAGGCTCTTGAAAGAATAGGTATTTCTATTCCTCAAAGCAGAACCTCTGCATGATTTTCGGTTCTATTTCTAGTTTTTTTCACAGTTAATCCAATGCGACATCAATGTAGAACTCCACAATTAAGTCGACCTGCTGACCAAAGGAAGGCTCTTTTAAGAGGTTTGACTACTCAGTTAATTCGTGAAGGTAGAGTCACTACTACTAAAGCCAGAGCAAAAGCATTAAGGGATGAAACTGAGAGAATGATTACTTTGGCAAAGGACGGTAGCCTTGCATCTAGAAGAAGAGCAATAGGCTATGTTTACGATAAGCAGTTGGTTCACGCACTTTTCGAAAAAGCTCAAGAACGTTATGGAGATCGTCAAGGTGGCTATACTAGGATTGTTAGAACAGTTCCACGAAGAGGTGATAATTCTGAAATGGCAATTGTAGAACTTGTTTAAAGTATTAATCATTAATTAGAATTTCTAAAAATATTGCTGTCCTTTCTTAAATAACTTTCAAAAGTTCTTGCTTTGACTAGGAGACTTGCTCTTGTTATTCAGTACGAAGGCTCTAAATTTTGTGGGTGGCAAAATCAAAAAGATTTAGTATCAATTCAAAGTACTTTAGAAGAAAAAATTGCTGAGCTTGATCCTATTAGACCTGTAAAATTAGTCGCTGCAGGAAGAACTGATGCTGGAGTTCATGCCTCTGGACAGGTTGTGCATTTTGATTCTTTAGGTCCAATACCTACTGAAAAATGGCCTTCAGCATTGAATGGCCGTCTCCCAAATTCCATTAAAGTTCTAGAAGCTGTTGAGGTTCCTTCTGATTGGCACGCTTGCTATTCCGCAAAATATAGAAGGTATCGATATTCTATTTTTAACGGTTGTCATCCAAATCTTTTTCTTCAACAAATAAGTTGGCACAAATATAGATTTCGATTAGATGAAAATTTAATGCAACAGGCATTGAAAGACTTAGTTGGTTATCATGATTTTGCAGCATTTCAAAAGGCAGGAAGTAATAGAAATCATTCATGCACTTCAGTGCAAGAAGTTTCTGTTAGTAGAAATGGCGATATTATTTCTATTGAGATTCAAGCTAGTGGTTTTTTATATGGGATGGTGAGACTTTTAGTTGGACAATTAGTGGCAGTTGGAGAAAAAAGACTGACTATTGAAGAATTCAAGACTAGATGGAGACGAGGTTTGCGTTCTGAGGTTAAAGAGGCGGCTCCATCATGTGGCCTTTGTTTAATCAGAGTGGGATATGAGAAGAGAATTTTTTCTAGATCAAAGAGTTTTGACACTTTTCCAAGTTTTTCACTCTCGATTTTTGATTCTCCAAAAGAAGCACTTTTTTTTGAGGACTAATAATTTTTAAATTTTCAGTTTTTAAATGATCAATTTAAATTATGTGATTAAAAACTATACAGTTTGCCACCGTGAAAGTGTAGAGTAGTGGTTTCGAAGTATCAGATCGATTATTTGACTTGATAACTTCTTCAACACCACTATTTAAATAGTGTTTATTCAGTGTTAAAGGTGTCCAGATAAAATGAACAAGACATCCGTTCCATCCTCGGATTCAATAGATCGCCAGTGGTTTCTGGTTGATGCAGAAAATCAAACTCTTGGCAGGTTAGCAACCGAAGTAGCTAGCATCCTGAGAGGCAAGACCAAGCCAAATTTCACTCCTCATTTAGATACGGGTGATTTTGTAATTGTTGTAAATGCCGAGAAAATTAAAGTAACTGGTAAAAAAGCTGATCAAAAACTTTATAGAAGACACTCAGGACGTCCAGGAGGAATGAAAGTAGAGAATTTTAATTCTCTACAAGCTAGAATTCCTGAGAGAATAGTAGAAAAGGCTATTAAAGGAATGCTTCCCCACACTAGATTAGGAAGACAATTATTCAGTAAACTCAAAGTTTATAAAGGTTCAGAGCATCCTCACTCAGCTCAAGAACCTAAAATCCTTAATTTAATTTCTGAATCAGTTTCCAAATGACAAGTTCCACAAACAAAGTAGTTTACTGGGGAACTGGTAGACGTAAAACATCAGTGGCAAGAGTGAGATTAACTCCTGGTCAGGGTGAAATAATTATCAATGGTAGACCTGGTGATCATTATTTGAATTTCAACCCTGCTTACATAGCTGCTGTTAAAGCTCCTTTGAGAACATTAGGTTTAGGTGATTCATATGACGTGCTAGTAAATGTTTATGGTGGAGGATTGACAGGACAATCTGATGCAATCAAGCAGGGGGCAGCCAGAGCTCTGTGTGATATAGCAATTGATAATAGAAAGCCTTTAAAAACTGAAGGTCACTTGAGTCGTGATCCTAGAGCAAAAGAGAGACGTAAGTATGGGCTGAAAAAAGCTCGCAAGGCGCCTCAATTCTCTAAGAGATAATTTCATTAATTTCCCAAATCTTTCTTTATTTATCAAATGCCTAAGTCAAATATTCATCCAACTTGGTATCCAGAAGCAAAAGTTATTTGTAATGGAGAAGTTGTTATGACAACAGGCTCCACTCAACCTGAAATTCAAGTTGATGTTTGGAGTGGAAATCATCCTTTCTTTACTGGAACACAGAAAATTTTAGATACTGAAGGAAGAGTGGATAGATTCATGCGTAAATATGGTATGGGTTCATCGGATTCAAGTAATGAGAAAGATAAAACATCACAAGACAAAAAAGAAAATTAATAGCTGTTGATTTATAGATACTGGGAATAAAAAATGGATTCTTCAACCTTAATTAAAAGGTTAGAAACAGCTAAAAGTAGTTTTAAAAATTTGGAGATGCAATTAGCAGATCCTGATGTTGCATCTAACCCTAAGCAATTAGAAACAATTGCACGGGAGCGTTCGAGATTGGAACCATTGGTGAATGATTATTTCAAACTTCAGGCCATAGAGAAAGAATGTCTTGAGGCTAAGGGTTTACTTAAAGAAAGTAGAGATGATAAAGAGATGGAACTTTTGGCTCAGGAAGAACTTCAAAATCTTGAGCTTTCAAAAAATGATTTAATACAAAAACTGACCTTAGCTCTTTTACCCAAAGATCCAAGAGATGAGAGGAGTGTGATGTTAGAGATTAGAGCTGGAGCAGGAGGCGATGAAGCTTGTTTGTGGGCAGGAGACTTAGCAAGAATGTATGAAAGATATGGTCAAAAGTTAGGCTGGAACGTCAAACCGATTAGTTCAACTGAGGCTGATGTTGGTGGTTTTCGGGAATTGATCATTTCAGTTAAGGGGGAATCTGTTTATAGCCAATTAAAATTTGAGGCCGGTGTTCACAGAGTTCAAAGAGTTCCTTCGACGGAATCTCAAGGACGAGTCCATACCTCAACTGCTACTGTTGCAGTTATGCCTGAGGCTGATCCAGTTGAAGTAAAAATAGAATCTACTGATTTAGAAATTAGTACTGCTAGGTCTGGTGGGGCCGGAGGTCAAAATGTAAATAAAGTTGAAACAGCTATCGATTTATTTCACAAGCCCTCAGGTATAAGGGTTTTTTGTACCCAGGAACGATCTCAATTACAAAATAGAGAAAGAGCTATGGAAATTTTGAGAGCTAAATTATTGGAATTAGAAATAGCAGAAGCCAACGCTAAAGAAAGATCTGCTCGATTATCACAAGTCGGTACAGGTGATAGGAGTGAAAAGATAAGAACCTATAACTACAAAGATAATCGAACCACTGATCATAGATTAGGAGTCAACTTTCCACTTGAGCAAGTCCTTGCGGGGCAATTAGAAGATGTTATTGGTTCTTGTATCGCTGAAGAACAAAAGAGACAAATGGAAGAACTTAGTAATCAAACTACTGAATGATAGTGATTCAATTTGACCAACCTATTACATACTTTCTCCACTCTTTATGACGACAAGAGTGAATTTGGCTAGTTGTTTCGAAACTCATATTATTTAAGGGTTTGTATGGTTTTTTCATTAATGGCATTTGTGCTTCTTCAGGAGTTCTGTTCCCTTTCATTACATTGCATTGGAGACAGGCTGTGATAACGTTTTCCCATTGATCGATACCTCCTCTGCTTCGGGGCAAAATATGATCAATAGATAATTTTTTATTCTTTTGCCCACAATATTGACAACAATTATTGTCTCGTTGAAATATATTTTTTCTTGATAGAGGAATATCTCTATATGGAACCTTGATAAATTGCCTTAACCTAATAACCGTAGGAGCTTTAATATCTTGTCGAATAGTGTGTTCATGGTCCTCTTCAAGACTTTCAGCCTTGCCTTTGAGCATTAAAACAGTCGCGCGTCGCCATGAAGTGATGTTCAATGGCTCATATGACGCATTCAAAACAAGAACCTGGGCCATGCAAGCAGGCTATTTAAGCGGCATGCTAGTGGTATTACAACTCTGTTGCAGTTTCCCTTATTACATTGATCAAATGTGGAGTTATGCGAAACATCTCTGCTAATCAAAAATTTGTTCCTTTGGGCGATACTCCCAAAAGTGTAATTAAACCAAATCCATGTAATCGAGCTTGGGTTGAGGTAAATAAGAAAGCAATTAAAAATAATTCAAAAGTTTTGAAGGAATTTATTGGAAAAGAGTGCTTATTAATGGCTGTTGTGAAAGCAGATGGTTATGGACATGGTGCTGCAACAGTAGCAAAGGCTGCTTTATTGGGGGGTGCTGACAGCCTTGGAGTCGCAACTCTAGAAGAAGGTATTGAATTAAGAAAAGCTGGTATTAAATGTCAAATATTAATTCTAGGAAATTTAATAAATTGGGATGAGCTTTATTCAAGTTTTCATTGGGGGCTAATTCCTACCATTAGTGGCATCCGGGAGGCAATTATTTGTAATAACATCGCTGAGAGGCATAAAAAAAAATTTGCTATTCATTTAAAAGTCGATACAGGAATGACTAGGCTTGGATGCAACCTTGAGGATGTATCTCAAATCATCCGTAAAATAGACTTTTTGAAAAATTTATCTTTAGAAGGTATTTATAGTCATCTGGCTCTAGCAGATCAAAATTCAACTGAAGAATCTTTTTCAACTAATTTCACGCAAATTCAAAGGGATCGATTTAATAAAGTCCTTAACAATTTAGGTGAGAGAAAAAAATCATTTTGTCGTCATTTAGCTAACTCAGCCGGAACACTTTCAGATGATCGTCTTCATTTGGATATGGTTCGTGTAGGACTGAGCTTATATGGTTATTCGCCATTAAATAATTGTGCCTCTGATATAGGTCTCCAGCCTGCTTTGAATGTTAAGGCCCGAGTTACTTTCATTAGAGATGTACCAGATGGTACTGGTGTAGGGTATGGCCATCTATTTAAGACTAAAAGAAAGAGTAGGCTTGCAGTTGTTGCCATTGGGTATGCAGATGGTGTTAGTAGAGCATTATCCGGAAAAATATCAGCAATAGTAGATGGCGTTTTAGTTCCGCAAGTTGGTGCTATTGCCATGGATCAGATGGTTTTTGACATAACAAATCAACCAAATATTAAAGTCGGCAAAGCCTTAACTCTTCTTGGATCAGATGGTGGTAAAACTATTTCACCCCAGCAATGGAGTGATTTATCTGGATTAATCCCGTGGGAAGTCTTATGCGGTTTTAAAAATCGCCTTCCCAGAATTACTATCTAAAAATGCTTGTAGGATCACAATATATTTTTTGGGATCTTCTACTTGATAAGGTATTTATTATGGAGAGGTGGCTGAGTGGTTGAAAGCGGCTCCCTGCTAAGGAGTTACAGGAGGTAACTTCTGTCGAGGGTTCGAATCCCTCCCTCTCCGTTCTTATTTTGGTTCAGGATGCTTCATAACGACTCAAACGCCTGACAGTGACTAGATATAACGAAATAGATTGATTCAGATGTACCCATACTGTTGCATACAGTTCAATATTTTGTTGGGTGAAATGTTGGGTGAGAAACAATCTTGTGTTGGGTGAGATCAGTTGTATTAAGTATTAGTTGGTAATTCCTTGAGATCCATTTATTCGCTGCAAGCAGTTTTAAAGAATCTGTTGTTGGTATATTTTTTCTGGAACCAGGAAAAACTATTTGAATTTATGGTTTTTTTAATTTTAATTTGTATGAAAACTAGGAAAGATATACCTAAAGAAGTATAGAGGGTATATATTTGCTAGTACCTTGCAAACTCCCTAACAAGATTCTTGGATATAGAAAATAAAGAATTCATCTCTCTTGGAGGTTTCAGCGATCTAATTAAAATGAGAGATGGTTGGATGATTTATAACAAGAATGATTCTTATGTTGGGAAAAGCATCAAAGAATATGGGGAATGGTCGCTTGGAGAAATTGATCTATTAAAACAAATTCTGAAACCTAATGATTCCATAATTGAAGTTGGTTCAAATATTGGAAGTCTTACTCTTCCTCTTTCTAGAATTGTTAATCAAGGTATGATTTATGCTTTTGAACCACAGAATGTAGTTTTCCAAAATCTTTGTGCAAATATTTCTATTAATTCAATAACAAATTGTTTTTGCTTTCAATGTGCTTTAACAGATAAAATAGATGAAAAATTATATAATCTAAATTATAATTTTAATGCAGAGCAAAACTTTGCAGCAATGTCTTTTATACGAAATAAAAACTATTACGATAATATAGATAATTCAAGAGATAGAATTAAATTTTATGAGGCAAATGTTGATACTTTGGATAATAAATTTAGTAATCTGCAAAGTTTAAAACTTTTAAAGACAGACGCTGAAGGAATGGAAGTGAATGTTTTAAAAGGTGGTTTTGACTTGATTAAGAGAACCAAACCAATTTTATATGTAGAGAATGATTTAGTTTATAAAGAGAAATCGCAAGAATTGATTGAACTATTATGGTCCCTTGATTATAAATTGTTTTGGCATATCCAACCTTATTACAATGAAAATAATTTTTTTAAAAATACCAATAATATTTTCAAACATTTTTATCACTTTAATATGATTGGATTCCGAAAGGAAATCAAAACTAAAATAGGTTTGATGGAAGTAACGGATTCATCTTTTCATCCTTCAGAAAAACTAATGATATGACTGAATAGAGCGGGTCAATTGGAGTCAGGTGGTTTCATACTAAGTCAAGCGTGTGTTGTTGGGAATGTTGTTGGCAAAATCCCTCAACAATTGACAGGTTCTATCCAGTTCACATGTAAGCAAGAAGTTTTGGATACGCTCTAAGAATCTCAGCAACAGTATCCGCTTTGGATAGGTTGAACTTTTCTAAATACTCCTCAATTAATTGAGGTAGGTCATCATTTCTAAGTGAAACATTTATGTAAATGCCTTGTGCTGTCATTTAATTTTTCTCGTCTTTAGCCTAATTATTTATTCGCCTTTATAAACCCAGAATTGATACATTGTTCTGAAAGTATTTGGATGCTTCTCTTCGAATTTTGCCCAGTTTTGTAAGTTGGTTTGTTATTACTTTTTTAGTTATATTCCTATTAATTTCACAGCCAATTGCTTCGTAAAATAAGCTACCTATTATGTCTTTTTCCAAATAAAATGGTGACATTGATTCGACGATTCTCATAGCCTTCTTTGAATTCGTATTTATCAGTTTCATGAAATAAATTTGAATTGAAGATAACCGCACGGTTTTCGTTATATGGAATTACTTTTGTATTGCCTTTACTTTTTTTTAGTTCTTCTCGTATTTTCTGCTCATCATTATTATAAGTCTTAAAATTCCATTCTTTAGGTGCTTCTACGTCGTAAACGATTAAACCACCAGAATTGGGATTTAAGTTGGCTTCTTTAGGCGTAATCCAAAAGTTTACATTTACTGCTGCGAAATCTGCGTGAACATTGATGCCTTTGAGAGATGAATTTTTATTTTTAGCACGGCTATCATACTTGAAAGCCCATATTTGGTTAATTGGATGATCTTTGAAAATTTTTGGGAACTTCTGACTTAATTCATTTGCTATTTGTATTATTAAAGGACTAGCTAAACCTTCTTTTAAATAAGCTCCCAGATATCCACCTTTTTTGATTTCAAACCAAATTGTGCTTCCAAGTAGGAATTTTCTAAGTGAATCTATTGCTGTAGGACTTAAGAAATCATCAATGTAAGTTAATCCGAACTCATGATCGAAATAATGATTTGTAATTTTCTCGACATTTAATGAATTATTGACTGCTCCGTTCTTAACTGTAGGTGCCTTTATTAGATGTATTAGATGATTATAACTTCTTTTAAGAAGGCTTAGATATTTATGACTTAGTGAAATCAATTGCGTTTCTGATGGCCACTTGATTTCAGCGGCAACTTTTTTATAAAGAATGGCAAGATCATTAAATTTTTTCGTCTCGTAACCTTGCGATACTAAATAGTCAAATTGCTCAATGTCATGATAAATTTTAGCCTTACTTATTTGAGTGAATTTTGAGTTATTAAATTCTTTCTTTTTTTGTCCTCTTAGTAACTCAGCACTTTCTGAAAAATATTTTAAGGATGACTCATAGTTACCTTTTTCAAGGAGTATATATCCTAAACTGTTATGAGCTTCAGCTAAATCAGTTTTAATTTCAATTGCTTTGCGAGTTGATATTTCTGCTTCTTTTAATTTGCCAAGATCTCTCAAAATGATTCCCAGATTTAAATGAACATCAGCTTCATCAGGATTAAGTTCAATTGCTTTTCGAGTCGAGACTTCTGCTTCTTTTAATTTGCCAAGATCTATCAATATGCTTCCCAGATTTAGATGAGCTTCTGCGTAATCAGTTTTAAGTTCAATTGCTTTGCGGTATGACAATTCTGCTTCTTGTAGTTTTCCAAGTTCTTTTAAAACCACTCCAAGGTTTAGATGAGCATCTGCGAAAGCAGGATTAAGTTCAATTGCTTTGCGATGTGACAATTCTGCTTCTTGAAGTTTCTTTTGCCCAAGGAGAATTGTTCCAAGAAGGAAATGAGAGTTAAAGAGATTGGGGTTAAGTTCTATTGATTTGCGAGTTGATATTTCTGCTTCTTGAAGTTTCTTTTGCCCAAGGAGAATTGTTCCAAGAAGGAAATGAGAGTTAAAGAGATTGGGGTTAAGTTCTATTGATTTGCGGCAGGCAATTTCAGCCTCTCTCGTCTTTCCGAGTTGAATATAACCATTGGCAAGGTTTCCCCAAGCAGGAGCTAATTGAGTATCATATTCAGTCGCTTTGATTAATAAAGATAATCCTTCTTGTTTGTTGCCTGTATTGAGTTCAATGCTCCCAAGATTAGTTAATGCTGGAGCGTAAGAATTATTTATGGCTATTGCTTTTTGATAATAGGTTTTAGCAGTATTAGCATCGCCAATAGCTTGATAGGTATTACCTAGATCTTTAATTACTTCACAATCATCAGGCTTAATATTAAGAGCTTTATTTAAATATAAACGGGCATCATCTATCTTTCTTGTTGCTAAAAAAGATTTTGCGTTTAATTTTATAGCTTCTACTGAATTGCTATCCGTAGCTAATATTTGATTACAGGTATCAATTGTTTCTTGATATTTATTTTGTTGAAAGAGCGATTGAGCTGTTTCTATATTTGCTTCCAAGTCTTAAATCCTAATATGCGGTTAATATATCAGGTTTTATTTAAGTTCTTAGTGCTTGCGTGATAAAAAGAACTATTTTCCCAATCAAATACTTGATTGAAGTCATCCAATTTGTTATGTCCTTTAACCCATAGTCAAAGGTTTGCGAAAACTCTTCTATTGGAACTCTCTGAAGTTTTAGTGAGTTGGGATGCTTCTCTATCCACTTCGCTTCTCTGATACACAATTCCAATAAAAGAAGTTTTAACGCTCTCATTCCTACCTCTTTGATATTTATCGGAATCCCTGATTGGTCTGATTTACCTAAGAGTTCTAAGAGGGTATTAGAAGGCGTTGTAATCGCTTCGTTTGGTATTTCACCTATGTAGAGATCGGAATGAAAAGAACCCTTCTTACAGTTGCCCTCAATACCCTCATAATCATCGTGCCTATTACTAAACTAAAATAAAGGAATATCACCAAAACATTTTCTAACTCTATTACTAATAAACTTATGAGTTTTAATAACTTCGTTTCTATCCCATCTTTTTCTATATTCTTCAGGTTTTAATAATCTGCCAGAAGAAGATTTACCATAATAACAAACAGCATAATAAGAAGGTAGGAACTCAGATGCCTGTGTAATCAATACTTTCTTTATCTTCTCTACTTGCCTACTCTCTTCAACTCTCTCAGCGTAATTAATAGAATTACCTAACATAACTTAATTGATCTCTATTGAAAACTTATCTCATCTTATTGTTTTTTTGTATGGAACTCTTTCCATTACTTCGGGCAAACGAAGTAACCTATCGGTTAATTTCATAATAATTAAAGCGAAAATAAAATACTGAACTTCTAAACCTTTTTGAGGTATATCTTTGTTTCAGATGAATACATTATAGCACAAACTTCCAGTAATAGCAAGAAGTTTGCTCCTCTATTCTCTTTAGTTAGAGAATTCTTCTTAATTAACATTTTTCCTGCGTGGGGGGAAATGTGGGGGGAATAAAGGTATTTCTCCCTTTATTAGTTCATTCCCTTCCGCTGCCGTTCTTTATGGTTCGCCACTAACGGACTCCCTCTCCGTTCTTAATTTCTTCCATTAAAGAAGGGGGCAAGATTTTGGTTGCCCCCTTTAAGTTCAGCACTTGTATATCCATGTGAACAATCCGATTCCCTTTAACTAACCACTTCCCTGACCTACGGGAAGACAAGTGCTAGAACTCCAACCCATTTCTAATCAAACAAAATCATTGGAACATGAGAGAAAACACCTGTTTCCATTTGTGTAATTGGTTCATCAGACCAAAGTGAGTTAAAACAAAGTTAGTCAGCATGAACTGATGATGGATAGTAAAGAATATGATTGGATTTTTGTTTATAAGATTCGTGATTCAGGTGATGTGATTTATAAAGTCACGATTCCATCGGAACGAAAAGAAGATGCAGTTGAAATATTTAAGAGAGAACATCCAGATGGATTGATATGTAGTGGTATCAGGAGAGGTGATTTTAAATTGATACCATTCAAGGAACTGTCTTCACGTGAGCCTTGGGAAGAGATTGCTTCGTAAGTGATATTCAAATCAAATCAAGGTAAATCCTTTACAAAAGAAGAAGCAATAGATCTAATGGTTTCATTGAGTGTAACTGACGCAAATTCAGAAAAGAAGTGGAGAGGTTTCTACAACTCTTTATCGCAGAAAGAACTTCAGGATGAATGGGATGAGTATTGGAAACCTTAATTTTTGCATTAAGAAAGGGACCCTGCTGCTTCAGCGACCTTGAGACCCTCACTTCATTTTGAAGGTATATTTTAGACAGTAATTGTGCTCCTTAAATAGAATTGTGTTGGGTGGGATGTTGGGTGGAATAACTCCAAAATCTCATCCACTTGCGTCATGTTGCTTCACCACAGTCCACTTGGTGTCACTCAAAAGTCCTCCCTCTCCGTTCTTATTTGGTGTAAGAGAGTTTCAAGCAGTTCTAAACAGATTGAAAATACAGTAGTAGTAAAGGTTTAGAGAGATAAAGAGTTTTAAGCGTTCCTTTAGTGTGCCATAGAGATCGGAAATGTGGAGGGGGATTTTAAGAACTCAGTAGGAGAGAGAGATCTCTGGTATGTCAATCGGCTTCACGCTCGTGGAGGGGAATTTTTTTGCTGCGTTGAGGGGGATTGAAGTTTCTTGGGTGGATATTGTCTGGTCTGTTTATTACTTAAGGCATTTTAAAAGCACCTACCAAGCAGGTGCTTTTACTCCAAGAGAAATAGAATTCCCTGTTCTTGTATTCTTTATATTTTATGTCTTATAATTAGAGTTTAATTCTTTGTAATTTATCTGAATACTCCTTAATCATTTCAGGTAAATCATCATTTCTGAGTGAAACATTTAATGTCTTGTGTCCTTATTTGATTTTCTTATTTTTAAATAATATTAACCAATTCTTTGAATTTACTTTCTAAATTTTTGGTAAATAGTTTTGAATTATAAAGTGCTGATGTTTCTCTTAGTTTGGCTAGTTTAGATTTTATCCTTAAAAGTTCATCAGGATTTCTAGCTATATTTAAAGCTTTCTCTTCATATTCTTTATCATTGTAAGTTATGAGTTCAGGAAGACCGATCGAAGTCAGAATGCTGGCAGAGACTCTTGCAGCAAAACTTTTTCCAATTTTTGTTAGAACTGGCAACCCTGCCCATAAAGCATCAGAGGTGGTTGTATGACCATTGTAGTTAAAAGTATCGAGTCCTAAATCTCCAAGTCTATGCCTTGCTAAATGTTTGTTTAATGGCAGTTTATCCGCGAATATTAATCTTGTTGAATCAACATTTCTTTTTTCGGCTTCATTAATTAAGTTTACTGTCGAATATTGATTTGATTTAAATAACCAAATAACACTTCCTTTTGTTTCTTTAAGTAATCTCATCCAAATATCAAATTCTTTTGGAGTGATTTTTTTGTTAGCACAAAAACAAGTAAATACAAATCCTTTTTCAGGAAGATTGAATTCCTTGCGAGAAATAGGTTCTTCACATATTTCTTTTGTATTGTCATTACATTGATAGCAACTAGGCATTCGTATTATTTTCTCAGAATAAAATTTTTCATATTCCTCGGGAATTGTAATCTTATCTGCGAGGATATAGTCAATAGCATCTGCTCCAAGAGAACCAGGATATCCAAGATAATTAATTTGTATTGGAGCGACTCTATAAGAAAATATATTCATTCTACTATTTTTAATATAACCCATTAGATCGATAGCGATATTTAGTTGATCATTTCTAGCTAATTCAACAACTTCAATATCAGTTAATTCTTTTATATCTTTAAAAATACATCCAGATTTCTTTGCGATTTCAGTATATTTATCTTCACTTGGAGCGAATGAATATAAGTATATATCGAATTTAGATTTATCATGTAACTTAAGTATTAAAGAAATTAGAAACATTGTTGGATGTGCTCTGAAATCTGATGAGAAATAGCCTATACGCGTTTTTTTATTATTTATAGTCGCGAACCTTTTTGATTCTTTATAGTATCTTTGCTTGTATAAATTCTTTGCTCTTTTTAAATGTTTTAATGGACTATCTTCGTAATAAAATAAACTTAAGGGAGATATAGATGATCCTTCTATACCAAGTTTATCTAACCATTTGGTTTGAGTTTCTTGATCACTCCAATCGCAGATAAGTCCTTTAGATTTAATTAAACCTGACTTCGCCTTCGATAAATTATCATTCAGTTTTATAGCCTTTTTAAAGTAATTTATAGCATCATATGACTTCCCAAGATCTATCAAGATTGTTCCCAGATTGAAATGTGCCTCTGCGAAATCAGGATTAAGTTCAATTGCTTTGCGAGTGGATATTTCTGCTTCTTGTAATTGTCCAAGATCTTTCAATATATTTCCTAGATTTAAATAAGCCTTTGCGTAATCAGGTTTAAGTTCAATTGCTTTGCGATAAGAGTTTTCTGCTCCTTGTAATTTGCCAAGTTCTCTCAATATATTTCCCAGATTGGAATGCGCCTTTGCGTAAACAGGTTTGAATTCAATTGCTTTGCGGTAGGATGATTCTGCGTCTTGTAATTTTCCAAGTTCTTTCAATAAGTTTCCCAGATTGAAATGTGCCTCTGCGAGATCAGGATTAAGTTCAATTGCTTTGCGATAAGAGTTTTCTGCTCCTTGTAATTTGCCAAGATCTTTTAAGATGGTTCCAAAATTAGAAAAAACTCTGTGATCATTAAAACCTTGATTAATGAAATATTGATAAAGTTTTGCTGCTTCTCGAATATTTCCTTGTGAATGAAATTTAAATGCTTGATTGATTATTTGTTCTTTAGAAGGTTTAGAAGGTTTAGAAGGTTTAGAAGGCGTATTTGTATTAATAGTAATATTTTCCTTTTTTTTTTCTAAAGCGAATGGAACTGGGTATGTTTTAACATTCTTGATTTTCTTTTTTCCTTGATCTTTATCATGAGATGCCAAAACCTTTTTCGAACTTACAAGTTCAGTAATTATACAATTCATTATAATCGATCTTAATTAACATTTTTCTAATGAGGAGATTTTTCCGCTGTCCTCTCATCAACTATTCCCAACCTGTTCCGTCCCGTTCTTTTTCCCGCTAATCGGAATTACTCCCTTTCCGTGTCATTTAGGTTCAGACGGGTTTAGACGAGTCCAAAATCGCTGAGATCAATTGACTCACCAAGAAAAAGGACTGCCACTGATTGCCATGGTTTTAAAAAGTTTGTTCTGAAAGGATTAAAAGTTGTTTTTAGGAGAGATTCCATTTCGACAAATAGATCTGAAAGACTTTATTGTGAGGGATATCTTTTTACTCATCAAATAATTGTAGGCTAAGCAAAAACCACCTTTTTTTTGATCAAAACGTTTTATTCGGCTTTTTTGCTACATTATTAATTAATTGATCTTAAACAAGAATCTTTTAATGGATGAAAACTGGGAAACAGGAATCTCTATGTTTCGTAATTGTGGAGGAGTGGCTGAAAATATTGTTCAAAAAGTTGGTAAAAATGGCCGTGGAATATTTCCTGTAGATTCAAAATTGAAGTCAAAAATTTTTGTACCAAGAAACCTTTTAATAAATCTAGAACATATCTTTTTAGATAAAGGCAAATTAAGCATAAAAGATGGTTCATATTATTCAAAAGAAGTAATCGATTTTTTTTCTTTTTATCAGGAAAATTTCTCTTGGGGTAAAGGAGGTAAAGAATCAACAGAAGCTTTTGAGAAAGATTTAGCAATAATCCCTGAAGAGATTAAAAGATTTCTTAAAAAAAAAAGAATAATTGATATTAATAAAAGGTATAGAAATCTTTCTAAAAATTCTATTCTGAAAACTTTTCTATTTAATAGAGGGCTTAAATTTATGAATGAGCCTGTATTAGCTCCATATCTAGAGTTAGTTAACTATTCTCCTAAATCCTCTGAATTATTAATAACGCAAGAGGGAATTTTTCATCCAGAAATTGATATATCAGATCAAGAAATAACACATCATTATAACTATATGAGCTCTTTAGCTAGATGGAGTCAATGTGGATTTAGTCCCGTTGAGCCTATGGTTTTTTCATTGCCGTTTGAATTTGATATTGTTGGATCCGACCTGAAATGTGTATGTCAAGGAAAATCTTTAGATAAAGAGCAAATAAATTTTCCTATTTTAAATAACAGAATTATAATTGAGGGTATACCAATAGCCAATATTAATTTAAAGAACTTCCCCTATAATTATCTTTCGTATCTTTCTAATATTATCAATGTAAAATTTGATTTAAATGATCAACTTAAGCAGATTATTGATTACAATATTAAAACAAGGATGGAAGTAATTGAAAAGATAAGTAAATTAAATATTTTTTCTGCTCAATCATTGATAGAAGCTTTATCAATAGAGTTGAAAGTAATTTCTGATTGTGTTTAGATATTAACTATTTATTTTCCAAGCCAATGAGATATCCCATGGCTTCAAAAATATTGATTTTTTATAACATTCATTTGATTCCATTTTTTTATCAATCTCTCTCAAAATATTCCCCAAATTGAAATGTGCCATTGCGTAATCAGGATTGAGTTCAATTGCTTTTCGAGTTGATGCTTCTGCGTCTTGTAAGTTGCCAAGATTTTTCAATATGCTTCCAAGATTGTTATGAGCCATTGCGAAATCAGGCTTAAGTTGAATAGCTTTTCGAGTGGAAACTTCTGCTTCTTGTAATAGTCCTAAGTCTTTTAAAATTGATCCAAGGTTTAGATGAACCTCAGCAAAATCAGGCTTAAGTTCAATTGCTTTTCGAGTTGATATTTCTGCGTCTTGTAAGTTGCCAAGATTTCTCAAAATGCTTCCCAGATTGGAATGCGCTTCTGCGAAATCAGGTTTAAGTTCAATAGTTTTGCGAAGAGCTAGTTCTGCTTCTTGAAGTTTCTTTTGACTAATGAGGATGTTAGCGAGAAGAAAATGAGAGTTAAATAGATTTGGATTGAGCTCGATCGCTTTACGACAAGTTATCTCAGCTTCTTGAAGTTTGTTTTGTCCAATGAGGATGTTAGCGA